>NZ_CP041025.1:3674166-4047500 GCF_006385135.1 Paremcibacter congregatus
CATAATCGGCCAATGCCGCCAACGTCCCCCCCGTGCTGTCAAGAAAAGATCCGGTATTGCCCCGCACCTGATCCAGGCTGTAGACATGGTCCCAGCGGGTGCCGGTGTCAAAGGCGTCATCCTGCTGGTATCCATCGGCGGCATTCCCCGTTGGGTTCCAGCCGCTGGTGCTCATGAACAAGTCGCCATAATAGTAACGACCGCTGTTCTGACGCACACCATTAACATCGACAAAGGCCGTATTGATCCGCACGGTCATCAGGCCGGCATCACTGCGGTTGACGGTCATGTTGTATACATCGAAATTGGACCCGCCAATGTGATCGTTGGCGTTCCCGTCACCGATATAGGAAAAGGCCCCGCCGTTGCCGTTGGCACTGCCCGGCGCATTATCGATAATAATATCAGATCCAAGAGCCGGCAAACTGATGGTTGCCAACAGGCCGAGAATAGCGATTACTTTTTTATCAAACATGGGAATTCATTCCCTTTTCCTTCTTCATTGTCTTTTCCGGGAACTGCCCTCATATTCAGCATATGGTCCGCATGCTCATCCGTGTCATGGGCCCTTTATGACAATGAAGATTAAAAGTTGTATGAATCTTTTGCTAAAATTTTACCTAAATCCCGCTATTTCCACGCACAAAACGACACCCCACAAAAAAAAGCCCCCGGAAAACCGGAGGCCATTATTTTAAGTGTCCCGTTTATATTATATTATGCGGCCTTTCTGCGCCGCCGGGATACCCCCATTCCAAAAAGACCCAGACCCAACAGACCCAAAGCCGCAGGCTCCGGTGTTTCTGTCGGGGTGAAACTCGCCATGCCCTCAATGATGTCATTGGCGCAGGACATGGTCCAGTGAAAGGCGATCTGTTCGGCACTGGCCAGGTCGGTGCCGGAAACATCAAAAACAAATTCCAGGAAATTGCCACCTCTGTTGGCCTCAACACTGCCCCCGCCGACGGTGCTGTCAAAAGCTGAATTATCCGCCAAATACATGTGGCCGGCGCGGACATTACCAAATGTAGTATCATCCACTGGGTCAAAATCATTTTTCAGTTTCATAAGACGCGCGTCTGTGGTGTTCGTGAAACTGCCCGAATCATAGCGGGCGCCATTCAGGTCATAAACATAATCCCACGGCGTATCGTTGCGGTAAGCATTATCATAGGCATATTTGTTTCCTAATGTGCCACTTGGATTCCACCCGCCTGTACTCATGAACAAATCGCCATAATAGTAGCGACCATCATTCTGGCTCACACCGTTAATATCAACAAACTTCGTATCAATCCGCACGGTCATAATACCTGCAGCGTTGCGCGATACCGTCATCTGGGAAACATCAAAATCAGAGCCCCCAATTACATCATGAGAATTTCCTCTGCCGATATAATTATCTTCAATAATCTCACTTGCCTCTGCCGACATCACTCCTGCCGCCAGCAGACTTGCCACTAAATACAGTTTCTTTAAGGTCATTAATTCCGCCTGTTTCATTGGGCGTCCTATACAATACCAGGTCGCCGGGATTCATTTTACATGACAGCAACCTAGCAATTTCCATGCCAAAGAATCCATAATGTTTAATATCAATGACTTAGAAATATAAATTAGGGGAAGGTTCAAGTTATTGTAAAGATTCCTGACAGTTTTAACGCGACTTGTTTCAAAATGAGACAACCTGCAGCCTTATTTTTAAAGCTCCCTCACCTCCTTAAAAAATTATTCCTGATTGTCAAACGTTAGATATTTTGTAACATATTTGCCTGTATGATCCGTCAGCAAGAGGAAAAACCACAGGACCGTTCCTGTAACACGACAAGAAAATGCACGCGCCAACAGCGCTGGAAAGGCATAGAATGCAGAAGACTGAAGTACCCCATTCACACAACCGTGACTCTGGCGCGCGCTGGATGAAACGTCTGCGGACAATGGGCTATACCGCCCTGTGTAGTGGCGTCATCCTCGCCGCGGCCTCCAACCCGGCAGCCGCCGTGGCTCAGACCACGCTCCAACCCAGACAGGCCGAACAGTCTTATGAAAAGGCGCGGATTAAATTTCATTCCGGCGAGACAGCCGCCGCCGCCATTCATTTGAAGAATGCGCTTCAGGCTTACCCCGGACATCTGCCATCCCGCATCCTTATGGCTGAAATTCTGATCAGCAACGGTGACGGCGCCGGGGCCGAGATTGAACTTAATTACGCCCAGGAACGCGGGGCCGACGAAGACCGGCTGGTGGTGCTGTTCGGGCACGCCTATATTTTGCAAGGAAAGAACGACTATCTTCTTGATGTCATCCGCAATGGCAACCGCGACAATAGCGTCGAGGCGGACATCTCCTATCTGCGCGGCCGGGCCTATTTCGCCAACAAGAAACTCGCCAACGCCAAACAGAATTTCGAAGCCGCCCTGGCCCGCAATCCTTATCTTTATCAGGCGCAACTGGGACTGGCCCAGGTGGCCGCCGTGCACAAGAATTTCGCCGAGGCCATGCAATATGTCGATGCCGCCCTGGCGCTCGACGCCAGCCACGCCAACAGCTGGATACTGAAAGCCAAGATTTATAAACTGCGCGGTTTCCGCGATGAGGCGATGAGCGCCATCAACGAAGCCATGGCGCTTGACAATAAAAATGTTCTGATCCGCCTGACCCGCGCGGCCCTGCTGATCGACGCCAAGAATTTTGACGACGCGGAAAAAGACGTGAATTTCATTCTCGATCTCATCCCGCGCGAACCCCGGGCCAAATACCTCAAGGCTATTATCAATGCCGCTCAGGGAGATTATGCCACTTCAAGCAGCACCATGACCGAAGTGATCAATATCCTGCGGGCCGTGCCGCCAGAAGTCATGGAAGCCAACCCGACCTATTATTATCTCTCCGGCCTGACCAACTTTCAGTTTGGCAATATAGACGAGGCCCGTGATAATCTGCATAAATACCTCAAGATCGAACGCAATGACATCGGGGCCAAACGTCTGCTGGGCGCCCTTGAGCTCAAGGCGGGCAAGCCGCTCGCCGCCAATGCCGTGCTTGCCGACGCCAACCGGGATCAACCCAACAACCCGACCATCCTGACCCTGCTGGGCATGGCCTATCTCCAGATCGGCAATGTGGAACGGGCGAATATTTACCTTGAACGGGTGACCAAACTGTTGCCGGATTCCTCTGAAAGTCTCACCAATCTGGCGCGGGGGAAAATGGCGGCAGGGTCCTTTGATGACGCCATCAACAATCTGCTGAAAGCCGAAGAACATAATTTCTCGTCCCGTGATGTGAAATTGTTACTGATCAAGGCCTACCAACAATCCGGCAACACCGCCAAAGCGGTTGAAATCGCCGAAAAACTGCTGGAGAAGGAACCGGACAACACCTATTTCCTCAACCTTTATGGCACCGCCATGGGGCTCGCCGGCAACCACAAAAAGGCGCGGGAAATCTATGAACGGGTCCAGTCCCTGAACAAGGATGATCTAACCAGCCTGCTGCATCTGGCCCGCATGGATGTGGTCGAAGGCCAGACGACCCAGGCGATTTCCAGCCTGAAAACAAAACTGGAAGACCTGCCCGACAGCCCGGTTCTGATGCTGGAACTCGGCAATATTTATAAAGGTTTGCAGGACAGCAAGAATGCACTCTTCTGGTATAAGAAAGCCCATTCCGTAAACAGCAAGGATTTCCTCGTTCTGCAGCATCTGGTCCAGGGCTACCTGATGAACCAGGACGTCAAATCCTCTCTGGCTGCCACCACCGAATATATCGACAGCAACCCGGAAAGCGCCGAAGCCTATCAATTGCAGGGTAAATTATATCAACAGGCCGGCAAACCCGCCGACGCCATTGAAAGCCTGAAGCGCGCGGTCGATTACGACACCAACCGCGGTGAAGCGCTGCTGACCCTGGCCAAGGCGCAATTGCGCATCAATGACCGGGCCTCCGCAACCAAAAACCTGCAAAAAGCCATCGTCTGGGATGAAAACCTGATCGACGCCTATATCGCCCTGATCCGCATGGCCATAGAGGACAAAAATAAGGCCAGCGGCTTTGCCATGATTGCACAAGTCCGCAAATTATCTGAAAAAACCAGCCCGGCGGCGGATATTCTGTCCGGTGATTTGCATCTGGCGTTGAAAAACTATACCCAGGCCCGGGAGGCATATCATGCCGCCCTCAGGATTGGTGACAATCCTGTGGCTATCATGGGATTATATAAAGCCCATGCCGGACTTGGTGACGACAAGGAAGCCATTCGTGTTCTCGAAGACTGGTATCAGAAATACCCCGAAGATATCCGCTCTGCGCTCAGCCTGGGAGCCGCCTACCGACGGGCAGGTCAAATAGACACGGCTGTCGTATTTCATGAAAAACTGGTCCAGGACAATCCCGATATGCCGGTGGTCCTGAATAATGCCGCCAATATTCATTTTCTCGCCGGGACGAAAGACAAGGCCCTTGAATATGCCCGCAAGGCCCATGAACTGATGCCAGACAACGCCAATATCATGGATACGCTCGCCTGGATCGAAACCCGGCTTGATAACCCGGAGGCGGCGCTGCCGCTGCTGCGCAAGGCCATGGTCCTGCATTTCAGCGACCCGGAAATTAAATATCATCTGGCCATCACGCTCGACAAGCTCAACCGCCGCAGCGAAGCCCGTAAACTTCTGACCGAGGCCCTGGCGTCACGCAAGAATTTTGCAGACAAGGATGAAGCACAGGCGATCCTCGCCAACTGGCGAAAAAAATAGGCGCCGACCCGCGCTATTCCTGAAACCGGGACCTGATCTGCGCCATATAGCCGATCAGGTCCTGATTCATTTCGTCCATTCGACTTTGCGGAACCTTGGTGTCCGGGTCATATTTGAGGCTCCATTGCACCATCGCCATCACCACCGGCAGAAGATCCAGCCCCTTTTCCGTGGGTCGATAGATAAAACGTTTTTTATCCGCGCTGTCTCTTTCCTTTGTCACAATGCCAGCCCCTTCCAGCCGGCTCAGTCTGTTGGCCAGGATATTGGTCGAAATACCTTCCTTTGACTGGGCGAACTCATGATAGAATCGCTTCTCCATCAGCAGGATATCCCGCAAGATAAGCAGACTCCATTTGTCGCCAATCACATCTAGGGCAAACGTCACGGGGCAATAAGAGCGTCTTTTTTGGTCCATGAAAATAGTCTACTTTTTTCACTTGTTTTATACAAGTAACCTGTTATCCTTATTTTACTTGCAAAACACAAGCTAATCTATAGGAAGCCGCACTATGACCCGTTTATTTGGATTTTACACTCAGAACACTCTTAAATGCCTCTATACTCTGGAAGAGCTGGGTACGGACTATGATTTTCATCTGGTAGATTTATTCAAAGGCGAGCAACGCCAGGACGATTTCCTGAAACTGAACCCTGTCGGCAAAGTTCCCGTGCTGCAGGTTGGGGATGAGAGCCTGTTCGAATCCGGGGCCATCTGCCGTTACCTCGCCAACGCTGCAGGCTCCGACAGCTATCCCGCCGATCCCATGGACCGCGCCAAGGTTGATCAATGGATGGACTTCTTCAGCGTTCATCTCGGGCATTGGCTCAACACGCAATATTTTGAAAACGTCATCAAGGTAAAGGCTCAAATGGGCGAGCCTAATATGGAAAAATGCGCCGAAGCTCGAAAATTCGCCTTAACCCAGATGGCAATTGTCGACACACATCTCGCGGAACATACTTATCTTTGCGGTGATCAACTGACGATCGCAGATCTTTTCGCCTTTGCCTATATTGAACAGGTAGAGCATCTGGATTTTTCCTGGAATGATTTTCCCCATGCGAAAGCCTGGTTCGATAGAATCGAAAGCCGGGGCAGCATTCAGCGCGGCCGGGCCAAAGTCACTCCGTTATAAGCACTGCATCTCCCTCACTGGCGCGGGTCTCCCGCATCAGTGAGGACTAACGCCCCGCTTGTTATTTTATGAAAGAAGGAAGCGGTACTATAATCTCTGTACGCCGAACCTCCTCCCCGCTCAGAAACGTCCCGATCACCTCAGTCACCTCCGGCGACAGCATAAACAGATTATGGCCTCCGTTGACCACCGTGACCTGGGTGAGATTGGACAAACCCGCCGTCGCCTCCCGCTGTCCCTCCACATAAGTTCTGCCGTCGAGGGTGCCGGTCAACAACAGAGTCGGCACATCACTCACCGGCGCACGCCGAAAGTCATCCCCAAGATCTAGTCCGTCCACAACGCGATCCAGCTGCGGCATGGGAAAATTCAACATCAGGCCCAATAATGACGTTTTCGACTGTTCCCTGATCAGGACATGGCGGGCTGGCGTTATACCGGACGCGATATCCATGCCAAAAGACATGGCGGTAAAGGAAATCACTGGATCGTTAAAATAACCGCGTTTCAACTCCATCACCAGCATATCGGTGTCACCTTGATCCAGCGAACGATAAAGCCCCAGCAGATACGGCGCACCGCGGCCCGGATCGGCAATCATGCCCGACGCGAGACCCTGCATATGAGATCGCTGAAACAAGAAATCGAGCGCACCGCCGTCTTTCAACGGAATCTTGATGGCCAGGGGCTGTGCGTCGAGTTTTTCGTGCACCCGCCGGATCATCGCCTTCACATCCGGGTAGGCCTCCGCCGCCGCCGGTTGGCTGTTGATGGCCTGCTGCAGACGATCAAAATAGGCGTCGGTCCGCACTGGCAGCTTAACTGTTTGATCGAGGCCTTCGGCGCTGGCGATCACCACTTTCTCAATCCGGTCCGGGATCTGTTTCAAAGCCGCAAGCGCCAGATGACTGCCGTAAGAAATCCCCCAGAGGGTAATCTTCTGCGCCTGAAAATGTTCCCGCAACGCGTCGAGATCGCGCACGCTTTCCAAGGTGGTGTAACCGTAAATGTCAATACCTTGATCTTTCCAGCGGTCAACACATTCCTGCGCCGCCGCCCGGTAGAGCGCCGTTACCTTAACATCCGTCAAAACTTCGGTCTGAGGCAAGCGCTTACTCGAGCGACAGGTCAAACCCGCTTTCGACGCTCCAGTGCCCCGTTGATCCAAAGCGATAACATCCCCATATTGCCGGAGCGCCATAAAAAGTGGGAAGCGGAACTGTGGATATTTCGCGGTCATAATGCCCGAACCGCCCGGACCGCCAGCCAGATAGATGATCGGGCTGCCGGGAGTCTTTCCTGTCGCGGGAAAACGCACATAGTTGAGGGGAATCATCCGACTGTCTGGATTGGCCCGGTTTTCAGGGATCTGGATCACACCTTCGAAAGCATCTGCCTTCTTCCCGTCCATGGTTTCAAAGACGATGGCCTTTTCACCGGGAAAGGCGTCCCCCGCATGAACAGCGCCCTGTGCGCCAGCAAATAGAACACCTGTAAGGGCAAGGAGAAAGTAGATTTTCATGATACGATCCTTCTAAAATTTAACATGAAAGCATTCTACTACGCCCCAGCCCGTCTTCCCCAGAGACACTCTGTCAAAGAGGCACTCTCTCCTCTCTAATCGATAAGCGGTCGTGCTGTGCCGATAAACGGTAGCGCATTACCGGCCAGTTTCGTCTATGCTGACACTTATGAAACCGTTACGTAAAATAACCGCACTTGTGCTGGCTCTCCTGCTGTTGATTTCCACAGCCGCCGCGCAATCGATCGCCTGGCCGGAAGAGCAGGCCCTCGTCTGTCCGGTGGTCACGGGCATTTCATCACTGCCGGATTTTATGGCCCCCGCCTGCCGCCAGATGCCGCTGACCCAAATTGACCCTCAAAACACAGCCCTGTGGGTGAAGCTCAGGTTTCTTCTTCCTCCGGAGACACAGCGACCCGACCGGCCTTACGGGCTTTACGTCTTAGGCAAAACCTCAAGCCAGGCCTATTTCAATGGACAATATCTCGGCCAGAATGGGACGCCCCACCTGCGGAAGGATCAGGAATTCCCCGGAAAGATGGATACGGTATTTTATATTCCCCCCGCCCTGCTCACCAGCGTCGAGAATGACGTAGTCTTAAAGCTTTCGTCTCATCATGGTTTTATTCATCTGCAAAGTCCTCTGCATTTCATCGGCGTTGCCCCCTATGCCGATCCCCAGGCTTTCTTCACGCAGGACCTCTGGCTGTCGCTGGTGCCCCTCGGGGCCCTTATTCTCGGAGCGCTCTATTTCGCGGTCACCAGTCTCACTGCAGACCGGCGCCCTGATAATCTTTTGTTTTTCCTGATGTGCAGTCTGGCCGCCGCACAGTTGGGTGCGGAACTGGCGCGCTCCCTGTTCCGTTACAGCTATCCCCTGCATGACCTCAGGCTCTTGCTTATTGTCAGTCTCGCTCTGGGATTTGGGCTTTGCCTCCTGTGGTATGTGGCGCGCAGGTTCGCCCGCCGACAAATGCTTACCTGGATCAGCGGCGGCGGTCTTGTCACCCTGATGGCGGTCATTCTCACGCCAGGCTTCGACGCAAAAACGACACTGGCCTTCTTGATCCCTTCCCTCTGCGCCACCGTACTCCTGGCTCTTGTCACCATTCAAAGGCGGGAGAGGCGTCTTTGGAGATATGTGGCGGCCTTTGCGGTCTTCAGCGGCACTACTCTGCTAACCTTCACCTATTTTCATGACAGCATTTATTATTATATCATCACCGGCATCTTATGCTTTCTCTTTGCACAACAGGCCCTTGAATTTGGCCGGGAACGGGCGCGACGCAAAGCCGAAGAACTCCAGGTTGCTCGGTTACAATTCAAGCTGGATCAAAATGATCAGGCCCGCAAGCCGCAGACAATCACCATTGCCCAGGCGGGGAAGATAACTTTGGTACCGACTAACAGCATCACCCATTGTCAAGCCGCCGGCGATTATGTCGAACTCTATTTCGTGGAAAAACACCCGCAGCTGTTCAGTGGCAGCCTGAAGGATCTGGAGACACAACTGCCCAGCACTTTTCTGCGGGTCCATCGCTCCTTCATCGTCAATACGGATTTTATCACAGCGCTACACAGTTCCGGCGGCACCGGCTATCTCAAGCTCACCACTGACACAGATGTTCCGGTAAGTCGTCGCATTATGCCCTCTGTGCGCAGCGTCATCGCCCCCTGACCTTCATTAGTGCAGCTCAAGCGCTTCCGTCGCATCCTCACCCACAGCCGGCTTTTCTGACGTGAAATAGAGCCAGACAAACCCACTTATCCCCGCCAGAATAGACGCCACCAGAATGCCGGTCTTCGCCATCAACAGGTTTTCCGGATCGCCGGCAAAGCCCAGTTCGGCAATGAAGATCGACATGGTAAACCCGATTCCCCCCATAAAGCCGACCCCGACGATATGACGAAAATTAAGCCCGTCGGGCAAGGCGGCAACCCCCAGCTTGACCGCCACCCAGGCAAACCCTGTGATGCCAATGAGTTTACCGAGAAACAGACCGGCAGCAATACCCAGCGACACCGGATGGGTGATCACACTGCCCAGAGATGCCCAGTCAACCGGAATGCCGGCATTGGCCAGCGCAAAAATCGGAATCACCAGATAAGCGACCGGCAAATGCATATTGCGTTCCAAGGTCTGCGCCGGCGCCTGAACCAGCTGCACCCCTTTGCCCAAGGCCCGGATATGGGCCCGGAGCTCATCATTCTTCAAAATATTTTCTTCTTGGTGAAAGGCCTGGCGAATTTGACCAATTTTCTCGCCAATCTGCAGCAGAAACCGCCCCGGATCATATTTGGGTCGCATGGGGATGGTGAAGGCCAGAATCACCCCGGCCAGCGTCGCATGCACCCCACTTTTCAGCATGGCAATCCACAGGATAATACCTAAAAGAACATAAGGCAGGGGTTTGCGAATCCCGCCAAGATTGAGCGCCGCCAGAAGGGCCACCGCAGCGGCCACCAGTCCCAACGCCGTGTAATTCAGCGTAGCGGTGTAGAATAACGCGATGACGGTCACCGCCCCCAAATCGTCAATGATCGCCAGCGCCACCAGAAAGGTCAGCAGGTTTTTCGGAATCCGGTTGCCGAGTAGCGCCAGGGTTCCCAGCGCAAAGGCGATATCCGTCGCCATGGGAATACCCCAGCCATGAAAGGCGTCGCCGCCCGGATTAAAACTTATATAGACCAGAACCGGCACCACCATACCGCCGATCGCCGCCATGATCGGAAACAGAGCCTGCCTCACATCTGCCAGCTCCCCGACCAGTATTTCCCGCTTGAGTTCCAGCCCGACAACAAAAAAGAACAACGCCATCAGACCATCATTGATCCAGTGATGCAGGGATTTTGACAGTTCAAACCCAGGCACACCGACGGTGAAGGGCAAATGCAGGATATGCTGATAGGCTGCACTCCACGGGCCGTTGGCGATAATGAGCGCCACCACCGCAGACAGCATCAAAAGAATACCACTGGTGGTCTGGCGGTGGATAAAGGCTTCCAGGGGGGTAAACACCCGGTCAAAGGCTTTTTCCCAGGGGGCGATATATTCTTTTTTGATTCTTTTTGGCATCCGTAACTCTTTCATCAATGGAGTTCTCTCTGTACCTGTGTCTTGCGGTCCCGGCTACTGGACCAGCCATCCCCCAATCCAGAGAGGGATACACTTGTAAAACGCTGCTTCCGGGCATTCCTTTGAAATCCCGACAGAATTGTTACTTCATTGCCCCCTGCAGCCAGGCGACGGCCTCTGGCAACCGGTTGAATTCAGCAACATAATATCCTTCCCCATATGCACAGGCGTCAATAATCGCATTGGGGTTATCTTTCCCATTGTGCAGAACCGCGACCTTGGCGTCCGCCAATTCCTCACGATTTGCCAGATATTCCCCAAAATATTGTTGTTCATCCAGTGACATATTCATGGTGATTTCGCGCACATCAACCAATATCCGGGGCGATTCTTTCGGATGACACAGAGAACAAACGGCGTTGACGGCCTCTTTGCGTTCGGCCAGGGCGACAGCACCATTAAAAATAACGGAGATAATATCAGTATCCTGCCGCTCAACCATATACACCATGGCCGCCCTTCCTCTCACTACTGTCCCCGGTTAGTTCTACACGTAAGTCAGTGCAGAATACGCTTAGTCAAACGCCTCACCCCAGGTTCCCTGCGTAGACGCTTTGGAATATTCTGTCGAGCGGTTCTCAAAGAAGTTGGTATGCTCCACCCCATTGAGAATTTCGTCCATCCAAGGCAGCGGATTGATTCCGATAAAGTAGATCGGCGCCAGATTCAACTGCGTCAGACGACGATCGGCAATATAGCGGATGTAATTTTTAACATCCTTCGCCGCCAGTCCCTCAATATCGCCCATCTCGAAAGCAAGGTCAATAAAAGCATCTTCATGCGACACCACAGTCTTGCACGCCTCGGTCAATTCTTCCTGCAACTCATCGGTCCAGATTTCAGGATTTTCCTGAATGAAGGTATGAAACAGCTGGATGATGCTGTTGGTATGCAGGGTTTCATCGCGCACCGACCAGGTGACGATCTGGCCCATGCCTTTCATTTTGTTGAAACGCGGGAAATTCATCAGAATGGCGAAGGAGGCAAACAGCTGCAACCCTTCGGTAAAGCCCCCGAAAACCGCTAGAGTCTTGGCAATATCGGCTTTGGTATCCACCCCCCAGATCTGCATATAATCATATTTATCCTTCATCTGCTCATATTTGAGGAAGGCTTCATATTCTGAATCCGGAATGCCGAGGGTATCCAGCAAATGGCTGTAGGCCGCCACATGCACGGTTTCCATATTGGAAAACGCCGCCAGCATCATCTGCACCTCGGTCGGCTTGAACACCCGGGTATAATGCCGCATGTAGCAGTTGTTCACTTCCACGTCGGCCTGGGTGAAAAAGCGGAAAATCTGCATCAACAGATGTTTCTCGCTCTCCGTGATTTTCATGTTCCAGTCTTTGACGTCGTCCGCCATCGGCACTTCTTCCGGCAACCAATGAATGCGTTGCTGCGTCAGCCAGGCGTCATAAGCCCAGGGATACTGGAAGGGTTTATAAAAGATACGTTCCTTAAGAAGGGACATGGCGCAACTACCTTAATTATACTGAATATTTCATATGTGGGTCTGGGAGAGCCGGCCTATTGGCACGACAGACATTCTTCGTAATCCGGTTTCTCTTCCTGGGCTTTGGCCATGGCTTTCAGCATCGCCTCTTTCGAGGTATTCGACGCACTGTCCACGGTTTCCGCCCGCTGGATCGACAGGGACCGGCAATAATACAGACTTTTCACGCCTCTTTTCCAGGCCTGGAAATGAATCTGGTGCAGATCGCGCTTATGAACATCGGCCGGCAGGAAGATATTGACCGACTGGGCCTGATCAACCATTGACGCCCGATCGGCGGCATGTTCGACCACCCAGCGCTGATCCAGTTCAAAGGCGGTCTTGAACACGTCCTTTTCATGATCATCAAGGAAATCAAGATGCTGGACCGATCCGCCATTAATGGTAATGGATGTCCATGTGGCGTCGGTGTTCTTGCCTTTTTTCTCCAACAGCTTGGTCAGGGCATGACTGCGCACATTGAAGGAGCCGGACAGGGTTTTCTGGGTAAAACTATTGGCCGCGATCGGCTCAATGCCGGGGCTCGCGCCGCCGCAAATGATCGAGATGGAGGCCGTCGGCGCAATGGCGGTCTTATTGGAAAACCGCTCCATGATGCCATAATCGGCCGCATCCGGGCAGGCGCCCTTTTCTTCCGCCAGCAGTTTTGAGGCAAAATCCACCCCGTCCTGAATATGTTTGAACATGCGCTTGTTCCACACCTGGGCCATCACAGACTCAAACGGGATCATTTTTTCCTGCAGGAAGCCGTGGAAGCCCATGGCACCGAGACCGACACTCCGTTCGCGCATGGCTGCATAGGTGGCCTTGGACATGCTGTCCGGCGCGCGGTCGATGAAATCCTGCAACACATTGTCGAGGAACCGCATCAGATCGGTGATGAACAGTTCGTTATTTTTCCACTCGTCATATTTTTCCAGATTGATCGAGGACAGACAACAGACCGCCGTACGCTCCTTGCCCAGATGATCCATGCCGGTCGGCAAGGTGATCTCGCAACAAAGGTTCGATGTCTTCACATTAAGACCCGCCAGTTTATGATGTTCCGGAATGGCATTATTGACATGATCACTGAACAGCATATAGGGCTCACCCGTTTCAATCCGGGCCGTCAGGATACGCACCCACAGGCTGCGGGCGGAAACCGTTTTCTGAACCGTTTGATCATGAGGGCTGAGCAACGCCCACTCTTCGTCGTTTTCCACGGCCCGCATAAAGGCGTCGGAAATGGCGATGCCATGATGCAGGTTGAGCGCCTTGCGGTTGGGATCACCGCCGGTCGGGCGACGGATTTCAATAAATTCTTCTATTTCAGGATGACTGATCGGCAGATAAACCGCCGCACTGCCGCGCCGCAGGGACCCTTGGGAAATCGCCAGGGTCTGACTGTCCATCACCCGAATGAAAGGGATAATGCCGGATGTCTTGCCATTGGTGGACACTTCTTCGCCGATCGAGCGCAGATTGCCCCAATAGCTGCCAATGCCGCCGCCCTTGGACGCAAGCCAGACATTTTCATTCCACAAACCGACAATACCGGCCAGGCTGTCATTGGCTTCATTGAGGAAACAGGAAATCGGCAGACCGCGTTTGGTGCCGCCGTTGCTGAGAACGGGTGTCGCCGGCATGAACCACAGCTGACTGATATAATCATACAGCCGTTGGGCATGGGCCTGATCATCACTATAGAAGCTCGCCACCCGGGCAAACAGGTCCTGAAAATTCTCGCCCGGCATCAGATAACGGTCCGTTAATGTCGCCTTGCCGAAATCTGTCAACAGACTGTCGCGCTCCGGGTTTGTTTCCACCCGTGAATGGTCTTTTACCTGCACCGCTTCTTTGAATAATGTCTCAGCCACTTTTTGTCGCTCCGTTTGCTCGAACAATTAACCCTGAATCTTTATAGAATCCACCCGCATTATAGCATAAAACCTCCTGCGAATTCAGGGCCCTATGATGACAATGTGAATACAATCATAATTTTGATGACGAAGACGAAATCTGTCTGTGAATTCCGACGCACTGATGCGCTTCTTTTTACTCTATTATACTTATCAGTCCCCTAGAGCCTTATAGAATAACAACAATCCGGTTTTTATCCCTGCCAAATCACCCTCGACACAAGATATGGTATTTTGACCCCGCCATCTTGTCAACAACTAGTATTTCTCCTTTTGGTCTTGACAATTACAAACCCAAGACAAAACCCCGATTATGGTTAAAATACTGCTAATTTTTTCTGCATTGGGCCAGTCATGTTTTGAACGCGGATTTATTTTCGCGTGCGGTATCTTGTCGCCGTCGCGTTCAAGGGATCATCGGGCCAGTCATGTTTCGGATAGCGCCCTTTCATATCTTTCTTCACCGCCGCGTAACTGGTGACCCAGAAATTCTCCAGATCCTGGGTGACCTGCAAAGGCCGCCCCGCCGGGGATAACAGATGTACCAGCAGCCTGACGCGCCCCTCCATAACCGCAGGGGTTGTCAGCAACCCAAACATTTCCTGCAGACGCGCGGCCAGGATCGGAGGGTCATTGCTATAATCAAGACGAATTCTCGAACCGCTCGGCACTGTGAAGTGAGAAGGCACCATCTCGTCCAGCCTCTGACGCGTGGTCCAGTCAAGCCGGGCCTGCAGAATATCCGCCAGTGCGAGCTGTGAAAGCTGCTCCCGGCGAAGAATGGTTTGATCCGCCGCAGCAAGATAGGGCCCAAGCCAATCCTCCAAAGTCGCCAAAAGACTCTCGTCGGAAAAATCAGGCCAGTCCCCCGCCGGGTCATGGCGACGACAAAACGTGACCTGCCCGCGAAAGGCGAGGCTCGCCTTGTCCCACGGCAGACACTGCAACCCGAGTTTCCGAATCCCCTGACACAGGGCCGCCACCGCCTGGGTTCGGTCCGGGTCACGAATCTTCTCTTCCCGCAGGATCAATCGCCCGAGCCGCACCTGCCGCCGGGCCAGAACACTGGACGTGCGGTCATCCCATACCACTTCTTCCACCCCATGAATGTGATCGGTGAAAACCTCTTCCAGGTCCGCCAGCGCCAGCGGCGCCGCCATATAGATCCGCACATCCCGGTCGCCGCGGCTGCCCTGACTCTTCATCTGGCCCGACAGCGCCAGATCACAAACGGCGAGATATTTCTCATTGCCCAGGTCATCGCCCCCCTCCAGCATGGCCCCGCGCCCGCCGGACAAAACATAGCGCGGTTCGTCGCCCGGTCGCCGCCCGCCAATCCGGTCGGGATAAGCCAGCGCCAGACACAGGCCCGCCTGTGCCGGATCACAGGCCCCGTTCGCGGGCAGCTTCAACGCCCGGCGCCAGCGGGTCACCTGTTGTTTAATCTGCGGCAACAATCCGCGATCGCCGCCCATTTGAAAAGCCTGCGCCTTGTCCCCCGTCAGATAAAAATTCAATGCCCTGAGTCGCAGACGCAGATCGGCGGTCTTCTGCCGCAGAATATCGCGTTCCGCCAACAGAGCCGCGATGCGCACCGCCAATTCACCCAGCCCCCGCGCCTTGGCCTTCAAAACCATATGAGCAAGACGGGGGTGCATGGCGAGCCGGGCCATCTGCCGGCCCTGGTCGGTAATCCTGTCCTGATCATCGAGAGCCTCCAGCTCCCGCAACAAATCCCGCGCGCGCGCCACTGCCGCCGGATCCGGCACATCAAGCCAGTTGAGATCCCCCGGATCACGGATGCCCCAGTTGGCGAGCTCCAGCACCAGCGGCACCAGATCGGCCTTGGTGATTTCCGGCGGGGCAAAGGGGGCAAGCCCGCGGCCGGCCGCCTCGGTCCACATGCGATAACAAACGCCAGGACTCAATCGCCCGGCGCGACCGGCGCGCTGTTCCGCCGAGGCCTTGGACAGGGGGTTGGTTTCCAGCCGGGTCATGCCGCTGCCCACATCATAGCGCGGACTGCGGTCGAGCCCGCCGTCGATCACCACCCGGATGCCATCAATGGTCAGGCTGGTTTCGGCGATAGCGGTGGCCAGCACCACCTTGCGCATCCCCTCCGGGGCCGGGCGAATGGCCAGATCCTGATCCGCCGCCGTCATCCGGCCATACAGCGGGGTGATCATCACCTCCGGCCCGAGCTTGGCCTGGCGCAGCAGCGTGGTGCAGCGTTCAATCTCTCCCGCCCCTGGCAGGAAAACCAGCAGGCTGCCCTGTTCTTCTTTCAGGGCGCGGAGCACCGCCTCGGCCACCGTATTTTCAACACGCGGTGTAAAGCGCCCCCGACCGGACGGCGCCTGATCCAGGTAACGCATCTCCACCGGATAGGCCCGGCCTTCACTGGTGACAATCGGCGCACCGCCCATCAGACGAGCGACATTTTCCCCGTCCAAGGTCGCCGACATCACGACCAGTTTCAAATCCTCCCGCAGTCCCTGTTGCACATCAAGACACAGCGCGAGGCCAAAATCTGCCTCCAGCGAGCGTTCATGAAATTCGTCAAACAGCACCGCCGCAATGCCGGTCAGTTCCGGATCATCCTGCAGCAGCCTCAGCAACACGCCTTCGGTCACCACCTCAATACGGGTCCGGGCGCTGACCTTATGGTCAAGCCGCACCCGATAGCCAACCGTCTCGCCGACGTCTTCCCCGAGCATTTCCGCCATGCGTCGCGCCGCGGCCCGCGCCGCCAACCGCCGGGGCTCCAGCATGATAATCCGTCCGTCACCGCGCCATGCCTGATCCAGCAGGCACAACGGCACCAGCGTAGTCTTGCCCGCGCCCGGCGGCGCCTGCAACACCAGACTGGCATGCGCGGACAGCCGGTCGAGAATCTCCGGAATAACGGTGCCGATCGGCAAGGAAGTTGTTTTAGCCAGCTGTGAAATCATGCCCCAGATTTACGGCCTCGGGGGTAAATATGCAATTGATGATTTCCTCTGGTTCATCCGGCGGCATTCCATGACGGCGACGCGCTGGCAGACAGGGCCCTGCGCTGTCCTGATTCTACCCCTTCCCGGGATAGTCTTGTTTTGCCTGTTGATTTGGCACGATGCCTAATTTTTAATCACACGCTTGCCGGGTTTTTCATCGTTTCTTTCCACACCGGCCGTGCGAAATCAAACTGCATTAATTTTTATCATTTATTTTCAAAGTCTAATACCTTGGAATTATTACAGTTTTGGTATTTTATACCATAGATGCGCAATATAATTACCGAAAATTGCCTTGATTTTAACCTTAAATTTCAGTAGATAAGGGCACGGGTATAGCGCAATCCTGCAGTAACTTTCATGGTTTAGACCAAAAACTGCAGATTATTTATGTCAGATTAATTTTGCCCTCACTGTAGGACGAGTGAGTTAATTTTGTACGGCCAACATATTTTTACCCCCCGGGATATGCAGAGAAAACAGCCTTGGGTAAAAATGTAACAGAATGAACACCGCAAGAGCGTTCACAGGGTCCTACAAAGCCGCATATTGATCTGACTTTAATGCAGAGACCAAATTCTAGTCTGTCTTTCATCAACGAGGGCGGATTAGCTTTGTGCGCTATAAACAAATGTACGTTAAACGAAGTGTAAGAATTTTGGCGACGTATCATATCCACCGGATGATGCGAATAATTTAGTCGAGGAGTGAATTCAGAAATGACCCAACAGGAGCCAAGCCGCAACAGCGGATATCCGACCCCTCAGGGCCTATACAACCCTGCCAACGAGCATGACAACTGCGGTATTGGATTTGTCGCCAACATCAAGGGCAAGAAAAGCCATGACATTGTCGCCAACGGGTTGAAAATTCTGGAAAATCTCGACCATCGCGGCGCAGTCGGCGCCGACCCCCTGTCTGGCGACGGCGCCGGAATTCTGATTCAGATGCCCGATGAATTCCTTCAGGCCATCACCCCGGACTGTGGCATTACCTTGCCGAAACTCGGGGACTATGGCGTGTTGATGATGTTTGTCCCCACTGAAAAGGACGTGGCGGATAAAATCAAGCAGGTCTTCGAAGATCTCGTCGCTCAGGAAGGTCAGAACTTCCTCGGCTGGCGCGATGTGCCCACCGACAACAGTGGCTTCAGCGACGGCGTAAAAGCCAGCGAACCCGGCATCGTCCAGGGCTTCGTCAGCATCGGCGACAATTGCAAAACCAATGCGGATTTTGAGCTCAAGCTCTATCTGATCCGTAAACAGCTGTCCAATATCGTTTTCGATATGGAGGAAGATACGGCGCATTATTATGGCTGCAGCTGTTCCAGCCGCACCCTGCTCTATAAAGGCATGCTGCTCGCCACCCAGGTCGGCGTTTATTACAGCGACCTGACCGACACCCGCATGAAATCCGCTCTGGCGCTGGTGCATCAGCGGTTTTCCACCAACACCTTCCCGACCTGGAGCCTGGCCCAGCCGTTCCGCATGGTCTGCCATAACGGCGAGATCAATACCGTGCGCGGCAACGTCAACTGGATGGCGTCCCGTCGGTTCAGCATGGCCTCCTCCCTGCTTGGTGATGACCTCGACAAGCTCTGGCCCCTGATCCCGGAAGGCATTTCCGACACCGCCAGTTTCGATAACGCGCTCGAACTGCTGGTCGCCGGCGGTTACACCATTGTCCACGCGATGATGATGCTGATCCCGGAAGCCTGGGCCGGCAACCCGTTGATGGACGAGAAACGCCGCGCCTTTTATGAATATCACGCCGCCCTGATGGAACCATGGGACGGCCCGGCCGCCATGGCCTTTACCGACGGCACCCTGATCGGCGCGACGCTGGACCGCAACGGCCTGCGTCCGGCCCGCTATCTGGTGACCGACGATGACATGGTGGTGTTGGCGTCCGAAATGGGGGTCCTGCCGATCCCGGAAAACAAAATCGTCCAGAAATGGCGGCTGCAACCCGGCAAGATGTTGCTGATCGACACCAAGGAAGGCCGCATTGTCAGCGACGAGGAAATCAAGGCCCAACTTAGCGCCGCCCATGATTACGAGGAAATTCTCGCCCGCACCCAGATCAAACTGGAAGACCTGCCGGCGGAATTCGCCCCGTCCCATGAAACCGATGTGCCGCTGCTGAAACGTCAGCAGGCCTTCGGCTATACCCAGGAAGACATCAAACTGCTGTTCCCGCCGATGACCACCAGCGGCCAGGAAGCGTTGGGTTCCATGGGCACCGACACGCCGATCTCGGCCCTGTCCAACAAATCGAAGCTGCTGTACAGCTATTTCAAGCAGAATTTCGCGCAAGTTACCAACCCGCCAATCGACCCGATCCGCGAAGAAGCAGTGATGTCCCTGGTATCCTTCATTGGGCCGCGGCCAAACCTGCTTGATCTGGAAAATGTTGGCACCAACAAACGGCTCGAAGTGCGCCAGCCGATCCTCAGCAATGAAGATCTGGAGAAAATCCGCACCATCGGCGATATCCCCGACAATAACTTCCGCACCATTACCATTGATGTGACCTATGATGCCGCCCGCGGCGAACAGGGCATGGACGATGCGATTGAAAGCATATGCCTGCTGTCGGAAGTATCTGTTGTTGAAGGCGATAACATCATCATTCTGTCCGACCGTAATGTCAGCGATGACCGGATCGCGATCCCGGCCCTGCTCGCCACGGCCGCCGTGCATCATCATCTGATCCGCAAAGGTCTCCGGACCTCGGTCGGCCTGGTGGTGGAAACCGGTGAAGCCCGCGAAGTCCATCATTTTTGCGTTCTGGCCGGCTACGGCGCCGAAGCCATCAACCCCTATCTGGCGTTCGAGACCATCACCGCCATGGCCCCGGACATGGAAGACGGGGTTGACCCCCGGACCGCCCGCATGCGCTATACCAAGGCGATCGACAAGGGCATCCTGAAGGTCATGTCCAAGATGGGCATCTCCACCTATCAATCCTATTGTGGCGCACAGATTTTTGACGCCGTGGGACTGAACAGCGCCTTTATCGAGCAATATTTCACCAAGACCCAGACCTCTATCGAGGGTGTGGGCCTGCCGGAAATCGCCCGGGAAACCGTGATGCGTCACGAACAGGCCTTCACCGACAGCCTGGTCTATAACACGGCCCTTGATGTGGGCGGTGAATATGCTGTCCGGGTGCGCGGCGAGGACCATATGTGGACGTCTGACACCATCAGCAACCTGCAACATGCGGTGCGCGGCAACAGTCAGGATCAGTATGACGCCTTCGCCCGGGAAATCAATGATCAGGCCCAGCGCCTGCTCACCCCCCGCGGCCTGTTCGAAATCAAGCCTGCCAACAAGGCCATTCCGCTCGACGAAGTGGAACCGGCAAGCGAAATCGTTAAACGGTTCGCCACCGGGGCGATGTCATTCGGCTCCATCAGCCGCGAAGCCCATACCAATCTCGCCATCGCCATGAACCAGATCGGCGGCAAGTCGAACACCGGTGAAGGCGGCGAGGAACCCGACCGTTTCACGCCTGACCGTAACGGCGACCTGCGGCGCAGCGCCATCAAACAAGTGGCCTCCGGCCGCTTTGGCGTGACCACGGAATATCTCGTCAACTCGGACGATATCCAGATTAAAATGGCCCAGGGGGCCAAACCCGGCGAAGGTGGGCAGTTGCCCGGCCACAAAGTGGATGCGGTGATCGCCAAGGTGCGTCACTCCACCCCCGGCGTCGCCCTGATTTCGCCGCCGCCCCATCATGATATCTATTCGATCGAGGATCTGGCCCAGCTGATCTACGACCTGAAAAACGTACAGCCCAAAGCCCGCATCAGCGTCAAACTGGTGTCGGAAATTGGCGTCGGCACCGTCGCCGCCGGGGTTTCGAAAGCCAAGGCCGATCATCTGACCATCTCCGGTTATGATGGCGGCACCGGCGCGAGCCCGCTGACCAGCATCAAGAACGCCGGTTCCCCGTGGGAAATGGGTCTTGCCGAAACCCAGCAGACTCTGGTGCTCAATAAATTGCGCGACCGGATCTGTGTTCAGGTCGACGGCGGCCTGAAAACCGGACGTGATGTGATTATCGGCGCCCTTCTCGGGGCTGACGAATTCGGTTTCGCCACCGCGCCCCTGATCGCCAGCGGCTGTATCATGATGCGCAAATGTCATCTCAACACCTGCCCGGTCGGCGTTGCGACCCAGGACCCGGTCCTGCGCCGTAAATTCAAAGGCAAACCGGAACATGTGATCAATTATTTCTTCTTCGTCGCTGAAGAAGCCCGCAAGATCATGGCCGAAATGGGGGTTCGTAAACTTGATGAGATTGTCGGACGCGCCGACCTTCTGAACAAGAACGCCGCCATCCGGCATTGGAAAGCCGATGGTCTTGATTTCAGCAAGATGTTCCATATGCCCGTCAGTGACCCGGCCTTTGACATCTATCACACCAAAACCCAGGAACATGCCCTGGATGCCGTGCTGGACCGTGAACTTCTGGCTCAGGCGCAACCGGCCTTGAAAGATCAAAAACCGGTGGTCATCGAAGAAGCCATCAAAAATACCGACCGGTCCACCGGCGCGTTGCTGTCCGGTCGGCTGGCGGAACAATATGGCCATGCCGGGCTCGCGGATGATACCATTCACGTCAAGCTCACCGGCACCGCCGGACAGAGCTTTGGCGCCTTTGTCGCCAAGGGTGTCACCCTGGAACTTTCCGGCGGCGGCAATGACTATGTGGGCAAGGGCCTGAGCGGCGGCCGGCTGATCATCTATCCAACGGCCGACAGCAAGATTGACCCGACCAACAGCATCATTGTCGGCAATACCGTGCTCTACGGCGCCATCAATGGCGAAGCCTATTTCCGCGGCGTCGCCGGGGAACGGTTTGCCGTCAGAAACTCCGGCGCGATTGCGGTCGTCGAAGGCGTCGGCGATCATGGCTGTGAATATATGACCGGCGGCTGTGTCGTTGTCATCGGCCAGACCGGGCGTAACTTCGCTGCCGGGATGAGTGGCGGTATCGCCTACGTGCTTGATGAGGCCGGGGATTTCGACCGCCGCTGCAATCTGGCCATGGTCGAACTTGAACCCATGCCGGAAGAAGACGCCATGGCCCGTAAACATCAATCCGGGGAGCTGGAAGGTCATGGCCGGGTTGACGTATTGCGCAACAACATGTCCGGCAACGATGTCGAACGGCTGGTCACCCTTCTGGAAAACCATGTCCGCTATACCGGCAGCGCCCGGGCCCGGGATATCCTCGACAATCTGGACAGCTATCTGCCCAAGTTCGTCAAGGTGATGCCGGTGGAATACCGCCGCGCCCTGCAGGAAATGGCCTCAACCCAGACAATCCTGTCCGCCTATACCGGCCAGACATTGAATTAAGGAGCTTCTCATGGGTAAAACAACTGGATTTATGGAACTGACCCGTCAGGAACGGACCTATGCCCCGGCCGGGGACCGGGTGCGCCATTATGACGAATTCGTCAACCCGCTGTCCGACAGCGCCGTCTCCCGCCAGGGCGGGCGCTGCATGGATTGCGGCATTCCTTTCTGCCATAACGGCTGCCCGGTCAATAATATGATACCGGACTGGAATGATCTGGTGTGGAAAAAAGACTGGCAGACAGCCTGCGATACACTGCATTCCACCAATAACTTCCCGGAATTCACCGGGCGCATCTGCCCTGCCCCGTGCGAGGCGGCCTGTACCCTCAATCTGGATGATCAACCGGTGACCATCAAGACCATCGAATGCGCCATTGTCGACAAGGGCTGGGAAGAAGGCTGGATTCAGCCCCTGCCGCCCCGGGTCAAAACCGGCAAGAAGGTCGCCGTGGTCGGGTCCGGCCCGGCGGGTCTGTCCGCCGCACAACAACTGGCCCGCGCCGGTCACGATGTATCCGTCTATGAAAAAAACCGGCGGCCTGGCGGCCTGTTGCGCTATGGCATCCCCGATTTCAAGATGGCGAAAAGCCTGATTGACCGCCGGGTGCGCCAGATGGAGCGCGAAGGCGTCACCTTCTGGACCAGCATGGCGGTTGGCAAGGATATCCCTGCCGATCGACTGGCGGAACATTATGACGCCGTGGTGCTCGCCGGGGGATCCGAACAACCCCGCGATCTTTCCATTCCCGGCCGTGAGCTGGACGGCGTACATTTCGCCATGGATTTTCTCACCCAGCAGAACCGCCGCAATGCCGGCGAGCCTCTGCCCAACGAGAAAGACATCCTTGCATCCGGCAAAAAAGTCATCGTCATCGGCGGCGGCGATACCGGGTCCGACTGTGTCGGCACCAGTTTCCGTCAGGGCGCGGTTTCCGTTACCCAGATCGAGATCATGCCCAAACCACCGGCCCATGAAAACAAGGATCTGACCTGGCCCAACTGGCCGATGAAGCTGCGCACCTCCACTTCGCAGGAAGAAGGCGCGGATCGGGAATGGAGTGTGGCGACAGCCGAATTCGTCGCCGGCCCCGACGGTAAGCTCGCGGCGTTGCGCTGCCATGAAGTAGACGGCAATTTCCAGAAAATCGACGGCAGTGAATTCGAACTTGACGCCGAACTGGTGCTGCTTGCCATGGGATTCACCAATCCGGTGAAGGAAGGCATGCTGGAACAGCTTGATGTCGCCCTGGATGACCGCAACAACGTGCGGGCCACGACAGAAACCTATCGGACGTCGGTGTCGAACATTTTCACCGCCGGGGACATGCGCCGCGGCCAGTCCCTGGTGGTCTGGGCCATCCGGGAAGGCCGTCAGGCCGCCCGCGCCGTCGATGAATATCTGCAGGGCCACAGCAACCTGCCCCGCTGACGCGCGCCGATCTCCTAATATATACAGCCCCGACCGCACCCCCGGCCGGGGCTTTTCTGTCAGGCCCGCGGTCCACAATCCCGGATAAAGCCACCCCTCACAGAAATTCCCACTTCCGATTGCCAACGCCCCCCGGTATGCGGTATATCTGTCGCCAGATATCCTCTAACATGAGAGCCGCCATATGACGTCGGATGAAACCCGCCTGCAAAATATCGAACAGACCCTCGCTCATCAGGATCAACATATCCAGGACCTCAGCGATATGGTCAACCAGCAATGGCAGGAAATCGACCGACTGAAGAAAAGCCTGTCCCGTACAGAGGCCCGGCTCGGTAATCTGGAAACCCCGGAAGAAGAAAGCGGCGACATCACCCATGAAGTTCCGCCGCATTATTAAATTAAATTGCCCCTCCCCCCTTTACAGTGAAAGTTCTTGCCATGTCTTCCCCAAAACTCGCCTTCCTCGGTCTCGGTGTCATGGGGTACCCCATGGCCGGGCATCTGCAGAAAGCCGGCTATGACGTCACCGTCTATAACCGCACCGCCACCAAAGCCGTAGCCTGGGTCGAAACCTACGGCGGCAGTCGCGCGGCAACACCCGCCGCCGCCGCCGAAGAGGCCGATATCATCTTCGCCTGCGTCGGCAATGACCACGATCTGCGGCAGGTCGCACTCGGGACCGATGGCGCCTTCAATGCCTTAAAGCCCGGGGCCATTTTCGTCGATCACACCACCGTGTCGGCCACCATTGCCCGGGAACTGGACCAGGCGGCCCGCGCCCTGGGCTGTCATTTCCTTGATGCGCCTGTCTCCGGGGGGCAGGCCGGCGCGGAAAATGGCGCGTTGACCATCATGCTCGGCGGGGAAGAAGAGCCGTCCGCCACGGTCGACCCCATTCTGCAATGTTACGCCCGGAAAACCAAACTTCTGGGAACCGCCGGCAGTGGGCAACTTGCCAAGATGGTCAATCAGATCTGCATCGCCGGCGTGGTTCAGGGCCTGTCGGAAGGCCTGCATTTCGCCAAGGAAGCCGGTCTGGACGCCGCCGCCGTGATCGAGGTGATTTCCAAGGGGGCCGCCCAGTCCTGGCAAATGGAAAATCGCGCCCAGACCATGATCGACAACCAGTTTGATTTCGGTTTCGCCGTCGACTGGATGCGCAAAGATCTCGATATCGTGCTCGACGAAGCCGAAAACAATGGTGCAGACCTGCCGGTCACCCGGCTGGTGAATGATTTTTATAGTGAAGTACAACAAAAAGGCGGTAATCGCTGGGACACCTCCAGCCTGATCACCCGTCTCCACAACAGGAAAGTGAAATAACCGATGGCTGTTGATCCCTCAGAAAAATTCCCGCGTCATGACAAAGTCCGTTCAATCAAGACCGGTTTCCGCCGCAAATGCCCGAGCTGCGAAAGCGCCAAGGCCTTTGCCGGTTATTTGAAACTCGCCGACACCTGCCCCAATTGCAGCGCCCCCCTTGGTCAGATCCGCGCGGATGACTTCCCCCCCTATCTGACGATCTTCATCGTCGGACATATCATCGTCCCCGCCCTGATTTATGTGGAAGCCACCTACCATCTTTCCATCACCACCCAGATGATCCTGTGGCCAAGTCTCGCCCTCGCCCTCACCCTCAGCCTGCTGCCGCTGCTCAAGGGCGCCGTCGTCGGCTTTATGTGGTCGATCAATATGAAGGGCGACGAACAGCATTAACCGCCGTTGGCGGACAGGACTGCTGTCCCATAAGAAAAGGCTCTGCCCGCAAGGGCAGAGCCATAAGATGTCGCGCGTACAGACGGTGCGCGAAATCTTTAGAAATCAATTAGAAACGGTACAATACACCGGCATTCAGTTGAATGTCGTTGGCGGAACCTTTGTAATCCGCATAAGCGCCAGTGGCCCGCAGGGAAATGGTTTCAGTTACGGCATATTCAGCACCAAGGCCGAAACGGATGCCGTCGCCATTGCTTGATTCTTCAACACCGGCAAGCTTGCCTGTGATTTTCTGGTTGCTGTAACCGACCAGAGCATAGGCCAGAACATTTTTCTCTGCGCCCAAAGCATAACCGATTGTCGCATCAACGCCCAATTGACGGCCCGCAACAAATTCAGCACCGCTAATGCCCAGATCTGTTGTCGCAGAACTATCGCCGAAACGACCTTCCAGGCCCAACACCAGATCGTTGTCCATCTGTACCCGGTAACCGGCGAATGCGCCGTAATACACAGCATCTTCACGGAAGTTGTCCGCAAATTCATAGCTGTTGTAGCCAACTTCAGCACCGGCGTAAGCGCCGTTGAATGTTTTGCCAGCGTCTTGCGCCTGGGCAAAGGAAGTCATGGACAGAGCCGTCAGGCCAGCGAGGAGTGCAGTTGTAATCTTTTTCATTTTAACGTCTTTCTATATGCGTATTTTTAATTCCACCGGATATTTCCACCCGGTATAGCTGCATATAGGCGTGTGACATTTTAATTACAAGACTTAAAAAGTATTTATTTTCAATAACTTAATCATATTAAAATTGAAAAACTGATGAAGCTAGTCCTCAATTAAGGCGTAAATATGAAATTCCAGGTCTATAATGATAATGTTATAATATTTCGGAAATAGCCTGATAAAATCGCTCTACAAAACCATTGGATGATCCCTCGGTTAGCGAATTAATTTAATCAGCGCTTTGTTGAAGTAACTCAGCAATCGATCCAGGTCCGCCCCACGTTTAAGAATTTTTCCCTGCGCCGAAATCAGGCTGTAGGCCCCCTGTCGGGCGGCAAGCTTTGGCGTTTTACGTATAATATACAGCGGACGGTCATGAGCGTGTTGATAAATGGCGAAAGAGGCGTCCGACGATGTGCTGTCAATGGCATAGTCTTTCCAGTGACCGGAGGCGACCATCTTGCCATATAGATTGAGGATGGCTTCAAATTCAGGCCGTTGAAAAAACACCCTATCATGTTTCGTCACCGCAGACGGGCCGACAAACTTGAAGGACGGCGGCTGTGGCCTGTTCGTTCCCCGGGACGGATCCGGGGACTTGAAGGGAATGATGTCGGGCGGTGTTTCTTTCATTAGCCCCATGATAAACCAAAAATCTCTCCTTTTTCAAGGACAGGATCGCCGTCACATCCAGTCCTGCCACAATATGGCCTAAATTCGATCCAAATACTGCCGCAATGGCAGCATAGCATTTGAACTGCTAAATCCCCTTGGCCAGTTGACCGAACATCTATACGACCTCTTCCACCCTGTATACTTTCGGACAACTGGCTATTTTTTTTATTCTCTGATACCGTTAATTCTTCCCCAAGCTCTGATCAGAGGACATGCAGCATGAAATTATATGAATTGGTCGGCAAGGACAAAACCCAAGGCTTCAGCCCTTATGTCTGGCGCAGCCGCATGGCATTGGCCCACAAGGGCTGCACGGTGGAAATGGTGCCGCTGATTTTTACCGAAATTGCCGATGTGGAGGGCGCCAATGCCAAGACTGTGCCGATTTTGGAACATAATGGAACGTTCATCACCGACAGCTGGAACATCGCCTGCTACCTTGACGAACAATTCCCCGACCGACCGCCGTTGTTTAATGGCGCCCAAGGTAAGGCCCAGGCCAATCTGTTCAATAATATTTTCTTCTATAACCTTGTTGTGCCGCTGTTTCCCGCGCTGGTTGGCGACATCTTTAATGTGATTGATGACCGGGATCGGGACTATTTCCGCACCAGCCGTGAAGCCCGTCTGGGCAAAAGCCTGGAAGAAGCCGCCGCCCAGCAGGAAGATTATCTCGCCCAGTTCCGCAAACAGCTCTGGCCCTATAACCAGACCCTGAAAGCCCAGGACTACTTTGATGGCGCCAGCCCCGCCTACAGCGATTATATCATGTATGGCCTGTTCCAGTGGGCCAAGGGCGTCAGCCCCTGTCAGCTTCTCAACACAGACGACCCGCTCCATGACTGGCGCGCCCGCATGGATGATCTTTATGACAGCTTGGGGAAGGTCATCAAACCACGCGGCTAATCACCGGATAAACATATTTTTTGTGGAGAATTTGCGGCCTTTTCCCTTGAATTTATCTTCCCGCCTGCCATATGTGATCTGACTTTGGAACGATTAAAGTAGGGTAATACACCAAGATGACAACTGATACTGACGTAAAAACAGATAAAGTGGAAAAACATGGCTTCCAGGCCGAGGTCTCTCGCCTGCTGCATATGATGGTGCATTCGGTTTATTCCGAGCGGGAAATTTTCCTGCGCGAACTGATCTCCAACGCCTCTGACGCCTGCGACAAGCTGCGTTATGAAGCCCTGACCACCCCGGACCTTCTGAAAGAAGACCCCGAACTTCAGGTCTCTCTGACGCTGGATGAAAAAGCCGGCACCCTGACCCTGTCCGATAATGGCATCGGCATGTCTCATGATGAGCTGATTTCCCACCTCGGCACCATCGCCCGCTCCGGCACCTCCGCCTTTATGGAACAGATGGCCCAGAAATCCGACGGCAAGGACAAGAAAGACGCCGGCAGTATGATCGGCCAGTTCGGCGTCGGCTTTTACTCGGTCTTTATGGTCTCGGAAAATATCGAGGTCACCAGCCGCCGCGCCGGTGCGGACGAGAGCTGGACCTGGCATTCCGACGGCATCGGCGAATATACGCTGGCCCCGGCCGCCAAAGCCACCCGCGGCACCGACATTGTCATCCACATCAAGGATGACGCCAAGGAATTCCTCGACGAGCATCGCCTGCGCAATATCATCAAGACCTATTCCGATCATATCGCCCTGCCGATCACTTTGGTGATGGACAAGGACGGCGAACAGAAATCGGAACGGGTCAATGAAGGCAAGGCGCTGTGGACCCGGCCAAAATCCGAAATCACCGAAGACCAATATAAGGAATTCTACCACCATGTCGGCCACGCCATGGATGATCCCTGGATGACCTTGCATTATAAAGCCGAGGGAGTCCTCGAATATACCGTGCTGATGTATGTCCCGAGCCAGCCACCGATGGATCTGTTCGATCCGGCCCGCAAGAGCCGCTCGAAACTCTACGTCAAGCGGGTGTTTATCACCGACGATTGCGAAGACCTGATCCCCGGCTATCTGCGCTTCATGCGCGGCATCGTCGACAGCCAGGATCTGCCGCTCAACATTAGCCGCGAGATGCTGCAGAATAATCCGGTGCTCGCCAAGATCCAGTCGGCGGTCACCAAGAAAATCCTCAGCGAACTGGAAAAGAAAGCCAAGAAAGATCCCGAAGCGTACGCCACATTCTGGAAATCCTTCGGCCCGGTCCTGAAGGAAGGCATCTACGAAGACTTCTCCCGCCGCGATCAATTGATGAAACTCGCCCGTTTTGAAACCACCGCCGACAAGGGCCTGTCAAGCTTCGACGATTATATCGCCCGGATGAAAGAAGGTCAGGAGACGATCTATTACATCACCGGCGATAATATCAATGTGGCCAAACGCTCGCCACAGCTCGAAGGTTTCCGCGCCAAAGGCATCGAAGTGCTTTATCTCACCGACGCGGTTGATGATTTCTGGCTGCAGATGGTGCCGGAATATGACGGCAAGAAATTCCAGTCCGTCACCAAAGGCGTCGCCGATCTTGAGGACAAAAAAGGTGACGACAAAAAAGACGACGAAAAGAAGGAAAATACGCCTGAAATCGACGCCCTGATCGGGGTTCTGAAAACCAACCTCGAAGGGGTGGTCAAGGATGTGCGCCTGTCCAACCGCCTGACCGACAGCGCCGTCTGTCTCGTCGCCGATGACGGGGATATGGACATTCACCTGCAACGTATTCTGCAGCAGCATCAGCAATTGCAGGAAACCAGCCTGCGGGTGTTGGAAATTAATGCAGATCATGCGTTGATCAAGGCTGTCGCCGCAGCCGCCGCAAAAGATGGTTCCGTCAACGCCCTGAAGGATTCGGCCCAACTGCTGCTCGATCAGGCGCGGATCATGGAAGGCGAACTGCCGGAAGATCCCACTGCCTTCGCCCAGCGCCTCAGCGCCGTGATGACACAAAGCCTGAAGTAGGCGTCATACATATAGAGACATCAAAGGCCGGGTCATATGATCCGGCCTTTTTCTTTTTCATGGTTACACCACAATAAACGGAGTGCCTAAAATTGCAACTCCCACCATAGTTCCCCTTTAACCCGAAGGAGAACGATATATGCAACAACTTCAAGATAAAGTCGCCATCATTACCGGTGCCAGCAGCGGCATCGGACGGTCAGCCGCGCGGCTATTCGCCGTTGAGGGCGCCGCACTGGTGATTGGCGCGAGGCGACAAGCGGAACTGGACAGCCTGAGAGAGGAAATTACCACTCTTGGGGGCCGTTCAGAGATACTCGTCGGAGATGTTCGGGAGGAAGGTTACGCGCAAGCCCTGGTTGACATCGCCGAGCAAAAATTTGGTGGCCTTGATATTTCCTTTAATACCGCTGGTATTCTTGGTGAGCTTGGCAGCGCCACAGACATGAGTGAAACAGCTTGGCGGGAATGTCTGGACGTTAATCTGACCGGTGCCTTCTTGCTGGCTAAACATCACATCCCGGCCTTACGGAAGAAAGGCGGTGGAGCTGTGATCTTCACCTCTTCCTTTGTCGGACATACAACAGGCATGGCGGGGATGGCCGCCTATGCCGCCGCCAAGGCTGGCTTGATTGGCCTCACCCGCGTTTTAGCCGTTGAACATGGAGGAGATAATATTCGGGTCAATACGCTCTGCCCCGGCGGCACAGATACCGATATGGCCCGTAGCTTTGCCAACAGTCCAGAAGCCCTCAGTTATGTCAAAAGCCTGCACGCGCTGGGGCGCCTAGCAACCCCCGAGGAAATAGCCAAAGTAGCTCTTTTCCTCGCCTCAGATGCCGCAAAATTTATTACCGGACAGGCTTTGTTTGCCGATGGCGGCATTTCTATTTTCAAAGCTTAATCGCTGCAGACTATCGCCAAATACGTCAGGGCCGGGTCATCTGATCCGGCCTTTTTCATTCTGTTCCTGAAAATGTAACGTTATTTACTTTCTTTTTGGGTTACATCACTTTTCCTGCACCGGTTTTTCCTTCTCCCAAATATCGACGCTGAATGTGAATGTTTTCTCAAAATTTTTCCTGTCAGACACGGCCTCCGAGTCAGAATGGATAAACTTTAGCGGGTTTTCCAGCAAACTTTTTGGTTTTTCCTCGGTCGGCATAATAATCTGGGCGCTCCCAAGTAACCCACCCGTACCAGACGCTGATGCCCCCCCATTCGTCAATCGTTTCGGGTTAAATTTATAAGATTCCAGCGCCGCCCGCGCCGCCGGCTCAAATATCGGGTCAGACGAGAACAGAACCTTGATATTCACGACATTCCCCGCTTTCGAAACATCATACAGGAGTTTCACCTCACCACCCTTCCCGGCCACCAGAGCCTCCCGGGGGTAGACCGGGGAAACATATTCAACGGGTTTGTTGGTTCCGGAATATTCATACTGCCGGTGGATGGTCGGCGTGGCGGCCTTGTTCATGGCATCCTCCCGAGTTTTCTCCAACTCAGCGATACTCAACGGGGCGGCGTCCGTATGTTCCTCAATAAGCTTGGTACAGATTTTCGCCAATGACGTCCATCCTTCGCGGCTGGGGGTCGCCTCCATAAAATCATTCTGTGCCATAAGGACCTTATATTTCTGATCCGCCCGATAATATAGATACATCAACTGCTTATAAGCCCATGGCTGCATGACCTTTTTCTCGCCAATGTAGCCATCCTTGGCCTTTTCCATATACTGCAAGGCCTTGTCGAATTCCTCCAAGGCAACATACGCATGCCCAACCAGCGCCAGTATATTCGCCGGCGCTTTCTGATTTACTGCCAAAAACCGAAAAACGTAATCAATGGTCTTGTTATAATCCTCTGTTATAAAGGCAAGCTGTGCCAAGGTAAGTAACGTCTGATCTTCCATGCTGGCGGGCAGATTAGGCTGCTCGAGCACTTTTTCATAAGCCACCAGCGCCGCCGGATAATTGGTCATGGAAAAGAACAAAAATCCATTGAACCGCCAGAATTGAGCCGCTTCATAGGCGTTGAGTTCCATTTTTCCCAATGGGGCAAAGAGGTCCATCGCGCCGTTATAATCGCCCCGGTCGGATAGTTTCATTGCTGCGCTAAGGTGCTTATAAACCCGATTGCTTAACGGCGGTGTCTTGCGAGACTGTCGCTGTTTCGCCGCCGCTTCATCATAATTCTGCGCCACCGATGACGATACGAAGGAAGGTGAAATACTGGCCAGCACAACACAGGCCACCACAAGAAAAGTTGTCCTCATCATGAAAGACGTCCCCTTTTTCTATTAATTTTTTATTTCAGGGACTACATCCCCCACAGCAGAAGCTTAACAGTATGGTATTTCAGACAAGCTGCCAAGGTAAATTCCCAGAGAAATTATCAGAGAAATTATCAGCTGAATCTCCCGGCAGAGTTTCCCCTGACCTTCTATTTCAACGTCAATTTCGCCGCGGCGACAATGGGGCCTGTTTCGTCTTCCTGCAGGATCACGGCATATGCATCATAGGGTACCGCGCCGATATCCTTTTTCGACAGGGTCAGTTTGATTTCTTCCCCCATCCAGCTGCCGATACGTTTAATGGATTGCACAACGTTACGATAGTGGCGGACATTACCGCCCTGTTCACCCCATTTGATATCCACACTCTTTTCGTAATCATAGCCGATAATCCAGATGGTCGCGTTCTTCGGGCGGGAACCGGACTGCTTTCCCGCACTGACCTTCAGGTCAATCATGTCTCCCATAGGGTCAAACGTAATCCTTGGAGCATCCTTTGCTGTCAGGGCGATTTTCTGGCGGGTGCTGCCGACCATTTCATGTATCTGTTTTCCCCGGGACCCCACGATATCGCTGGTGCCCTGAACGATCATCTGCGGCGTATAAACCCCGCTCTTGCCAAGAGCGCGGCTATATTTCTTCTGACGGATGGTGCAGTCCTTGCCGGCAAACGTATCTTCCCAGCCGAGATAGTTCCAGTAATCGACAAAATAGCTTAAGGCCAGAATGTCATCCTGCTGACTGAGTTCCGTGAGAATTGCATCCGCCGGCGGGCAGGAAGCACAGCCCTGGGAAGTAAAAAGTTCCACCACAACCAGAGGCGCTTCTATCACCGCCTCTGAGGAGGGTTTAGCATGCAAGACACTTGCAAAGCCGACAAAAATTGTGACAATGCAAAAAACAGATAAAATTCGAAACATTTGTAAAACTATATTCATGGCTTTAGCGTACCTTAAGGTCACATAAACTGCCAATCACACTATGGTGAAAGCTGCATATAAGCTGAAAATGCCATGGTTATACAGAAAGATATGCCTTGTGCACCATAAGAAATTAACTGTCGGCGCCTCTATCCGGGAAAGTTACCGTTTTTTAGCAACCCATATGGACGATTTTTTTCGCCTGGCCTCCGGACCGTTGTTTCTGTGGGTGGTGATCAAACTCACCGAACAAATCCTGCTGCACGAAAAAGACATTACCTTCAACAGCATCTATCTGCTGAATCTGGTGACCGCCAGCTTCGCCATTGCCTGGTACCGCCAGTATCTGCTCGGCGCGCAGCATGCCACCTATGGCCAGCTGCTCAAAAGCGGCTTTAACGGACGCGCTTTTTCCATACGGCGTTTTGGCCGGACGTTGATGCGCATTCTGATGATTTCACTCGCCCTTCTGGTGCCGACGCTGGTCTTGTCGATATCCCTGATGGTCTATTATCAGGGACAAGGGGTGTTCGTATCGGAAGAACTCATTCAGCAACTGGCGGTCAAATCCACCATGGTGGTCATGATTATCTTCTCGCCCATTCTCGTTCGCCTGTCCTTGTTTACAGCCGGTCTGGCCCTGGGCCGCACCTCGCTCAATTTCAGCGACATCTGGAAAAGCACCCGCGGGTATACGATTACCCTGTGGTGGGTCGCTCTTCGGGCCTTTCTGCCTCTGGCGCTCTACACCTATGTCCTCACGTTGTTGTTGCACAAAACCTCTGACAAGTTAGATATCCACTATATCGCGACGACCCTTCTGATCGAAGGTCTCGCCGGAGCGCTGACTTTTGTTATGCTGGCCATCGTCGTTGCCGCCAACGCCGAGGCTTTCCGGATTCTGATTGGGGTAAGGGACGGCGATGCGCCTCACCGTAAAGACGCCGGACCACGCCGGGACAATGCTGTAAAAATTTCGGCAGACGAAAAACACCTGACCGGACAACAGGCGGAATAAGAGAGCTTTACACGCGAATATCGATAATCTGACCTGGACGGGTGTCCACTGGTTTGCTGGAGCTGCCGAGACTTTCCCGTAAATTCAGATTGGGGGACGATGCCCCTTCCTGCCCGTCAACAGAAAACTCCTGCCTGAGTTTTTCCAGCTGATCGGCTTTCAGGCGACTTTGCAACTCCGTCAGGGCCTTGCGGTTGGCATTGATGCGGTCCTGGCGATCTGCATCCCGGACCTGATTCTGTTCTGACCTGCCAACCTCTTCCGACGCCTGTCGGGACGACCTCCTGCCCAGATCCTGCTGGTCCTGAATAGACTGCTGCTGTTGGCGCTGGTTAGGATCAACCAGCCCGTTCAGGGAAGACAGCAATTGCGAATTCGAGGTTATTTTCATCACAAAACCATATCTGGTTAGCAAAATTTACTGTTTCACTAACAGGGCATAAAAGTCTTCTTCGGTTAACTGCAGAACCGTAATTCCGCAGGCCCCGGTCATTCTGAAGGGAAAAGGACAGTTTTCTACGTCCGACTGATTCTGGAAATTTTACGCCTATTTACGTAAAATTTCCAGCTGTTTTTTAATTTCAGATTGCAGTTCCGCATCCGCATGGGGCGCCGCCTGTTCCAAGGCCCGGATTGCCTGCGGTTTGTCGCCCAGCACCATATAAGCCTTCGCCAGACGGAACCAACCCTCGACATTTTCGGGATTGGCCTCCATTTTCGCCTGCAGACGACCAACCATGCTGCGGATCATGTCCATTTGTTCGCTCTTCGACATATTGCCGATGGCATCGCGATCTTCAGCGCTCAAGGCTGGTGCGACCGCGGTCTGTGTATCCGGAACCATTCCCAGGTCCTGTTCCGCCCGCCGCATCCAGGCGCGCAATTGACCAAGCCAGGGCGCGCCCTCCGCGGAATCCGCTTCCAGGGCTTTCCAGCTGGCCAACGCTTGCGTCACCTCGCCGGCCTGATAATCGGCCAACGCCAGATAATGTCGCACACCGGGGTTCCGCGGTTGCAGCGCGGCCGCCTGTCTGAGCACAAGCAAGGCTGCCGGGCTGACCCGGCCATTGCTGAGCATGATCAGGCTTTCGCCGTATACCACCGCCGCCGTGGGATCGTCGGGCGCCAGTTCATGCCATTTCTGGAAAGCATGCGCTGCCCCGACGCGGTCCTGGGCCCGGCTGTAAAGCTGGCCGAGTTTGCGCCAGCTGCCGGCGTCATCGGGGGTCTTTTGCAATGTGGCGAGAAGCGCGACAATTTCCCCATCCCGTTGGGCGGCTTCCGGGCTTTCGGACGCTTGCGCCGTCGCCGAATGTTTTTGATCCTTCAGGGGAAAATCAGGCATCCCCGCGCTGCCGGTCATCAGGTAAAACGCCCCTGACGCCAGCAGAATAACAACCGTCAGCACCGCCAAAAAAGCAACCGACGTCTGGGCCCCGGTGGTTGGCTGTTGCTGCTCGGCGGCGCTTTTCAGCAGTCGGCGTTCAATTTCAAGCCGGGCGGCATTGGCTTCCGCCACATTCAGGCGGCCATCCTGCAGATCGGCCTCCAGTTCTTCCAGCTGGGCTTTATAGACATCGATGTTACGACCCGGACGTTGGGGCGCCGGAGCAGAAGACCGGTCTTTTGCCTGACGGAACATGGGCAGTAAAACCATCGCGATTGCGGCGATCAAGGCAAGGACGAGAAAAATCCAGAACATTACTTATCCTCTCCGGCCAGTATTTTTTTCAATTTCTCGGCTTCTTCTGCGTTCAACGGCGAAGGTTGCGCTGTTTCCGGGCGTTGCCGCACATAACGGATCACCAGAAGACCACCGCCGAGCAACAGGATTAAAGGTCCGAACCAGAGCACAAGCGTACTGCCCCGCACAGGTGGTTTGAGCAACACCCAGTCGCCGTAACGCGCGGTCATAAACTCAAGAATCTCGGCTTCCGTCTTGCCCGCCTTGACCTGTTCGCGAACAATGGCGCGCAAATCTTGCGCCAGAGAGGCATCAGATTCGACAATCGACTGATTCTGGCACACAAGACAGCGCAGTTGTTTCATGATTTCCTGGGCGCGGGCTTCCTGCACCGGGTCCTTCAGACGGTCCTTGTCGACGCCAATGGCCTGGGCGCTGACGCTTGCCAGGCAACAGATCAGAAGAATTAGAATATGTCTCATAATCCAGTCTCCTGCTGCAGCTCTTTCAGGATTGGTAAAATCTTGTCCGCCATCTGCACCTGATGGATCGGACCGATATGCTGATAGCGGATAATGCCATCCTTGAGAAAGAAGGTTTCCGGCGTTCCGGTGACGCCCCAGTCAATGGCATTGCGGCCCTTGAGATCAGCCCCGACCTTGGTATAGGGATTGCCGAGGCTCTTGAGAAAGGCGATGCTGTTCTCTGGCCGGTCCTTATAGGCGATGCCATAAAGTGTAACGCCGGGAATATCCGCCAATTGCTCCAACGCCGGATGCTCCACCCGACACGGACCACACCAGGAGGCAAAGAAATTCACCACCACAATACCGTCTGTCATTTTCAGGTCAGTGGTGTTCAGCCCGACCCCGCCCCCCTGCAGCGGCGGCAGGGAAAACTCCGGCGCCGGCTTGTCAATCAGGGCCGACGGCACTTCACGGGGATTGAGCTGCAACCCGATGATGAAAGCAACAAAAATAGCCGCAAATACAAACAGCGGCAAAAATCTTTTAAGCGGCATCGGGCACTCCCGTTTTCATTTTTTCACGCTGCGCCGGTTTTTTCTGAGGCGATCCGATGCGGTAACGACGGTCCGTGAGCGAGATGAGCCCGCCGATCACCATGATCGTCGCGCCGATCCACAGCCAGACCTGCATTGGTTTATAATAGGCCCGCAGACCAAAACGCCCAACGCCTTCTGAATCGCCAATAACAATAAACAGGTCGCCGCGCAGGGTGGTTTCCACCGCCCCCTCGGTCGTGGTCATCGGCGACGCAATATAGGTGCGGGTTTCTGGCCGGGCGATCGTGGTATTTCCGTCAGCGTCCTTCACCGTCACGATCCCGCGCACCGCGCTGTAATTTGGTCCGGCCACCGCCACCACATCATCTAGGGTCAGGGTATAATCACCCAGTGTCATGCTCTCACCACGTCCCATCACCCTCTGGGTTTCCACGGTCCAGGCGGAAGTAAAGACAATCCCCAGTAACGCGACCGCAAACCCGAAATGACCAAGGCTCATGCCCCAGCTGGCGCGCGGCTGCCGTCGCAAACGGCGCAGGCTGTCGCTGAACGGCCCCTGAAACAGTTTGATGCGATGGGCAAGTTCCAGCAGCGTTGACAGCAGCAACCACACCCCAATCCCGATCCAGATCGCCGGCATGATCGCGCCGCCGTAAGTCACATACAGGGTAATCAACGCAGACAGCAGACCAATACCGCCAATCGCCATCAGGCGCTGGGTGACGCCCTTCAAATCGGCGCGTTTCCATTTGAAATGCATGCCGTAAATCATGGCAAGGATCAGCGGCACCATCAAAATGCCGAAAATCAGATTAAAGAACGGCGGGCCCACGGAAGATTTTATCCCGAAAACTTCATCACTGAGCAACGGATGCAAGGTGCCATAGAGCACCACCGCCGCCGCCACCGACAGAAACAGATTGTTGATCACCAGGGCGCTTTCGCGGCTGATCGGGGCAAACAATCCCCCGGCCTGCAGCCGGTCTGAACGCAAGGCAAACAGCAGAAAACTGCCCCCCACCACCAGTGCCAGAAACAGCAGGATAAACAGGCCGCGTTCCGGGTCCGTGGCAAAGGCATGCACAGAGGTGATGATGCCGGAACGCACAATAAACGTGCCAAGCAAGCTAAAAGAAAAAGCGATAATCGCCAGCAATACAGTCCAGCTTTTCAGGGTATCGCGTTTTTCAACGACAATCGCCGAATGCAGCAACGCCGTTGCCACCAGCCACGGCATAAAACTGGCGTTTTCCACCGGGTCCCAGCCCCACCAGCCGCCCCAGCCGAGCTCGTAATAGGCCCACCAGGACCCCAGCGTGATGCCTATGGTCAGACAAATCCAGGCCAGCAGGGTCCAGGGCCGGACCCAGCGGGCCCAGGCCGGATCAACCCGGCCTTCGATCAAGGCGGCAATGGCGAAAGAGAAGGCCACTGACAGGCCGACATAGCCAAGATAGAGAAACGGCGGATGGAAGGCGAGGCCCGGATCCTGCAACAGCGGATTGAGGCCGTTGCCTTCGAAAGGCACTTCGGGCAGACGGTCAAACGGATTGCTGGTCAACAGCATGAACAAATAAAATCCGACCCCGATCAGGGCCTGGATCGACAGAACCCGCGCCCGGAGACTACGCGGTAAATTACGGCCAAAATAGGCCACCAACGCCCCAAACAGGGCGAGAAACATCACCCATAACATCAAGGACCCTTCATGATTACCCCAGACGCCGGAGATCTTGTAGAGCAGCGGTTTCAGGGAGTGGCTGTTGCGCGCCACCACCGCGACGGAAAAGTCAGACACCAGGTAAGAATAGGTCAGCGCCAGAAAAGCCAGAAGCGAAAAGAAGAACTGACCATAAGCCGCCGGTTGCCCCATGGCCATCATCCGGCCGTCCCGCCGCCCGGCCCCGATCAGGGGAAAGATGGCCTGTATCATCGCCAGACCAAAAGCCAGCACCAACATCGCATGACCGAGTTCTGCAATCATGAGGCGTCTTCCTGATCTTTATAATCCTGCCAGGTGCCGCGTTTTTTCAAACTGTCGGTCACCTCTTTCGGCATGTATTTTTCATCATGTTTGGCCAGTACTTCCGTGGAAATAAAAATCCCTTCAGCATTCAGCTTGCCCTCGGCAACCACGCCCTGGCCTTCGCGAAACAGGTCAGGCAACAGGCCTTCATAGCGCACTTTGATGCTCTCGTTACCATCGGTGACAGTAAACAGGTTGATCAGCAGGCCATCCTTTTCTTCCTGGGCATAGCTGCCGTCTTCCACCAGGCCACCAAGACGGAAGGTCTTGCCTGGGGCGATATGTCTTTCCATGACTTCCGTCGGGTCATAGAACAGACGGATATTGTCTTCCAATGCGTTCAGCACCAGCACCACCGCCAGCCCAAGGACCGCAAGAGAAGTCAGAAGAAGATAGAGACGGCGCTTCTTGCGCGCCCCTGCTTTGAGGCCGGATCTTGCCATAACTTACACCTGTTTTTCCGAATGTTCCTGGATTTGCTTTTCGAGCTGCCGCAGGGTGTTCTCATCCTGTTTCTTGGCCCGCCAGCTGGACACCGCCAATGCGATCAGGACAAAAAGACCCGAGGCATAACTGGCCCAAAGATAGATATCGTTACCGCTCATGACTGTCCGCTTCCCCCCAGTTGCAGCCGCAATGACCGAATGCGCCGCCGCAAGATCAAACTCTGCATGCGCCACATCAGAACCGTGGCAAAAAACATATTAAACGCCCCGATCATCAGCAACAACGCCAGCAACATGTCACCCCCGATCGTCGGGCCGTCCATGCGCATCAGGGTGGCCGGTTGATGCAAGGTATTCCACCAGTCGACGGAAAACTTAATGATTACCACATTGATCACCCCCACCAGCGCCACAATGGCGGCGATACGGGCGGCGCGGACCTGGTCCTCAATGGTTTGCCAGACGGCCATATAGCCAATATAGAGGAACAACAGGATCAGCATTGATGTCAGCCGTGCGTCCCAGATCCAGTAAGTGCCCCACATCGGCTTGCCCCACAGGCTGCCGCTAAGCAAGGCCAATGCGGTAAACGCCGCGCCCATTGGCGCCGTCGCCCGGGCGGCCTGATCGGCCAACGGGTGGTTCCAGATGAACCCCACAGCGCTGGCCACCGCGATCACCAGATAGCCGAACATCGCCATATAGGCCGCCGGAACATGGATATAGATAATACGGTAAGTTTCCCCCATCTGATAGTCTTGCGGTGCGACATAAAGGGCATAAAACAACCCCACTGCAAAGAGCACCACGGTCAGCCCTGCAGTCCAGGGCAGAAGTTTATAACTAAGCCGCATAAAGCGGGCGGGATTGGCAAATTTATGCATAAAAAATGGTCTATATGGTACGGCCTGTTTAATCAAGTGAAATAGGATGTTTTCGTCGCAACAATTGCCTCTTTCATCGTGTTTTATGGCCACTTTACCGCAATTGATTTGATATACATCAGGTTCCCCTATCTAATCACTTTTGTGTTATCTGCGGGAAAAGCAATATGAACAAGCTCAAAAAAATGAAAAGACCTCTCAAGCTCGCCATTGGCTGGCTGTTTTTTCTGATCGGCCTGATTTCAGCGCCATTGCCACTGCCCTTTGGCCAGCTTCTGGCCCTGATCGGGCTCAGCCTTCTGGTGTCGGAAAGCTATATGATGCGCATGTTCACCCGCAAGGTGCGCCGCAATTATCCCCGCGTCAGCCGCATGATGGACCGGGTAAAACCCTATGTCCCTGGCTTTCTGAAAACCACCATCGAAGATACCGATCCACGCCATTTGAGCGCCGTGGCCGTCTATCAACGCTGAACCTGTCCGGCCTGAATTCTATTCGAGACCCGACCGGATCGCCGCCGCCGCCGCCCAGGGGGCAATCGCCGCACTGAACAGGGTAAATCCGCCGAGCAACATCACATGCCCCATAGCCGGATAGCCGTCGATCGACGCCTTGACCGCCAGAACCCCGAAAATCAACACCGGAATATACAACGGCAGAATCAGCAGCGACAGCAAAACCCCGCCACGCCGCAACGTCACCGTCAACGCCGCGCCGATGCCGCCGATAAAGCTTAACGCCGGCGTGCCGAGCAGCATCACCCCGAGCAACGGCAAGAAGCCCTCTTCCGGCAAATTCATCATCACCCCCAAAACCGGCGTCAGCAGAATCAAAGGCACCGCCGTTGACAGCCAATGGGCAATACATTTGGCCACCACCACCGCCTCCAGCGGGACCGGACTCAGCAGAAACTGGTCCAGGGACCCGTCTTCGTAATCGGTCTGAAACATCCGGTCGAGCGATAAAAGACAGGACAGCAGCGCCGCAACCCAGATCACACCGACGGAAATCCGCTCAAGAATATTTTGTTCCGGCCCGATGGCAAAGGGAAACAGGGTCACCACAATCACGAAAAATCCCATAACCATGGTCGTGGCGCTGCCGTGGCGCACCGACAACCGCACATCGCGGGTGATAATCAGCCACAGCAATTTCACCATACCAAATCCCCCAGAGGTTCCCGTGTCGCCTTATAGGAAAAATCAGCCATCTGCAGGGTTTGGCAACATGCCGGCGGTAAATGAAGATCAATATGGGTGGCGGCGAGAATTGATCCGCCGCGGCTCAGATGTCCCGCCATCAGGCCGGCCAGCATATCCACCCCGGCCGCATCCAGACCAACCGTCGGTTCATCCAGCAACCAGATCTGTCCGGGATGACACAACACCCGCGTCAGCGCCGCCCGGCGGCCCTGCCCGGAGGACAGGTAACTTACGGGCAAGTCGAGACAATGATCAATGCCGATTTTAGCGGCTTCTGCGCGAATATCACCATTGTGATTTTCCATCCGCGCCCAGAAATCCAGATTTTCGCCGACGGTCAATTCCGGCTTCAGGCCATTTTTGTGGGCAAGATAACACAGGTTGCGGCTGGTCCAGTCCCGATCCCCGAGAATATTTTCCTCGCCGGCCAGAATCTCGCCCCTCTCGGCCTTCAACAAACCGGCAATAATTTTCATCAGGCTTGATTTGCCCGAGCCATTGGCGCCCTGCAAAATTACCGCCTGCCCTGGTGCAAGATCAAAGGCAAGATCGGAAAATATGGGCCGATCTCCCCGAATACAGGTCAGGTTCCGTCCCCGAATCATCTGGTTCACTGAAAAAATCCATTTGTTATTTCAGCAAGCTATAGCATTCCCGGCACAATTAAAAAAGACCGAGATCACCTTTGCCGCACAGATGCGGACAAAAAAATACCTGCTTCCGGACAAAAGCTGATCGGGATAAGCTCTTTTTTAGCCGGAAGCAGGTCCCTCCAGGACTCTGAAAGGTGAGGACAGGGTGGTCCTGGAGGAAATCAGTCTCGTAGGAAGTCGATATTAAAAATTTTTCGGTAACAATCGCCCGGCGGACAGCAGAAGAATGGCCGCCAGACTGAACACCGCGGTTCCCGCCAGAATTTCGCTGACATGGTCGGTCCAGGTAACGCCGGTTTCCGCCGAGTTGGCGCCCAGGGTTGCAAAAATCAGAAAGCTGCTGGTCATGAAAAACGACAGCATAACCTTTGACCAGGGAAAACCCTGCCAGACCTGCGAACCAGATTGTCTCGCCAGAACGGTGGTATGTAATCTCTGTCTCATGGATATGTCTCCTATCGTTTTCGTCTACAATAGGAATATAGAAAGCCATTAAGGTCTCACTATGCCGAAACTAAGGTCTTTTGCAGGCAAAATGCGGCACACTTGCCGCATTTCCAGCCCACAACAGCCTTGCCTCCTTAGCCGAACAACTCAACCTCTTCCATGACATCAGTGTCCTCGGCATCCGGCAACTTGGCTTTAAGGTAAACATTATACAGACGGATCAGCTCCACATCATCACTGAATTCAACATGCAAAATGTCATCATGCACACTGCGCACTTCGAAATTGATTTCGGTTTCGGCGCCCCCGGCCATAATCCGCCCTTTCGTACAGCTCTTCGGCGGCATCGGGTCGATCACCCGGATCTGCAATCCGCCCATGGAGTAATCAACAACCTGAACCGTCATGCTGTTCTCTTGGCCTTCCATGATAATAGTTGACGTCGACGAGGTCCGATGGCGTTCCGTATTGCGGCGGTCATTCTCGACCAGGGCGCAATTGACAATATCCATCATATTTTTGCGGATCAATTGAACCTGCCTGGCCAGTTCTTCTGAAATATCGTTAATTTCCTTGACGATGGTCGCATTGCCGCTGGCGACTGTCGAAATATCGCGGGCGCCCATTGTCACCATTTGTACACTGGCCTGGGCCCGATCGGCACTGTCGGCAATGTCTCGTGTCGCCGCCCTCTGCCGGGTGACTTCTTCACGGATCACATCGGACGAGGCCTGAACCTTGTCAATGCTGCGCTTGATGCGATCAATATCCTTGACTGCCGCGGCCACCTTCATCTGGATGCCTTCCACATGCTCCGTAATATCGCCAATGGACTGCGTGGTCTGGCTCGCCAGACCCTTGACTTCAGAGGCCACCACCGCGAAGCCTTTGCCGGCTTCCCCCGCCCGGGCGGCTTCGATGGTGGCGTTCAGGGCCAGCAGATTGGTTTGGTTGGCAATATTACTGATCAGGCCGATGATTTCCCCAATTCCCTGCGCCGCCTCTTCCAGGCCACCGATGGTCTTCTGGGTTTCATCACTGATCGTAACCGCCTCCTGCGTCAGTTCCGTCGATTGTTCCATTTGCCGGGTAATGGTATCCACCGCAGCTTGCAGGTTTTCGGTAGATTTCTGTACATTGGTGGTATTGTCCAGCGCCTGGGCCGCCCCCGCGGCCACGGAATCGGATTTGTCCCCCACGGTGCGCGCGGAACCGGTCAATTGCGCCGCAATCGCATTGGCCTTTTCCGCATGATTGGTAATATTTTCAATATTTTCCTGCAACTCGATATCAATAGAATCCGCCATTTTAAACAGGCTGGTTTTGGTTTGTCCGGCAAAATCCTTCAGAAAATCCATTTCATCCTGAACCTGATGCTGAATCTCGTCCGCCAGAGACGCTCTCATGGCCACCTGACGAAATTCCTGTTTTTGTTCCTTCAAACTGGCCTGTTCAAGTTCAAGCAACGCGCGGAGATTTTCTATCTCCGCCGTCTGGTCATTCCCGCCGTCTTCGATATGGACAATCAAAGGGTGAAGCCGGCGCCAGACAAAGAAAGCCGCCGTCGTGATCGCGCCACTAATCAACACCGGCAACAAAAACGCGGTGGATAAAAAGGCGTTCTCAAACAATAAGACCACGGCCATGAGTAACGTGTTCGCCCCAAAAGCAGTGAAAATCAGGGTCATTATCTGACCCCCGGATAATTTTCTGCCAACCGCATAGTTATTCATATCTTGTGTATTCCTTACAGGTTCAAATCAACAAAACTTATTTGAAGGATGTTCTTTGTTACTAATTCATAAGTGATACGCAACTGACTTGGTAGTTTTACATCTTATAGGCGAGAAATATTAACAATTAATTATATTCGATATATCTTATTTAATGTGTTTAACCCGGCTGTAATCCATCCCTCTCTGATCAAGGCCGGACGTTCCAGGCGTCATTTTATTACCAACGGCTTTCCGGACGGCGAAACGGGCAAGGGCCCAAGAGTTACGGTTTCTCTTGGCCTAAATGATGCGATGCAGCATTTTTTCACCCTTCGCGGGACCATCGCTTGTTAAGAACCGCTCTCAGATACGCATTTTCGCTTGAGAAAAGCCGAATTTTAGTGCAAAAAGCACCTAAGTTTCCGCACAAGCCAGCTGACATGCCGAACCCAATCGGCACATCCTGCGCCTGTCAACAGCCTATACACATCTAAATTCAAAGGAGATTCACCCGTGGCTACTGTAGGTCAAGATACCCTCAACACCCGCCGGACGCTCAATGTGGGCGGTAAAGAGTATGATTATTACTCCCTGAAAGCAGCAACAGAAAAACTCGGTGACGTATCGCGTCTGCCTTACACCATTAAGGTGCTTCTGGAAAACCTCCTGCGTTATGAAGATGGGGTCACAGTGACCACCGATGACGTCCAGTCAATTGTCGACTGGCAGAAAAACCTCGGCAAGGAAGCCCGGGAAATTCAGTATCGTCCGGCCCGCGTTCTGATGCAGGATTTCACCGGCGTACCAGCCGTCGTTGATCTGGCGGCCATGCGCAACGCCATGGCCGACATGGGCGGTGACCCGCAAAAGATTAACCCGCTGTCCCCTGTTGACCTGGTGATTGACCATAGTGTCATGGTCGATAACTTCGGCGACAACAAAGCCTTCCAGCGCAATGTCGATCTGGAGATGGAACGCAATAACGAACGCTACCAGTTCCTGAAATGGGGCCAGGGCAGCTTCGACAATTTCTCCGCCGTCCCGCCCGGGACCGGTATTTGCCATCAGGTCAATCTGGAATATATTGCCAAGACCGTCTGGACCGCCGATATCGACGGCAAGACAGTCGCCTACCCTGACACCTGTGTCGGCACCGACAGCCACACCACCATGATCAACGGCCTCGCCGTACTTGGTTGGGGCGTCGGCGGCATCGAAGCCGAAGCCGCCATGCTCGGTCAACCGGTATCGATGCTGATCCCGGAAGTCGTTGGCTTCAAACTTACCGGCGCCATGAAGGAAGGCATCACCGCCACCGATCTGGTGCTGACGGTTGTACAGATGTTGCGCGAAAAAGGCGTGGTCGGCAAATTCGTAGAATTTTACGGCGACGGACTCGACAGCATGACCCTCGCCGATCAGGCGACACTGGCCAATATGGCGCCGGAATATGGCGCGACATGCGGCTTCTTCCCGGTTTCAGCCCAGACGCTGGAATATCTGACCTTTTCCGGACGCGATGCCGAAACCGTCGCTCTCGTCGAGGCCTATGCCAAAGAACAGGGCATGTGGCGCGACAGCAACAGCCCCGATCCGGTTTTCACCGATACCCTGCACCTTGACATCAGTACGGTTGAGCCAAGTCTTGCCGGCCCAAGCCGTCCCCAGGACCGGGTTGTGCTCAGCAATGCCGCCAACTCTTTCACAGAACTGCTGGAAACTCGCGGCAAAGCGGCCGATCAGAAAACAGAATATCCCGTCGAAGGTGCTGATTACAAGATCAGCAACGGCGACGTCATGATTGCGGCGATCACCAGCTGCACCAACACCTCCAATCCGGGCGTGATGATGGCGGCCGGTCTGGTGGCAAAGAAAGCCAATGAACTTGGCCTCAACAGCAAGCCGTGGGTAAAGACATCTCTCGCCCCTGGCTCTCAGGTGGTCACCGACTATCTGAATAAAGCCGGCCTGACACCGCATCTGGATGCCATCGGTTTTGATCTGGTCGGCTATGGCTGCACCACCTGTATCGGCAACTCCGGCCCGCTGGCCGATCCGCTACGCAACACCATCAATGACAATGATATGATTTGCGCCTCTGTCCTGTCCGGAAACCGCAACTTTGAAGGCCGCGTGTCTCAGGACCTGAAAGCGTCTTATCTCGCCTCACCGCCGCTGGTTGTGGCCTACGCCATCGCCGGGTCCATGCAGATCGACATCACCAAAGATGTTATCGCCCAGGACAAAAACGGTAATGATGTTTATCTGAAAGACATCTGGCCAAGCAATGCGGAAGTCGCAGAAGCCATGACCTTCCTGAACCGTGAAATGTTTGTTGAACGTTACGCCAACGTCTTTGCCGGCACCGAACAGTGGCAGAAGATCAAGGTCGACGACAGCAAAACCTATAATTGGGACGCCAACAGCACCTATATCCAGCATCCGCCTTACTTCCAGGGCATGAGCAAAACCGCCGGCGCCGCCGCGGGGGATATCCAGGGCGCGCGTCTTCTGGCGCTGCTGGGCGACAGCATCACCACCGATCATATTTCTCCGGCAGGCGCCATCAAAGCCGACAGCCCGGCCGGTGAATATCTCACCGAGCATGGCGTGGAACGCAAAGACTTCAACAGCTACGGCTCCCGTCGCGGCAACCATGAGGTCATGATGCGCGGCACCTTCGCCAATGTGCGTCTGCGCAACGAAATGGCGCCGGGTACAGAAGGTGGCTGGACAACTCATTATCCGTCCGGCGACGTGACCAGCATTTTTGATGCTTCCATGCGCTATCAGGACGCCGGCACACCGCTGGTGGTAGTTGGCGGCAAGGAATACGGCACCGGGTCAAGCCGGGACTGGGCCGCCAAGGGCACTAATCTGCTTGGTGTCAAAGCCGTTCTGGTGGAAAGCTTTGAGCGTATTCATCGCTCAAACCTGGTGGGCATGGGTGTTCTGCCATTGCAGTTCAAGGACGGCGACAACCGTCAGACCCTCGGCCTGAAAGGCACGGAAACATTTGACATCACCGGCGTCTCCGGCGGCATCAGCCCGCGTCAGGATGTACAGGTGAAAGTGACCTTCGAAGACGGTTCCACCAAAGAAATCACCGTACTCTGCCGCATCGATACCGCCAATGAAGTAACCTACTTCAACAATGGCGGCATCCTGCATTATGTCTTGCGGAACCTCGCGGCGGAATAAACCGCAACCAGAAGACCCCATAAGTAAAAGGCCCGGCATTTCTGCCGGGCCTTTGTCATTTTAGAAGGAACACTAGAAGCCACGCCCCAACTGCTCCCGGATCACTCCCCCCATTCTTCCCCCAACACCGCCATAACGATGTCATCACACCATGCACCTTTAAAATAAACGCTTTTGCGCAAATGACCTTCAAGACGAAACCCAACGCGTTCAAACAACATCCGTGACGCCCTGTTAGCCGGATCAATAGACACATGAATTCTGTGGAGTTTTAGCTGATCAAACAACGCTGATACAAGACCTGTCACCGCCTCATGGGCAAATCCCTGTTTCTGAAAGGCCGGATCAAAGGCAATCCCCAGTTCCGCCTGAGCCTTGGTTTCCGTATCGAGACTAAACGCCATATCCCCCATGACACCACTGGCCGGATCTTCCTGCTGCTCGATCACCAACTGGATACAGCGCCCGGCGATATCATTCCCCCAGGCTTGCATATTAATCGCGTGATCTTCCACTTCCGTCACTGTTTCCGGCGTCCACCCCTGAAAGCGCGCGACGGTGGGCTGACGGCGGTAGGCGTAAACCCGAGGTGCATCAGAAACCGTCATTGGCCGGAGCAATATCCGGCCAGATTTTATAGGGTAGTTCATAACTCCCTCCCTGTTTTTCTTCTGTTGGCCAGATAATCTGCCGCGGGTTCCGGCACAACTCAAGGAAAAACAAAGCCCGGCATTTCTGTCGGGCCTTTGTCATTTTAGAGGTCAGTCATTTTAGAGACCCATCAGGCCGCCAGGCCGACAATCTTGGCGCAGGCCATCAGCTTATCAAGGTAGGCGTTAAACGCCGAATGATAGGCCTTGTCCTCCAGATACTGTACGATATGGGCCCGCACCAGATCATAGGGCAGAACCTTCTCTGTGGTTTTGTCGACAAAGCGCAACTGATGCTGATCATAATAGCGCCTGCAGGTTTCTTCATCGGCCTCGGGCGTGGTGATGACGCTGTCGAGCAATTGACGGATCACGACTTCCACCTTTTCTTCCGGCAGATCGTCGAGATCCTTCGCGCTGACCATATCCTCAGCCGCCGCTTCTTCGAGCAGCAGCCGTTTGACCACCAGCGCCCGCGCCGCCTCTAGCCGCGCCGCCGCCAGATCCGGGGCCGGGTGATGCACCATCTCCTCATGGACGGCATCATCACTGATTTCATATTTATTGACGAATACCGGCATCAGAATCCCTTTCCTCGTTTGCGGACAATTTGATAGCCTGACCGGAAGATATATTTCACCGGCACGCTGAGCATATGCACCAGACGGGTGAAGGGGAAGATCAGGAAGATGGTCAGGCCCAGGAAGATATGCGCCTTGAACACCCAGGGCTCATGCAGAATGAAATCGGCGGCTCCGCTACGGAAAGTCGCGATATGCTGGGCCCAGTTGCCAAGCGCCACCATGGAAGAGCCATCCAGATGCTGTGCCGAATAGAAGATTGAAATCAATCCTAAGATCAGCTGAATATACAGCAGCCACAGCAGCAGAATATCGGAGAACTTGCTGGTCGCCCGGATGCGCGGATCAGTCATGCGCCGCACCAGAAGGATCGTCAGGCCGATAAAACAGATGCCGCCCAATATGCCGCCACCGACCATCGCCAGGATCTGTTTGGCCTCGGTGGTGATGACATAGTGATAAACGGATTCCGGCGTTAACAGCCCCACCAGATGGGTGAAGAACAGCAGAATAATGCCAATATGGAACAGATTGCTGCCCAACCGCATGCCTTTCGAGCGCAAAATCTGGCTCGAGCCGGCTTTCCAGCTGTATTGATCCCGGTCATAGCGCAGGATTGAGCCCAGCACCATCACCAGAACGGCAAGATACGGATAGATTCCGAAGATCAGGTGATTAAGAAAAAGTGTGATGGATTCTGGCATGTCACTGACCTCCATTTAAATGTTGCGGTGCCGGATCGGTGAATTCCTTCAGGGCCTCGGCCGCGTTGGGGAAAGCGGAACAGCTGTTGCAATCGTCACCGGCAACGTCAGTATTGTCAAAAGCCGCTGCCTCTTCCCAGTCCTTGTCGATGTCTTCCGCCGTCAGTTCTTCCACTGGCGCGGCCTTGGCTTCGGCCATCATCGCCGCGTCGGGTTTAACGCGGGACAGAGATTCCAGCGCCTCGAAAATCACCGCATAGGGGGCTTTACGTTTTTTCAGCTTGATGCCGATGGCGCCGATCACATTGATCGGATCGCCGAGCAGCTCCGTCGCCTCCTCTGCCGGGCAATGGGACAAAAACTCGAGAAACAGCGGCAGATAGTCAGGCAACTCGCCCGGGGTGATGTAAAAACCCTTTTCCGCATAGGCCTCGACCAGATTGACCATCGCCTGGCCCCGGTCGCGGCTTTCGCCGTGAATATGTTCAAACAGATGCAGACAATGGGCCCGCCCCCGGTCGAACAATTCGACATAGTCTTCCTGGATTTCATAGATGTCCCGCCCCTGAAGGGACCTCGCAAAGGCCGTTACCTTCTTCAACGCCCGTTTCGGCAGCAGGTTTTCCTGCGCCAGAACCGCGATCATCTCGTCCAGATGATCAATGATTTCCGGTTTGGGGTAGGCCAGAAGCAGCCCTAAAATTTTAAAGGTCTTCATGATTTGCTCCTTACTTTGCCCGACATGGTGTTTTTATGGGTTGAGCCGCCAAACAGATTAGGTCGGGTCTGACCCCCGTCACCACAGCCATTGCCGAAGCTAAAGCCACAACTTGAACGCTGTTCAAAGGCGATCTCGTTATCAAACGGGGTCTCGCCGGCATATTCCCGATGATTTGTCGGAATGACGTAGCGGTCTTCATAATTGGCCAGCGCCATGATACGGTACATGTCGTCGAGGGTAACTTCATCAAGCCCCACCCGGTCAAGGATCTCGTTGTTGCTGACCCCCTCAACGGTCTTGCCGCGCATATATTCGCGCATGGCCAGCATACGCTCCAATGCCTCGACCACCGGCTGTTCCTTGCCGCCGGTCAGCATATTGGCGAGATATTTCACCGGAATACGCAGATCGTTGACATCAGGAATAACACCGCTTTTTTCAAGCCGTCCGTCTTCCATGGCGGACTGGATCGGGGAGAGCGGCGGAATATACCACACCATTGGCAGGGTGCGATATTCCGGATGCAGCGGAAACGCCACTTTCCATTCCATGGCCATTTTATAGACCGGGGAATTCCGCGCCGCTTCCATCCAGCTGTCGGGAATGCCGTCTTTCTTGGCCTGCTTGATGACCTCCGGATCATGGGGATCCATGAAGATATCGCACTGAGCCTGATAAAGGTCCTCGACATCTTCTTCAGACGCCGCCTCGGCGATGCGATCCGCATCATACAGCAACACGCCGAGATAACGAATGCGGCCGACACAGGTTTCGGAACAGACCGTCGGGTCGCCTGCTTCCAGACGCGGATAACACAGGGTGCATTTCTCGGACTTGCCACTTTCCCAGTTGAAGTAAATCTTCTTGTAGGGACAACCACTGACGCACATGCGCCAGCCGCGACATTTTTCCTGATCTATCAACACCACGCCATCTTCTTCGCGTTTATAGATCGCGCCACTGGGACAGGCCGCCGCACAGGTCGGGTTCAGGCAATGTTCGCACAGCCGCGGCAAATACATCATGAATGTATTTTCGAACTGGCCGTAAATTTCCTTTTCCATCTGGGCGAAGTTGTAATCCTGAGAGCGTTTGGAAAATTCGCCGCCAAGGATTTCTTCCCAGTTGGGACCCCATTCGACCTTCTCCATCACCTCGCCGGTGATCGCCGAATGAGCCCGGGCCGTCGGCGGGGTATGCACTTCGGGCGATTTCTGCAGCCGTTCATATTCAAAGGTGAAGGGCTCGTAATAATCGTCAATTTCCGGCAGGTCCGGGTTGGCGAACAGCTTCGCCAGCACCCGGAATTTACCGCCGATGCGCGGCTGCAGCTTGCCATTCCCCAACCGGGTCCAGCCGCCGTTCCATTTGGTCTGGTTTTCCCAATCGCGGGGATAACCGACCCCAGGCTTGGTTTCCACGTTATTGAACCAGGCGTATTCCACGCCCTGACGCGAGGTCCAGACGTTCTTGCAGGTCACCGAACAGGTGTGACAACCAATGCATTTGTCCAGATTGAGGACCATTCCAATTTGAGCACGAATCTTCATTATGCTAACTCCTCATGATTCAAATTGCCGGAAACGCCATCTGCGGGTTCATCCATCCAATCAACCTTATCCATCTTGCGACAGATGACAAATTCATCGCGGTTTGATCCCACGGTGCCGTAATAGTTAAAACCATAAGACAGCTGGGCGTACCCGCCGATCATATGGGTCGGCTTGACCACCGCCCGGGTAACCGAGTTATGAATGCCGCCGCGCTTGCCGGTGGTTTCAGATCCCGGCGTGTTGATGATCTTCTCCTGGGCGTGATACATCATACACATACCCTCATTCACCCGCTGCGAGACCACGGCCCGACAGGCAATGGCGCCATTAACGTTATAGAGCTCGATCCAGTCGTTGTCCTCGACCCCCATTTTCTGGGCGTCAACTTCACTGATCCAGACGATCGGACCGCCGCGGGACAAGGTCTGCATCAGCAGATTTTCAGAATAGGTGCTGTGAATGCCCCATTTCTGATGCGGGGTGATCCAGTTGAGCGCGATCTGCGGATTGCCGTTGCCCTTGCTGTCAATCACCGGTTTGGTGGTTTTGGTGTTGATTGGCGGCTTATAGACACAGAAGCCTTCACCAAAATCGCGCATCCAGGCATGATCCTGATAGAATTGCTGACGCCCGGTGAGCGTCCGCCAAGGGATCAGTTCATGGACATTGGTGTAACCGGCGTTATAGCTCACATGCTCATCTTCCAGCCCTGACCAGGTCGGGGAAGAGATGATCTTGCGCGGCTGGGCCTGAATGTCCCGGAAGCGGATTTTTTCATCCTCTTTCGGCAGGGCCAGATGCTTGTGATTGCGGCCGGTGATTTTTTCCAGCGCCCCCCAGGCCTTTACCGCCACCTGACCATTGGTCTCCGGCGCCAGCGACAGGATCACTTCCGTCGCATCAATATCCGTCTCAATACGCGGCAGCCCCTTCGAGACACCATTATCCGTCACCACCCGGTTTAGCTCGCCGAGGAATTTATACTCGGGTTCGGTATTCCAGCTGATGCCTTTACCACCGTTGCCGATCTTGGTCATCAGAGGACCCAGGGCGGTGAACTTTTTGTAAGTATCAGGATAGTTGCGCACCACATCGATGTAAGACGGCATGGTTTTGCCCGGGATCGGGTCAACCTCACCCTTCTTCCATTCCTTGACGTCCAGCCCCTGAGCCAGTTCGGCCGGAGTATCATGCAGGATCGGCAGGGCCACCACATCGGTTTCTTCGCCCAGATGCCCCGGACACAGTTCGGAGAATTTCTTGGCGAATCCTTTATAGATATCCCAGTCGCTACGGCTTTCCCACGCCGGATCCACCGCCCGACTGAGCGGATGAATGAAGGGATGCATATCGGAGGTATTGAGGTCGTTCTTCTCATACCAGGTTGCTGATGGCAACACGATATCGGAATAAAGGCAGGTGGTGGACATGCGGAAATCGAGGGTCACCACCAGATCAAGCTTGCCTTCCGGCGCCGTCTCATGCCAGGCAACTTCGCTCGGGCGTTTGCCGCCGCGTTCGCCAATATCCTTGCCCAAAACCCCGTTCTGGGTGCCGAGCAGATGCTTCAGCATATATTCATGGCCTTTGCCGCTGGACCCCAGAATATTGGAGCGCCAGATGAACATGTTGCGCGGGAAGTTGCGCGGATCATCCGGATCTTCACAGGACATTTGCAGCGAACCATCTTTCAGACGGCCGGCGATATAGTCTGCGGTAGATTTACCGGCCTCCTTGGCTTTTTTGGTGATTTCCAGCGGATTTTCCTGCAACTGCGGTGCGGAAGGCAACCAGCCCATGCGTTCTGACCGCACATTACAGTCGATCAGGGAATAATCTTCCCATTTCTTCTTGTCGGCCAGCGGCGAGAGAATTTCATCAACCCCGAGTTTCTCATAGCGCCACTGGTTGGCGTGATTATAGAAGAAACTGGTGGAATTCATATGCCGCGGCGGACGGTGCCAGTCGAGCGCGAAGGCCAGTGGCTGCCAGCCGGTTTGCGGCCGCAGTTTTTCCTGACCAACATAATGAGCCCAACCGCCGCCGGATTTACCGATACAGCCACACATCACCAGCATATTGATCACACCACGATAGTTCATATCCATGTGATACCAGTGATTCATGGCGGCCCCGATGATGATCATCGACCGGCCCCGGGTCTTGTCGGCATTGTCAGCGAATTCACGGGCGACCTTGATCACTTTTTCGCGGGACACGCCGGTGATTTTTTCCTGCCAGGCCGGAGTGTATGGCTTGTCGTCATCATAGCTTTGCGCGACATTATCGCCGCCGAGGCCACTGTCGACGCCATAGTTGGCGATCATCAGATCATAAACGGTGGCGACATATTTATCGCCGTCGCGGGTTTTGATTTTCCGCACCGGAATATTATGATGCAGGATACTGTCATGATCTGTCGCCTGGAAAATCGGCTGTTCATGTTCCAGATTGCCAAAATACGGGAAGGCGACGGACAGGACTTCATCATGTTTCTTGACCAGGGATTTCAGCGGCCAGATTTCATTGCCGTCTTTCAGGTCCTTGGATTCCAGATTCCATTTGCCTTCTTCGCCCCAACGGGAACCGATCGTGCCGTTTGGCACCACGACCTCGTCCGTATTGGCGTCAATCATGGCTGTCTTCCACTCGGGATTATTTTTATACCCCAGATTGTCTTCAAAATCGGAAGCCCGCAGGGTGCGGCCGGCGACATAGGTGCCGTCCTGCTCGTCAATCTGCACCAGCATCGGCATATCGGAATAGAGCCGGGTGTAATCGTCAAAATAATCACTTTGACGATCCACATGGAATTCTTTCAGGATCACATGACCCATGGCCATCGCCATGGCGGCGTCGGTGCCCTGACGCGGGTTAAGCCATATGTCGCTGAGCTTCGCCACTTCACTATAGTCCGGCGTCACGGCAACGGTCTTGGTGCCTTTATAGCGCACTTCGGTGAAGAAATGGGCGTCCGGCGTCCGGGTCTGCGGCACGTTGGAGCCCCAGGCCATGATATAGGAACTGTTATACCAGTCGGCGCTTTCCGGCACGTCGGTCTGCTCGCCCCAAACCTGCGGTGAGGCCGGCGGCAAATCGCAATACCAGTCATAGAAGCTCATGCAGGTGCCGCCGATCAGCGACAGATAGCGGGAGCCCGCGGCATAAGACACCATGGACATGGCGGGAATGGGCGAGAAGCCGATCACCCGGTCCGGGCCGTAGGTTTTGGCGGTATAGATATTGGCGGCGGCGATGATCTCGTTGACCTCGTCCCAGTCAGCGCGCACCAGCCCACCAAGGCCGCGCACCTGTTTGTAGGAATTGGCCTTTTCCTTATTCTCCACGATATTAGCCCAGGCCAGCACCGGATCGGAATAGACATTTTTTGTCTCGCGCCACATCTTCAACAGGCGACTGCGGATCATCGGATGTTTCAGGCGGGCGGAGCTATAGAGATACCAGCTGTAACTGGCGCCACGGGCGCAGCCGCGCGGTTCATGGTTCGGCAGATCATTGCGGGTGCGGGGGTAATCGGTCTGCTGGGTTTCCCAGGTGACCAGACCGCCCTTGACGTAGATCTTCCAGCTACAGGAGCCGGTGCAGTTCACCCCATGGGTGGAGCGCACGATTTTATCATGGGACCAGCGTCCCCGATAAGCCCGCTCCCAACTGCGGTCCTCTTCTGTTGTGATCCCATGGCCGTCGGAAAATGTTTCCGGCTTTTCTCTGGTCAGAAAAGTCATTTTATCCAGAAAATGGCTCATATTTAGCTCCTCTAAAATTCTGATAAGTGCCGGAGCGTCTGAACTGTTCCACCCTGTCCAGACGCCCCTGTTGTTACATTCAAGGGTTTTTCACATAAGCGCCGGGGCGCAGGTAAAACCACCAGTTAATCACGATACAAATGCCGTAGAAGACCGCGAAACCATAGAGCGCGAGCTCCGGTGTCGCTGCCTTGATTTCTTCGCCCAGCACCTTTGGAATAATGAAGGCGCCGTAAGCCGCCACCGCAGAGGTCCAGCCCAGAACCGGCCCGGCCTGTTCGCGGTCAAACACCATGGCGATGGTCCTGAAGGTGGACCCGTTGCCAATGCCGGTTGCGGCAAAGAGGATCAGGAACAGGATCAGGAAAGGAATGAAATATTCCTGCGGCGTGGCGGAGGCATAAGCCTGTTTCATGAAATAGGCCACGCCGAGAGCGCTCGCCACCATCACGATGGAGATATACTGTGTCACCCGCGCACCGCCGAGTTTGTCGGCGATCATGCCACCCACCGGTCGGATCAGGGCGCCGATAAAGGGGCCTGTCCAGGCGAACATCAGGGCGCTGGGACCAGCGGGATTGGGGGTATTATGGGTCAGTACGCCATCCACCACAAGATGCTGGAAGCCGAAGATCACCTTGATCGACAGACCGAAGGCCGCCGCAAAACCGATGAAGGATCCAAAGGTCATGGTATAGATGACGGTCATCGCCCAGGTGTGTTTATTGTTGAAGATTTTATATTGCCGCTTCAGGTTACTGCCCACTTCACCGGGGATCAGTTTGAGCAGAAAGACGGTAAAAGCAATCACCAGCGGCAGCACGATCCATTTGCTGATGCCGAAACCGGATGTCGGCAGACCGCTGGTGGTTTGCGGCAGCATCAGCCACAACCCACTGGCGGCGGCGACGAAACCCAGAACCAGCATGAAGGAAATTTTGGCAAAAGCCCCAAGCGGATTACCGACATTAGGCGAAACATGCTCATCGGTGATGTTGTTCATGCCCCACCAGCCGGCAAAAGCCAGCGGTACCAGAAACAGCAGCCAGACAAAGCCTGCGTTCTGGATATAGGTTTCGGTGCCCGCCGGAATTTTACCGATCAGGGTGCCGCTGGTATTCTGCAGGATCATCGGCTCGCCCCCGAAGATACCGATAGTCATGAACAATGGCACCAGAATCTGCATGGTGGTCACGCCGAAATTGCCAAGGCCGGCATTCATGCCCAGAGAATACCCCTGAACTTTTTTCGGAAAGAAAAAGCTGATATTGGACATGGAGGAGGCGAAGTTACCGCCGCCAAAACCGGACAGGAAGGCCAGAATCTGGAACTGCCACAACGGTGTATTAATGTCCTGCAGCGCAAAGCCGGTCCCGATCGCCGGGATCATCAGCAACGCCGTGGTGAAGAAAATGGTGTTTCTCCCGCCGGCGATACGGATGAAGAACGTACTCGGGATGCGCAACGTCGCGCCAGTCAGACCGGCAATCGCCATCAGAGTAAACAGTTCCCCCTTGGCGATGGGGAAGCCCAGATTGAGCATCTGAACCGTAATGATGCCCCAATAGAGCCAGACCGCAAAGCCACAGAGCAGGCTCGGGATCGAAATCCACAGATTGCGGTTGGCGATGGTTTTCCCGCGGCTTTCCCATTCTGCGGGATCCTCCGGGTTCCATTGTTCAATATCTTTGGCCATGTTAAATCCTCTACTAAATCCGTTTTATGATTTGATATTATCCAGTTCCGGCAGATAACGCGGCCCATTCAGGTCCGGCATATCCCGACGGTTCATCCGGATGATGGCGAAATGCATCCAGACCAGAGCGATGCCGATCAGGACGGTGAGCAGCATGAAACAGCTTGTCCACACCCCGATCAGATCATTCATGACCCCAAACGTAATCGGCAGGAAGAAACCGCCCAGGCCGCCAATCAGACCGACCACGCCACCGACGGACCCCACATGACCGGGATAATAGACCGGAATATGTTTGTAGACCGCCGCCTTGCCCAGCGACATGAAGAAGCCCAGCACAATGGTCAGTGACACGAACAGCCACAAAGGAATGGTGATATTGAAACTGATTGGCCCCTGAATACCGGCAACGGTATAATCTGTCGCAGGATAAGACATGATGAAGGTACAGGCGACACAGACACCGAACGTCCAGTACATCACCCGACGGGCGCCGATCTTGTCGGATAACCAGCCGCCCAATGCCCGGAAGATACTGCCCGGCAACGCATAGGCCGCCGCCAGCATACCGGCGGTTTTAAGGTCGAGACCGTAAGCCCCGACATAATAGCGCGGTAGCCACAGAGCCAGCGCGACAAAGGCGCCAAAAACAAAGAAATAATAGAGAGAAAAACGCCAGACCTGAAGATTTTTCAGCGGCTCCATCTGCTCCAGAAAAGAGGCGTGCTTGATGCCTTGCTCGCGCCGGGCCCGTAACGCCGGATCGTCCTTGGTAAAGAGAAAATACAGAACCGCTGTCACCAGCAACACCGCGGAATAGATCTGCGCCACGCCCTGCCACTGGCCGTCCATCATGATCAGAAGGAAAGGTGCGCCAAAGTTGGTCACCGCCGCCCCCACATTGCCCATCCCAAAAATGCCAAGCGCTGTACCCTGGCGTTCTTTCTGATACCAGGTGGACACATAGGCGATGCCAACGGCAAAACTGCCGCCCGCCAGACCAAGCCCGAGCGCCGCCACCAGAAACATCGGATAGGTCGACACCTTGGTCAGTAAAAAGGCCGCCAACGCCGTGACCACCATCTGAAAAGTATAGACAATCCGCCCACCATATTGGTCGGCCCAGACGCCGAGAAAAATCCGGCTTAAGGACCCCGTCAGAATCGGCGTCGCCACCAGAATCCCGAACTCGGTATCGGAAAGACCCAACTGTGTTTTAATTTTAAGGCCGATAATGGAGAAAATAGTCCAGACTGCAAAACAGACCGTAAAGGCCAGTGTACTGGCGATCAAGGCTTGTTTCTGTTCCCCCGGTGTTACATTTAAAGCATTCATTGTGAATCCCTTCATATCCCGAACATAATCACGCTTTTATGAGGGTTGAACATTAGGAGGAAGTTGGTCAATTGCATTTGACCTTTATCAAGGAACCTCAATTAGAGAAAATTATTCTGAATCCCGCCCAACCGTTTTTTGGCGAGAAAGCTTGTAGCCGCCAATTATTTGGCCTAATATCGGGGCATGGGTATTTAATAACTAAATTGTATTTTAAATGAATAAGACGCTTCTTTATCTTGGCAACGCCTTACACCAAATGCAGGCGGAACGCGGCTGCGCAGTGCTTTTCACCAGCAGCAAGGGCACTCTCTTTAGAGATGAACTGGAGACGGTATTTGAACAGTCCGCTGCAGCATTCAATGTGGTGCGCGAGAAACTCAAAGAATGGCATAACGTCCACGCCTTTGATGATGATTTTCTCAACAAGATAGAAGTCGTACTGGACAACTGCGAGACCGTAAAGTCCCGCCGCAACCGTATTCTCAACCTAGAATTCAACCCGACAGAAATCATTAGCGGCTATAGCCACAATGTCATCAGTCCCCTGATCGACCTGATGGTTCTGGTGGCCCTGTTTAATAAAGACAACGATCCGGCCAAGATCAGCGCCTATTCCTACTTCCTGCAATTAAAGGAAAAATTTGGCCGGGAACGCGCCCTCGGCGCCCGTGGTCTGGTGACCAAATCATTCGAGAATCGCGAATTCCTTGACCGGTTCCGGTTTCTGGTATCCGAACAGAACAGTTTCAAGCGCACCTTTTTCGCCATGGCCGACGACCAGCAGAAACATGTTTACGACAGTATCATGCAAGGCAATGCGGTGCAGAAACTCACCGAACTGCATGACAGCTTCAAACCAGGCCATAAAACATCCGCGCCCGCCCTGACACCACAAGACTGGTTTGGGATGACTTCGGAGAAAATGGACCTGATGAAAACGGTTGAGGAAAAACTGGCGGAAACCTTGGAAAAGGACGCCGGTCTCTCCCCGGATCAATCTTCACTTCCCCGCATTCAGGTGACCCGTCAGGTCGACGGCATCACCACCGAGCAACGGAATTTCATTGAAGAGCTGCCCTTCTTTATCAATCTGCCGGAAGACATTCTGACCGGGCTGCTGCAGCATGCCCAGGTGCGGGAATATAAAAAAGGCAAACTCCTGTTTCTTGAAGGCGAGGTCTCCAGCCGTCTGCACATCATGCTCAGCGGCTGGGTGAAATTGTTCAAGGGCACCGCCCAGGGTGAAGAAACCGTCATGCAGATGCTGTCCAGCGGTGATATGATTTCAGAATCATCTGTGTTTCTCAACGCCAACTATCCGGTCAGCGCCCAGGTGGCGAAACAGGCCGTGATTCTGACCCTGCCGGCGCCGATCATACGTGAACGCATCAAGGAACATAACGAACTGGCGCTACGGGTTGTCGCCAGTATGTCGAAGAACTCCCACACCCTGATCCAGGAATTCGAGAATATCCGCCTGAAACCGGCCACCGAACGGGTCGGCTGGTTCCTGCTGAAACTGCTGCTGGAACAGGGCCAGGTGCCGGACCTGATCGAATTGCCTTATGACAAATCTCTCATCGCCTCCTATCTGGATATGAAGCCGGAAACCTTTTCCCGCACCCTGAAGCGCTTTCGCGACAATGGATTCGAGATCAGCAAGAATTCGGTTATCCTGCCAAATATTAATGCACTCTGCGGGTTTTGTGACCATGATCTTGCCTCAGGATGTGACAAACACGGCACCCCCGCATGTCCCAATCCCGATTGCGATCAGGACCTCAACGCGGATTTTTAAAAACTCTACTGGAAGACCCTTTAATTTAAGCTATTCACATATATTTGACCTGCGTCAACACTGGCTTTCTGTGTTCAGGTTAGATATAGTCTGTTGTGTTAGGTCGGGTTTTCGTTTTTTGAACGTAAAGCTGACCTGCTCCGAAGCCTTCCGTCCTAAATTCCTTTGACGCCTGCGTCATCAGAACATGGACGGCTGGCCGCAGGCGAGATGACCTGCCGGGTTATGGTGTAAACACCCTGGCCTCCCGTGTTTGGAAAGGAGAGAAAGTGGAGTTAAAAGACAATTACGATCGGGCGTTCCCTTATTTGCGCCTTTCGATCACCGACGTGTGCAATTTCCGTTGCGAATATTGCCTGCCCGACGGCTATCACTGTGACAGCAAACCGAAATTCCTCGACCAGGACGAAATTCGCCGGCTGGTGACCGCCTTTGCCGAACTTGGCGTCTGGAAAATCCGCCTCACCGGCGGCGAGCCCAGCGTCCGCAAAGATTTCACCGAAATCACCAAACTCGTGTCCGGCATCGATGGCATTGATGCCATGGCCTTCACCACCAACGGCTACCGCCTGAAACAGAATGCCACGACCTGGTATGAGGCGGGCATGCGGCGCATCAATGTCAGCATCGACAGCCTGAATCCTGAGAAATTCCACGAGATCACCGGCCATAACCGGCTGCCGGAAATTCTCGAAGGCGTCGAGAAATCCCTTGAGATCGGTTATGACAGCGTGAAAATCAATGTGGTGCTGCTCAAAGGTCTTAATGATCAGGAACTGCCCGATTATCTTGCGTACGTTAAAGACCGTCCGATCACCGTGCGGTTTATCGAACTGATGCAGACCGGTGATAATCTCGCCTATTTCAAGCAGCGCCATTTGTCCGCCGATGTGATCCGTCAGCAATTGCTAGATCAGGGCTGGGTCGAGAATATCCGCGAGAATGGCGCAGGCCCGGCGGTGAATTTCACCCATCCCGATTATCAGGGCGCCATCGGCCTGATCGCCCCCTACTCGAAAGATTTTTGTACGAACTGCAACCGGCTGCGGGTTACCGCCACCGGTGATCTGCGCCTGTGTCTGTTCGGTGACGTGGGCGTGCCTCTGCGGGATCTGCTCGCGCGCGATGATCAGAAGGAAGCCCTGCAGATGCGGATCATGAAGCAGTTGAACTATAAAAAATCGTCCCATTTTCTCGCCGACGGCAATACCGGTATTCTGCCCAATCTGTCGGCCACGGGCGGCTAAGGAGACCCCCTATGCTGTCCTATCATGAAACACTGGACATCATTCTGAACGCGGCGACACCCCGCGCACCCCAGAAGATGGCCCTGGATCACCTGACGGGGTTGGTGGCCGGTGAAACCCTGACCGCCGACGCCCTGGTCCCGCCCTTTGACAATTCCGCCATGGATGGCTTTGCCGTCCATAGCGACCAGATCGCCGGGACAACAAGGACGCACCCCGTCGTCCTCACGGTTGATGGCAGCACCATGGCCGGCGACAGACCGGCGACAGGCCAAAGAGGGGCCTGGGAAATCATGACCGGCGCTCCGGTGCCCAAAGCCTACGACGCCGTGATCCGCATTGAGGACAGCGTCATTCTTGAGCAGGACGACGCCGGACGACCAACCCGGATCGCCATCACCGTCAGCGGCTTCCCCGGCAAGAATATCCGCAAAGCCGGCACCGATTTTGCCCCCGGCGATCGCCTGCTCGACAAGGGAATGCGTATCGGCCCGCCCCAGATCATGGCGCTCGCGGCTCTGGGGCAGGATCAGGTCTCCGTTATCCCCGCCCCGCGCGCGGCGGTCATCAGCACAGGCAAGGAACTGGTTGATGACATGGATCAGCCGCTGAAACCTGGCCAAATCCATAACAGCAATGCGCCTTACCTGCTGGCGGGACTGCGGGCCCATGACTGCCCGGCGGTCAATGCCGGGACCATCTTTGACGACCCGGAAAAATTTGATCAGAAAATCAACGCTCTGAGGCAACAGGATTTCGACCTGATTCTGTCCTCTGGCGCGGTATCCATGGGCCGCCATGATTTCATACCCGACGGGTTGCGACGTCAAGGCGCCGAAATCCTGTGTCATAAAGCCGCGATTCGTCCGGGCAAGCCAATCCTGTTTGCCCGTTTGCCCGATGGCGCCTTTTATTTTGGTCTGCCCGGCAATCCCATCGCCGCCGCCGTGGGCATGCGGTTCTTCGCCTATCCCCTGATCCGCAAGCTGCGCGGGCAACGCCCGGAAACTCCGTTGATCGCCCGATTGAAAAATGCCTTCACCAAGGAATCGCCGTTTCGTTTTTTTCAGAAAGCCCGCTGCCACCGCGACTCCGAAGGGCAACTGCATGTAGAAGTTCTGCCGGGACAGGAATCCTACAAGATCAGCCCCCTGCTGCAGCAAAATTGCTGGGCGGTGATTCCGGAAACAGGTCTCAACCTCCGGGCCGGTCATCTGGTGGATGTCTATCCCCTGTTCCCGGAAAGCGAAGGAGGTTTTCTCTGATGAAATTACGCATTGAACCGGACAAAATCAGCTATCGCCTGGACCTGTTTGAACTCGACAGCTTGTTGGAAGACGGTGAAATCAGCACCGCCACGGCCCTGCCTCAGGGCGAGATCAGCTACAGAATCCTCTGTCTGGAGACAGGAAAGGCCCCCGCCTTTACCGTTGTCGATCAGACATTCACCCTCTGCCTCGCCCGGGATGTATTGCTTGCCCACAAGGCTGACCTGCCGTCGCTTAACGGCGTTATCACCACCTTCCCGACACAAACAGGCCACAGGCTCGATGTGGCACTGGAAATCAACCTCAAAAAGCGCCGCAAACATCAGCTGGAACGGGCCGGGGAAACAGGATCATAGGCCCTGCCCCATACGCAGAATAATGACATAAGCCAGCAACCCCAGACTGATCGCCCAGAAAATCATATAGAGTATCATCCCCCGCATGGCTTTCTGCTTTTCCATCCAGGTGCGCGGCTGCACGCCTTTAAACAGGAATACCAGTTTGGCCGACAGATTGACGCAGACAATATTCACCGCCAGAAGCAGACCCGCTCCCAGCGCCAGATCATAGCGCCCGGCCCCCAACATAATCCCCATCGTCGCCCCTGGCGGTAACAGGGCCACCGCCACCATCACCCCGACCAGAACACTGGATATCCCGCTGGCCAGTGACAGTACCGCCGCCGCCCCCGACACCAGCGCCAACGCAATGCTGTCAAACCCCACTTCCGTGCGGGACAACAATTCCGGACTATAAAGGTCGAGCGGCCAGAAATGTCCCCAGACCAGCCCGAGCCCGCAACTTAACGCCAGCGCCACCAGAAACCCCACCAACATGGTTTTGACAGCATTCACCATCAGGTCCAGATCACCAAGTGCCGTCGCCAGACCCAGCGCCAGATTGGGCCCGAGCAACGGTGCGATCACCATGGCGCCGATCACCACGGCAATGTTATTTTCAATCAGGCCGATCCCCGCGACAATGGTCGAGAAAACCACAAGCAGAAGAAAACTGGTGCTGATTTCCGCCCCGCGCGCGACATCGGCATACAACTCGTCACGGCTGATGCCGGAAAAAGTCCGGGGGCTTTTAACTCCGGCGTCCTCCTGGCTGGCCACCGCCGCGACCAGAGTAATCGGCTTGGGCAGGACGGCCTCCACCGGCTGAATAACGATGCGGACAATATGCTTCTCCATAAACAGGCTGTGCAGCCGGTCGGTCACCGCCTGCACATCCTGGGTGCGCACCAACAGGGCATAACTGAGTCCATCCGGTCCGACTGGCCATTTATCGACCACCGGCGTGATGCGTTTCAGTTTCTGATGTAAGTCGCCCACCCCGCGTCGGACATGGATCTGAATGATTCTATGGCTCATAAGCTCCCCTGCGTTTCTTTCTGTATAACATAAGACATTCCGATCTGGCATCGGATTTTTTTATGAGATATGCTAAACATATGACCCAGAATAAAAATTCAGACGTCCTGTGGCCCGCGCTCGAGCAACTTCTCGGCCCGCGGCTGAACCGTACAGATGCGGTCCGGCGCCATCACGGTGAAGAGCTGACCCATTTTGCCCCCTTGCCGCCCGACGCGGTCGCCTGGCCCCAAACGACGGAAGAAGTCAGCGCCATTGTAAAACTGTGCCGCGCCCATGATATGCCGGTCATCCCTTATGGCGCCGGAACGGCACTGGAAGGTCATTTTCTCGCCCCTTACGGTGGCCTGTGTCTGGATTTCAGTCAGATGAAGCGCATTCTCGCGGTGCGGGCACAGGACCTCGACTGCACGGTAGAGGCCGGCGTAACCCGGGAAGAGCTCAATCAACATCTGCGGGATCAGGGCGTGTTTTTCCCCATTGATCCCGGCGCCAATGCCAGTCTCGGGGGGATGGCCGCCACACGGGCATCCAGCACCACAGCGGTGGCGGAACAGGCGCAAATGGTCGCGGAAATTGCCCAGGACCAGGGCGGGGCGGATTTCAAGTGGGCGACCCGGCCAGAGGATCGCACCCGATTGTGGGCCGCCCGCCATCAGGGCTACATGTCGGTACGCGCCGCCTATCCGGGTAAGGACTTCTGGATCACCGATGTCTGTGTGCCGATTTCCCGGCTGGCCGATTGTCTCGGCGAAACCTTTGACGATATCGCCGATTGCGGCCTGATTGCCCCTCTGGTTGGCCATGTCGGCGACGGTAATTTTCACCTCACCCTGCCCTACGATAAAACCAACGCCGCAGAGATCGACAGACTGGAAGCGTTCAACAGTCGTCTGATCCGGCGCGCCCTGCAACGGGGCGGCACCGCCACCGGCGAACATGGCGTCGGGCTGGGCAAGAAGAAATACATGCGGGAGGAACATGGGGCCGCCCTGGATCAGATGAAAGTGATCAAGCGCGCCCTCGACCCGACAAACATTCTCAATCCCGGCAAAATTTTCGATCTTCAGGAGACAGAAACATGAGCGAAAAACAACACCCAATCCCCACTCCGGGGCACCCACAAAAGTCAGACCAGGAATGGCAACAAGACCTGAATGACATGCAATATCGCGTCGCCCGCTGCGGCGGTACGGAACAGGCCTTCACCGGCAAATACTGGGACCATAAGGAAAATGGCACCTATCATTGCGTCTGTTGTCACACGCCGCTGTTCAGGTCCACCACCAAATATGATTCCGGCAGCGGCTGGCCCAGCTTTTACGATGTCATCACACCCGACGCCGTCACCATCAAGCGCGATACATCCCACGACATGATCCGGGAAGAAGCCATCTGCAGCACTTGTGAAGCCCATCTTGGCCACCGGTTCCCCGATGGACCGGCCCCGACAGGACAGCGTTATTGCATAAATTCGGCTTCCCTTGAATTCAAGGCCAATGATGCTTAGGAGGGATTAAGGGTTGAGGCGCTGATCAGCTCATTGAGCTGCTGGATCACCTGATCACACATTTCAGAGAAGGGCTGGAAAATAATGCTGGCATGGCCAAATTTCTTTGCCTCCCCCAGCTTCTCCAGTTCCTCGGCCAAATCACCGATCCCCATGGCCCCGACCTGCCGACTGCTGGATTTGAGAGAGTGGGTTTTGAGGCTCAAGGCCTTGTCGTCCTTGTCTTCGATGGCTTTCTCAATCGCTGGCACCATTTCCGTGACCAGGTTGACATAACTCTTCATAATCGGAACAAAGCTGTCCCCTGTCAAAGACTTAAGCGTTTTGAATACCTGAGGATCGATCAAATCATTCACGCGGGTCTCTCCATTTTTTTGCTTCGGCTGTCGCGGCGATATCTCTTTATCCTTATCAGACGATGTCCATCGCGCCAAGGCCGCCAACAATACTTCTGATCGCACCGGTTTGGCAACATAATCATCCATGCCGACATCCAGGCATTTCTGTTCATCACCGGCCAGCACATTCGCGGTAAAGGCAATAATCGGAGTATGCGGCAGATTGGCATTCTTCTCAAAACGCATAATCGTTTGCGTCGCCTGATAGCCGTCCATCTCCGGCATCAGACAATCCATGAAAATAATATCAAAATCACGCTGCATCACCAGATCAACCGCTTCCAGGCCATTGCCCGCCGGGGTCACCCGACACCCCTGTTTGGTCAGCATTTGCGTCGCAACCATTAAATTGATGGGATTGTCTTCGACAAATAAAACCTGGATGCCCTGATAATCGCCTTCTGTCTTGACGAGAGTATCATCGGCGGCAAGCCGCTGACGCAGGATCTCGCGGGTGACCAACGATAATGGCCGCCGGTTTCGACGACAGCCCCAAATCAGGGAAATCATCCGGCTGACTTCATCACCGCTGATGGGTTTGGTCAAATATCCGGCAAATCCGAGTGCTTCGAGTTCTTTCTCCGCCCCTTTATGGGTTACCGAGGAAATCAACAACAGCACCACATCGCAAATTGCCCTGTTACAACGGATCGCCAGCGCCAGATCCAGACCGCTCATGTCCGGCATGGCATAATCCAGAATCGCCAGATCATAAGGCTTTCCTTCTGCAGCGGCAGTGATAAAACTGTTCAGCGCTTCATGAGGGGACGTCGTCAAGTCAGCCAAAACCCCGGCCGCAGACAGTTTTTCGACAATGGTCTTGCCGGCAACCTTGTTGTCATCCACCACCAGTACCCGCAGGCCCGATATATCCTGATTATAATCAAGATCATTGAGATGAATGGTGCGGCGGTCCAGCACCAGCGGCAGGGTAAAACAAAAAACTGAATCGGTTTCCGGCGCCAGTCCGGTCGAAATATCCCCCCCCATCAGTTCAATCAGCTTATGAGACAGGGTCAGACCCAATTTGTTGCCCCCATACTGTCGGTATACTCTTGATGCCTTTTCCTCAGAGACAGACCCGGAGTCCGCCGCGTTATTGGCTTCCGCTACAGAAATCTGGAATGTCTGCTGCCCGCCGTAATCCTCAATGGTTTCCACATTAATCAGTACATGCTCTTCACGCGTCATCCTGAGCACATTACCGACCAGATTCAGGATAATCTGGCGCAACCGACCGGGATCACCCAGAACAAAACGCGGTGTTCCAGGCGCATAGCGGATGATCAGTTCGACATCATTTTCTGCAAATCCTCCTCCCAACATGCCGGAGACTTCCTCCATCAGGCGTTGCAGGTCAAAAGGTAAGACCTCCAGTTCAAGGCGGCCAGCCTCAATGCGGGACAAGTCGAGAATATCATTGATCAGTTCCAGTAACGAGCCGGCAGAGCTCGAAATTATATGGGAGAAGTGCCGTTGATCCGAACTCAGGTCTGAATCCAGCAAAAGATTAATCATGCCGATAATACCGTTCATCGGGGTTTTGATTTCATGGGACATATTGGACAGAAATTCTGATTTCATCCGGGTGGCTTCAACCGTTTCCTGATGCGCCTGATCCACCAGCGCCTGGACCATCCTCAACTGTCTGTTCTTTGAAGAATAGGCCAGCAGCAGACCTAATATGGTAAAAATCAAGGCGATCAAAACCCCGTGCAACGGCTCATAGGCGATCTCAAACGCCTCAACAACAAAAGGCGCGATACACAACACGACAATCGCAGCAACCAGCAACAGCCGCTGCCCCCTTTGCGCCCATAAACTTTCCCACCACCGACCCTGCGCCGAAGGCGCGGCGCCCTTTTCAGATGTTTCTGATATCTGTTTCACCCTCTACTCACCTTCCCCCTTTGAACCAAAAAACCGCTCATCATCCCACTCTCATTAAATCAGAACAATATAATATAGAATACTCGAATATCACCATAAAAATCTACTTTAAAGAGATATTTTTATAGGTATATCAGCCTATTGTCGTTATCTTGACGGGATTCAATACTGTTCTGCGCCGGTCACGACGCAATTTTTACGATCTTTCCTTGAACAGCTCTGCCCGGCGCGTTAAGCACAACATATGACATCCCAATTATGAGAGAAACGCCATGCCCGCCTCATCCAGCTTTATGCCGCCCAAAAGAACTCTCATGGGCCCTGGCCCGTCCGATGTGCCGGATCGGGTTCTTGCCGCACTCGCACAGCCGACCATCGGCCACCTTGATCCGGCGTTCCAGGGCCTGATGGAGGACATCAAGGCGTTATTGAAATACGCCTTTCAGACCGAGAATCGCCTGACTTTCCCGGTATCAGCCCCCGGTTCGGCCGGTATGGAAACCTGTTTCGTCAATCTGGTGGAGCCGGGCGATACGGTCATTGTGTGTCAAAATGGCGCTTTTGGCGGCCGAATGAAGGAAAATGTCGAACGATGTGGCGGCACGGCGGTGATGGTGATGGATGACTGGGGACGGGCCGTCAGCCCGGCGAAAGTCGAGGCGGCGCTGAAAGCTCACCCGGAAGCAAACATCCTCGCTTTTGTTCATGCGGAAACCTCCACCGGCGCCCTGTCAGATGCGGAAACACTCTGCCGTCTGGCGCAGGACCATGACTGCCTGACCATTGTTGATGCCGTGACGTCATTGGGCGGCGTGCCGCTTTATGTCGACAAATGGGGCATTGATGCGGTTTATTCCGGCAGCCAGAAATGCCTGTCCTGCCCGCCCGGCATTTCCCCGGTCAGTTTCGGCGACCGGGCGATTGCCAAGATTCGCGCCCGCACGACGAAAGTCCAGAGCTGGTTCCTAGATTTAAATCTGGTGATGGACTATTGGGAAAGCAACGGCGGGGCCCGGTCCTATCATCACACCGCCCCGGTCAACGCCATGTATGCCCTGCATGAAAGTCTGGTGATGCTGAAAGAAGAGGGACTGGAAAACGCCTGGGCCCGCCATCAGACCATGCATGAAAAACTGCGCGACGGGCTCAAGGAGCTCGGCCTGACATATCTGGTGCCGGCCCCTGAACGCCTGCCGCAACTGAACAGTGTCATGATCCCCGACACCGTAACCGACGAGGCCGCCTTCCGCAGCGCCCTGTTGACGGACCATAATCTGGAGATCGGCGCCGGGCTCGGCACGCTGGCGGGGAAAGTCTGGCGCATTGGCCTGATGGGCTATGGCGCCAGTGACAAGAATATCGCCCTGTGCCTCAACGCCCTCCGGACTCTGTTGCGGCGCTGATCCAGGAAAAAGCCCCTTGCACACCGCCGGTTTATATTTCACACTGGCCATATTTCAGGTTGTTTCCATACCGGGGGCGGCTTAAGAACTTGATTTACAGGAATATTAATGCGCGGCGGAATTTGGTTATTTGTCCTACTGACAGGAATGGTGGCGATGATGTCGACGGCCCGGGCCGAACAGCTCACGGTCGCCGTGGCATCGAACTTCGCCCCGGTCATGAAAGCCATCATCCCCTCGTTTGAACAACAGACCGGCCATCAGGTAAAACTGATCTTCGCTTCCTCGGGCAAGATTTACGCCCAGATCCGCCACGGCGCGCCCTATGACATGTTCTTCTCCGCCGATCAGAAAACCCCCCAGGCTTTGGAACGCGACGGAAAAACCCTGTCCGGCAGCCGCCTGACCTATGCCATTGGCCGACTGGCGCTATGGTCGCCAAAAACCGGCCTCGCACTGAACGATGGCCAAATACTCGCCGACGACCAGATCAAGAAACTGGCCATCGCCAACCCCCGGCTGGCCCCTTATGGTCTGGCGGCGCAGGAAGTTCTTCAGGCTCTTGGGCTGTGGGACAAGGTGGCGCCGCGGTTGGTGCGTGGCGAGAATATCGCCCAGACCTATCACTTTGTCAGCAGCAGTAATGCCGATCTTGGCTTTGTGGCCCTGTCACAGGTGCGCCAGAACGGCGCCGGCACCTGTTGGGTCATTCCCGACAGCCTTTATAGCCCTCTTCGGCAAGACGCCGTGATTCTGAAACATGCCGGGCAAAATCCGGCGGCGCCCGCCCTGCTCGCCTATCTGCAGCAGCCAGACGTGCGCCGCACCCTGAAGGCCTTTGGCTATCGTCTACCCGAAACAAAGGGCGACTCATGAGCTTTTCAGACGCCGACCTCACGGCCCTGTGGCTGACCTTCCGACTGGCGAGTGTAACCACCCTGTTGCTGTTGCTCTGCGCCACGCCACTGGCCCTGTGGCTCGCCCGCACCCGGTCCCGCCTCAAGGGCCCGATCAGCGCCTTGGTCGCCCTGCCGCTGGTTTTGCCGCCCACGGTACTCGGTTTCTATCTGCTGATTCTGCTGGGGCCGGAAGGACCGGGCGGCAAACTGACCGAAGCTCTGGGCCTCGGCACCCTGCCCTTTACTTTCTGGGGACTCGTGGTGGCCTCGATGCTTTATTCCCTGCCCTTTGTGGTCCAGCCGATCCAGAATACAGTCGAGAGCCTGGGCCCGCGTCCGATAGAGGTCGCCGCCACCTTGCGCGCCGGCCCCTGGGACCGGTTTTTCTCCGTCATTCTGCCGCTTGGCAAGTCTGGCTTCCTCACCGCCACCATTCTCGGCTTCGCCCATACGGTAGGAGAGTTCGGCGTCATCCTGATGGTCGGCGGCAACATTCCCGGCGAAACTCAGGTGATTTCGGTGCAGATTTACGATCATGTGGAAGCCATGGACTATGATCAGGCCCACGGCCTGTCTGCCGCGATGGTGATTTTTTCATTCCTGGTGTTGACCGCCGTCTACAGTTTCAATCGTCGCAGAAATTCCGGGGGGGTCTTATGAGCCTGCAGATTAAACTTAACGCCTCCCGCCAGGCTTTTCCGTTAGACATCGACCTTACGCTGCCGGATCAGGGCGTCACGGCGATCTTCGGCCCGTCCGGCGCCGGCAAAACCAGTCTGCTGCGCGCCATCGCCGGACTGGATCACCTGACTGACGGCGAAGTGCGGTTCCGTGATCAGGTCTGGCAAGACGGAAAGCTGTTCCAGCCCCCTCATAAACGCCCGCTCGGCTATGTCTTTCAGGAAGCCAGCCTGTTTCCCCATCTGAGCGTCCAGCAAAATATCGATTATGGCCGCAAACGGGTGACACAGGGGGTCACCGGTGCGGATTATGACCAGATTATTGCCCTGCTCGGGCTGGAGAATTTCCTGTCCCGGCGACCGGGCCAACTGTCCGGTGGTGAGAAGCAACGGGTCGCCATCGCCCGCGCACTGGTGCTCAATCCCGCCCTTCTGTTAATGGATGAACCCATGGCCTCCCTCGACAGTGGCCGCAAGCAGGAAATTCTATGCTATCTGGAAAAACTTAAAATCAGCCTCTCCGTCCCCATGCTTTATATCAGTCACGACATGAATGAAGTAACGCGTCTCGCCGATCATTTGGTGATCCTTGAAGGGGGCCGGGTATGTCATCAGGGACCCTTGGCGCAGGTGCTCGCCCGGCATGAGACGCTCGCCGCCTATTGCGACAGCCCCTTCAGCCTGCTGATCGGCCGTGTGATCACCCCCCGCAACAGCCACCATCTGACGGAAGTCGCCGTCGGGGATCATGTCATTCGTCTGCCGCAGCAGGCCGTAGCGTCGGGTCAGGAAATCCGCCTGCATCTCGCCGCCAAGGATATCAGTCTGACCCTGCATGAAGCTATCGAAACCAGCGTGCTCAATATCCTGCCCTGTGTAATTGATCAGCTTGACCCCTCCACGCCCGATGGTCAGTGTCTGGTGCATCTCCGATTAGGAGATCACCAGATTCAGGCGCAACTGTCCGCCTATTCCTGCGCCTACCTTGGCCTACATCCAGGGCAAAGGGTCTTCGCCCAGATCAAGGCCATTTCTCTGGTGCACTAGCCTCAGTTCATCAGGATGACCGCCACCAGAGCAAGAATCAGCACCCCCATGGCGATATTCATTACCCGACCGTGTGACGCATCCCCGAGCCAGCGGTTCATCGCCCGCCCCAGCAACATCCAGCTGATACCGCTCGGGGTGCCAATAGCGCTGAAGGTAAGGACAATGATGACCGTGCGCAGGGTGATATCCTCGGCAATGCCACTGTAGAGGCTCGCCGTCGACAGGACCATTACCAATGCCTTGGGATTGGCGAGCTGAAAAAGCGCCGCTTCGATAATGGTGAAAGGCCGACTGGTTTTCGGAGCCTGTGTTTCACCTTTTGAACGATGTTGCCGGACGGCTTCCCGCAAGAAAGTCACGCCCAGCCATAACAACCACCCGGCCCCCAACCATTTGACCACCATTTGCGCATCGGGGAACAGCTTAAGCAGTTCCCCCAGCCCCAAAACCGCTGCCGCCATCAAGGTGGAAAAGCCGATCTGAATTCCGATTAGGTGGGGTATGGTGCGCTTGCCGCCAAACAAAATCGTCGAGGACATCAGCATCAGGTTATTCGGACCCGGCGTGAAAGCCGTGACAAAGGCAAAGGCCGCCATGCTGAGCCACAGGGTTTCATTAATCATATACTAAATCCTTACCCTAAACCGTTTCCCAGCCTTCAAAGGCCCTGACTTCTTCGGCATGATGTTTCAACTTGTCCAGCAGCTCACACAGCTGTTTTTGTTCTTTTGACGTCAAGCCATCGGCGAACTTCTCCGCCTGGGCCGTAAAGATTGGCTCAATCTCGTCATAAAGCGCCTGCCCCGACGCCGTGAAGGACAGTAGCGGGCTATTCTTATGGCGGATGTTCGGCCGCTTTTCAATCAGATTTCGCCGCTCGAGTTCACCTGCGGCTCGGCTTAATGTGGATTTCTCATGATGCACCGTATGGGCAATATCACTGAGAGTCAGAGGGCCCATCTGTCCCAACAGGCCCAATATGCGCCATTGCCGCACCGTCAAACCAAACTGCGCCACATTATCCTTCAGCGCGCCAAAGGCCATCAGGTTGGCGACGATGGTCACCATGTAGCTGATATGAACCGGAGTCGACATGCCCGCGGTCAAAGGGCTTGTGGTTGTATTCTCTGGCGCCTTGTCGGACATTCCTGAATCACTCCTTAATCGTTGCGTTTGCATCGTTATGATGATATATCATATTTAATTTGGACACAAGGAACCTGTTATGACATCCCCCACTCCCTATGACGTGATCATCATCGGTGCTGGCATCGCCGGCTTATCCGCCGCCTATGAAATCAGCAAAACCAGTCGAGTTCTCGTCCTTGAACAGGAAGATCATCCGGGCTATCACGCCACAGGCCGCTCAGCCGCAGTCTATGCCGCCTGTTATGGCAGCGAGCAGGACGCGCTTTATGCACTGGTGCGGGCGAGCGGCGACTTTTTCACCGATCCCCCCGCAGGTTTCAGCCCGACGCCGCTCTGCAGCCCCCGTGGTGTGATGTTTGTTTCGGCGCGGGAAAATGTCCCCGCCCTTAAAGCCCATTTCGCCGAGATGCACCCGCGTAATCCCGAGGCACAGTTGGTGGGAAAAGACGTCATTCAGGAAAAATTCCCTGCCCTCGATGAGGCCTATCAGGAGGCCGCCATTTATGATCCCCGGGTATATGATATCGACGTCAGCGCCCTGCAGGAAGGTTACCTAAAAGCGATTCGCCAAGCGGGCGGCGCGCTCAAAACCGGTTTTCAGACCCGCGACATCCACTATAGTGATGATCACTGGATCGTCAGCGATGGCACGGACAGTTTTCGCGCCCCTGTGATTGTCAACGCCGCCGGCGCCTGGGTCGATGAGGTAGCCGAACGCGCCGGGGTGACCCCCATCGGCATCCAGCCCCTGCGCCGTTCGGCGATATTGGTTGATGGCCCCGATGGCGGGGCCGTGCCGCCTCACTGGTCGATGGTGGTGGAATTCCGCGAAGAATTTTTCTTCAAACCCGATGCCGGAAAGCTCATGGCCTGCCCCGCCAATGAAGACCTGTCCGCCCCCTGTGATGCCCAGCCCGAGGAACTCGACATCGCCTATGCCGCTCATTATGTGGAGCAGGCCCTGTCACAACCGGTAAAAAAGGTTGATCATGCCTGGGCGGGGCTGCGCAGTTTTGTCGAGGATCGCGGCCCGGTAATCGGTTTTGACGCCACAGCCCCCGGCTTTTTCTGGGTTGCGGGTCAGGGGGGCTATGGCATTCAGACCGCCCCCGCCGCCGGTCGTCTGGTGGCCGCTCTCCTCGCCGGTCAGGATGTTCCCCGGGATTTGGCCGACTATGGCCTTACCCCCGCCCTGACCTCACCGGAAAGATGTCATCCGTAAAGGGATATTTTAAAAAATTATGGTGATTAACCTCATAGCAACATATTGAAAATTAAGCTATAATACCATCTGAGAAGCGTACCTCTCACTCTGCCCGAAAATAAAATTTGACTAAATGGTCAAAAAAACATACCATTTTTTCAGGATAGGAGGACGCGTATGACAACTCATGCTCGTAAAGTCGCTCAAACTCCGGCAAAGACAGACCATAACTGTCGCCTGACATTTGACGACCTACACAAGCCATTGAATGGCTTAACGGCCCGCACGGCGGCCAGTCACTGTTTATATTGTTACGAGGCGCCCTGTATTCAGGCCTGCCCCACGTCGATTGACATCCCGACGTTCATTCATCAGATCGGGACCGGCAATATCGACGGCGCGGCGCGCACGATTTTAAGCGAGAATATCATGGGCGGTACCTGTGCCCGGGCCTGCCCGACGGAGGTTCTGTGCGAACAGGCCTGTGTTCATAACACCGATCACAGCGATCCGGTGGAGATCGGCCTGTTGCAGCGCTACGCCACCGATCATCTGATGGACCAGAATGGCCCGCATCCCTTCTTGCGCGCTCCCGAAAGCGGGCGACATATCGCCGTGGTTGGCGCTGGTCCCGCCGGCCTGTCCTGCGCCCATCGCGCCGCCCTGCTCGGCCATCAGGTCACGGTCTATGAGGCCCGCCCGAAAGCCGGTGGGCTCAATGAATATGGCCTCGCCGCCTATAAGATGATCAATGATTTCGCCGCCCGGGAAGTCGACTTCCTGCTCGGCGTCGGCGGCATCGACATCCGCTACGGGCAAGCTCTTGGCCGTGATATCACCCTCGATCATCTCCAGGCGCAATATGACGCGGTCTTCCTTGGGGTCGGCCTGGGCGCGACCAATGCCCTCGGTCTTGACGGCGAAGACATTCCGGGGGTTCAGGACGCCATTCAGTTTATTGAAAATATCCGCCAGGCCGATGATCCGGCCACCGTGCCGCTCGGCAACGATATTCTGGTGATCGGCGGCGGCAATACGGCCATCGACGCCGCGGTCCAGGCCAAGAAGCTTGGCGCGAAACGCGTCACCCTCGCCTACCGACGCGGCGCGGACCAGATGGGGGCCACCGATTTCGAAGTGGATCTCGCCCGCAAGCATGATGTTCATGTCATGCTGTGGACGAAGCCCAAGGCCCTGATTGGCACCGACAAGCTCACCGCCGTTACCCTGGAAGGCACCCGCCTTGAAAAAGGCAAACTCGTCGGCACCAGCGAGACCTTTGATCTGCCCTGCGATCACCTGCTGAAGGCCATCGGGCAAAAACTGTCCGAGACGACTTTATCCGGGCTCGATATCGCCAGCGGCAAACTTGTCTCCTCCAACTTTTATCAAACCTCCCGCAGTGGCGTTTTCGCCGGCGGCGATTGCATCAAGAGCGGGGAAGACCTGACCGTTCAGGCGGTTGAGGACGGCAAACAGGCGGCCCTCGCCATCAACCTCTGGCTGGCCTCAGCCCAGGAGACGTCTCATGGCTGATTTGAAATGCACCATCGCCGGAATTGAAAGCATCAACCCTTTCTGGCTCGCCTCGGCCCCGCCGACCGACAAATATATCAATGTGGTGCGCGCCTTTGAAGCCGGTTGGGGCGGCGTGGTCTGGAAGACCCTCGGTGAAGACCCGCCGGTGATCAATGTCTCCAGCCGCTACGGCGCGCATAAAGACCAGAAAGGCAGCATGATCGGCATCAATAACATTGAGCTGATTTCCGATCGCCCGCTGGAACAGAATTTGGCTGAAATCCGCCAGGTACGCCAGGAATGGCCCGACCGGGTGATCATCGGCTCAATGATGGCCCAGGTCGAGGAATCCTCCTGGAAAGAGCTGGCGATCAAGATCGCCGCCGCCGGCGTCAATGGCATCGAGCTGAACCTCGGTTGTCCCCACGGCATGTGTGAACGCGGCATGGGATCTTCCATCGGCCAGGTGCCGGAGATGATCGAAGAAACCACCCGCTGGGTGCGGGAAGCGACCAACCTGCCGGTCTTTACCAAGCTCACCCCCAATATCACCAATATCCTCTGGGCGGCGGAAGCGGCAAAGCGCGGCGGCGCACACGCCGTATCCCTGATCAATACGGTCAATTCGATCGTGTCCGTCGATCTTGACGTCATGGCCCCCAATCCGGTGGTCGGCGGCAAGGGCAGCCACGGCGGCTATTGCGGCCCGGCGGTCAAACCCATCGCTCTTAATATGGTGGCCGAGATCGCCCGTAATGCCGACACACAAAACCTGCAAATTTCCGCCATTGGCGGCATTGAGACCTGGCGCGATGCGGCGGAATTTATCGCCCTCGGGGCTGACGGTCTGCAGGTCTGTACCGCCGCCATGCTCTATGGCTTCCGCATTGTCGACGACATGATCGACGGCCTGTCCAATTTCATGGACGAGAAGGGCTATCAGAGCATCACTGATTTCAAGGGCCTGGCGACCCGCAACACGGTCGACTGGAATGCGCTCGACATGAATTTCGACACCAAGGCGGTAATCGACCCCGACAGCTGTATCGAATGCGGCCGCTGCTATATCGCCTGCGAGGATACCTCTCATCAGGCGATCAGCTTTGATGTGGAGGCCGATGGCACCCGTGTCTTCACGGTGGTCGAGGATGAATGTGTCGGCTGCAATCTCTGCGCCATGATCTGTCCGGTGCCCGATTGCATTGCTATGGTGCCGGTCGAAAATGACCTGCCCTATCTCGCCTGGCCCGACCATCCAAAAAACCCGATAAAGGCTGCTGAATAAACCAAAGAAGGAGGCCCGCCATGACCGTCAACGCCAATAGTCTGGATGCTTACTGGATGCCCTTCACCGGCAATCGCCAGTTCAAGGCCCATCCCCGGATGATTGTCGGGGCCGATGGTATGTATTTCAAGACCTCCGACGGGCGCGACCTGCTCGACGGCATCGCCGGGCTCTGGTGCTGCAGCGCCGGACATAACCGGCCGCGCATTGTCGAGGCAATCCGCCAGCAGGTCGGGGAACTGGATTACGCCCCTGCCTTTCAGATGGGCCACCCGAAGCAATTCGAGCTGGCCAATCGACTGACGCAACTGATACCCGGCGATCTCAACAAGGTATTTTTCACCAACAGCGGTTCCGAATCTGTCGAGACCGCCCTGAAAATGGCCATCGCCTATCACCGGGCCCGGGGCGAAGGTCATCGCACCCGCCTGATTGGCCGGGAAAAAGGCTATCACGGGGTCAATTTCGGCGGCATGTCGGTGGGCGGCATGCCCGCCAACCGCAAGATGTTCGGCAGCCTCGTCAGTGGCGTGGACCATCTGCGCCATACCCATGGCATCGCGGAAAACCGTTTTTCCAAGGGGTTGCCCCTTCATGGGGCGGAGCGCGCTGATGATCTACAGCGATTATGCGAGCTCCATGATCCCTCGACCATTGCCGCCGTGATTGTCGAGCCTTTGGCCGGGTCCGCCGGGGTCATCCTGCCGCCGGTGGGCTACCTCAAACGCCTGCGCGAGATCTGTGACCAGCATGGTATTCTGTTGATTTTTGACGAAGTGATCACCGGCTTCGGCCGTCTCGGCGCACCCTTCGCCGTCGATAAATTCGGCGTCGAGCCCGATATGGTCACCACCGCCAAGGCCCTGACCAATGGCGTGATTCCCATGGGCGCGGTCTTCGTTCAGGATAAAATCTACGACGCCTTCATGCAGGGACCGGAAAATATGGTGGAATTCTTCCACGGCTATACCTATTCCGGCAACCCCATGGCCTGCGCCGCCGCCCTCGGGGCGCTGGATACCTACGAAGAAGAAGGCCTGCTCACTCGGGCGAGTGAATTGTCGGACTATTGGCAGGTGGCCCTGCATAGTTTGCGCGATCTGCCCCATGTGATCGATCTGCGCAATATGGGCCTGATCGCCGGGATCGAGCTCGAACCGCTGCCGGGTCAGCCAACCAAACGCGCCTTTGACGCCTTTCTCAAGGCTTATGAGGCCGGGCTGCTGATCCGCACCACCGGCGACACCATTGCCCTCTCGCCGCCGCTGATCATCGAAAAAAGCCAGATTGATTTCATCTTCGACACCCTGACCAACATCATCAAGACCCTCGACTGAAAGACCAAATATGACCCTGATTTCCCATATCATTAACGGCCAGGAAACATCCGGTGACACAGGGCTCCGTCAGCCGGTGTATAATCCGGCCACCGGCGAGGTCAGCGGCCATGTCGCCCTCGGCGAGACCCGCGAAGTCGACGCCGCCGTCCGCGCCGCCGAAGCCGCCTTCCCCGCCTGGTCCGCCACCCCGCCCGCCAAACGCGCCGCCATCATGTTCAATCTGCGCCGCATCATGCAGACCCGCGCCGACGAGATCGCCCGCACCATCAGCGCCGAACATGGCAAGACCCATGATGACGCCCTCGGCGAGGTTACCCGGGCGCTGGAAGTGGTCGAGTTTGCCTGCGGCATTGCCGACAAACTCAAAGGCGACTTCAGCCGCGATGTGGGGCCCGGGATTGACAGCTGCGCCGAACGACAGACCCTGGGCGTTGTCGCCGGCATCACGCCCTTCAACTTTCCTTCCATGGTGCCCTTGTGGATGATCCCGATGGCGCTGGCCTGCGGCAATACATTTGTCCTCAAACCTTCCGAGCGCGATCCGTCAAGCGCCAATCTGATCTTTGATCTGCTGCGCGAAGCGGGCTTGCCCGACGGCGTACTCAATATCGTCCACGGCGGCAAGGCGGCGGTCGATGCGCTGCTTGATCATCCGGTGGTGCAAGCCGTGAGCTTTGTCGGCTCGACCCCGATCGCCCGCTATATCTATACCCGGGGCTGCGCCGCGGGCAAACGTGTTCAGGCTCTTGGCGGCGCTAAAAACCACATGATCATCCTGCCTGACGCCGATCTCGATCAGGCGGTCGACGCCTTGATGGGCGCCGGTTTTGGCTCCGCAGGGGAACGCTGCATGGCGATCAGTGTCGCGGTGCCGGTTGGTGAGGAGACGGCCGATCGCCTGGTGGAGAAACTCACCCCGAAAGTCGCCGCGCTGAATATCGGCCCGCCCAGCGATCCCGAGGCCGAAATGGGCCCGGTGATCACCGCCGAAGCCAAGGAACGCATCGAAAGCCTGATCAGCGCCGGGGAAGCCGAAGGCGCTCAGGTTCTGGTCGATGGCCGTGGCTATAAATTGCAGGGCTATGAGGGTGGCTTCTGGGTCGGGGGCACTCTGCTCGACCGGGTCACCGAAGACATGACGGTTTACCGCGAGGAGATCTTTGGCCCGGTGCTGTCGGTCCTGCGCGCCCCGAGCTATGACCATGCGGTCGATCTGATCAACAAACATCAATATGGCAATGGCACGGCGCTATTCACCCGCGACGGCGACGCCGCCCGCGATTTCGCCCGCCGCATTCAGGTCGGCATGGTCGGCATCAATGTGCCAATCCCTGTGCCCGTCGGCTATCACAGTTTTGGCGGCTGGAAACAATCGAGCTTCGGCGGCCACGGCATTTATGGCCCGGAAGCCATTCACTTTTATACCCGGCTAAAAACCGTGACCTCACGCTGGCCGACCGGCATCCGCGCCGGGGCAGAATTTAATTTTCCAACCATGGAATGAAATAGGGAGAAACAAAATGACATCACCAAAAACAGCGACTTTACGCGGTGGCCTGATTCAGATGGCCCTGAAAGCCGACACCGACAATGACCCCGAGGTCATCCGCCAGGCGATGATCGAGGCCCATATCCCCCTGATCGAACAGGCGGGCGAGGCCGGCGTGCAGGTGCTCTGCTTCCAGGAGGTTTTTACCCAGCCTTATTTCTGCCCAAGCCAGGATGAGAAATGGTACGCCAGCGCCGAGCCGATCCCCAATGGCCCAACCACCAAGCTGATGCAAACCTATGCCGCGAAATATAAAATGGTCATTGTCGTGCCGATTTATGAGCGCGATGACGTCACCGGCATTTATTATAACACCGCCGCCGTGATAGACGCCGACGGCAGCTACCTCGGGAAATACCGCAAGACCCATATCCCGCAGGTCGCGGGCTTCTGGGAAAAATTCTTCTTCAAGCCCGGCAAGTCCAACTGGCCGATGTTCCAGACACAATATTGCAAGCTCGGCGTCTATATATGTTATGATCGTCACTTCCCGGAAGGCTGGCGCGCGCTGGCGCTGAATGGCGCCGAATATATCGTCAATCCGTCGGCCACGGTCGCCGGTCTGTCGGAATATCTCTGGAAGCTGGAACAACCGGCCTCCGCCGCCGCCAATGGCTGCTGGATCGGGGCCATCAACCGGGTCGGGCGCGAACAGCCCTGGGACATCGGTGAATTTTACGGCCAAAGCTATTTCGTCAACCCGCGCGGCCAGATCGAAAAGGAAGCCAGCCGCGATCAGGATGAGTTGATCATCCATGATATGGATATGGGTATGGTGAAGGATGTGCGCAACAAATGGCAATTCTTCCGCGACCGCCGCCCCGATACCTATGATGTCCTGACCCGGAGCGAGTAACCAATTGAGATGATGTGGCAATGACGGAGACAAGAGTGATCTAAGGAGAGGGACAACATGACAAAATATGATCCGGATTTATGGAATGCCGATCTGGCCCCGACGACCGAGGCCCAGCGGACCTGGGACTGGAAAGCCTATGCCGCCCTCTGGGTTGCCATGGTGGTCTGCGTCCCTACCTATATGCTGGCCGCCGGCCTGATCGCCGAAGGCATGTCCTGGGATCAGGCGGTGCTCACCGTCATGTTCGGCAATATCATCGTCCTCGCCCCCATGATCCTGATCGGTCACGCCGGGGCGAAATATGGCGTCCCCTTCCCCGTTCTGCTGCGCTCGGCCTTCGGCACCAAAGGCGCGCGCATTCCGGCGCTAGCCCGCGGGCTGGTGGCCTGCGGCTGGTTCGGCATTCAGACCTGGGTTGGCGGCTCGGCGATCTATGTCATCCTCAATGGCCTGTCGGACAACGCCTTTCAGGGCGCGGCCCTGCCCTTCCTTGGGATTGACATCACCCAAACAATAAGCTTCCTCGCCTTCTGGGCCCTGCATTTGTTTTTCATCAAGAACGGCACTGAATCCATCCGCTGGTTGGAGACCTATGCCGCCCCCTTCCTGATCGCGATGGGGCTCGCCCTGCTGGGCTGGGCCTATGTCACCGCCGGGGGGTTTGGCGCCATGCTGTCGACCCCGTCCCAGTTCGGTCCGGGCGGCGCGAAAGAAGGTAAATTTCTGATCACCTTCATCGCCGGGCTCACCGCCATGGTCGGATATTGGGCCACGATGGCGCTGAATATCCCCGACTTCACCCGGTTCGCCAAAAGCCAGAAGGATCAGATCATCGGTCAGATGATTGGTCTGCCCCTGCCCATGGCGCTGTTTGCCTTTATCGGCGTCGCGGTCACCTCGGCCACGGTCACCATATATGGCGAGGCCATCTGGGACCCGGTGGCGCTGGCCGGACGTATGGGCGGTATGGGCGTCGTATTCGCCCTCGCGGCCCTGATCGTCGCCACCCTGACCACCAACCTCGCCGCCAATGTGGTGGCTCCGGCCTACGGCTTTTCCAACCTCAGCCCCGGCAGGATCAGCTTCCGCATGGGCGGCTATATCACCGCCGGGATCGGCATCGCGATTTTTCCCTGGAAGCTTCTGGAAAGCGCCGGTGGCTATCTCTTCACCTGGCTGATCGGCTATTCGGCCCTGCTCGGCCCCATCGCCGGTATCCTGATTGCCGACTATTTCCTGCTGCGCCATTGCCGCCTGAACGTTGAGGATCTGTTCCGCCATGACGGCCAATATGGCGCGCAGCGCGGATGGAATATGGCCGGCCTTAGCGCCCTGATTATCGGCATCCTGCCCAACCTGCCGGGCTTTCTCCATGCCGCCGGGGTTGTAGACAGCGTTCCGCCGATCTTTGACACGCTCTATCATTACGCCTGGTTTGTTGGCGTCTTTGTCGCCGGCTGCCTCTATCTCGTCTTTTCCCGCGGACGGGTGCTCCCCGCCGTGGCCTCTCACATTCCTGAAGGAGGAGAATAACCATGCCCATCCTGATCCGTGGCGGCACCGTCGTCAACGCCGATTGCAGCGCACGCGCCGATGTCTATATCGAAGACGGCATAATCAAAGCCGTCGGACTTGACCTTGACATACCAAGCGACGCCGAGATAATTGACGCGGGCGGACAATATGTCATGCCCGGCGGCATCGATCCCCATACCCATATGCAGCTGCCTTTCATGGGCACGGTGGCGTCGGAAGATTTCTATACAGGCACGGCGGCGGGCCTTGCCGGCGGTACCACCATGATCATCGATTTCGTGATCCCCAGCCCGCAGCAATCCCTGATGGAGGCCTATGACACCTGGCGCGGCTGGGCCGAGAAAGCCTGCAGTGATTACAGCTTTCATGTGGCCGTCACCTGGTGGGACGATAGCGTCCATGAGGACATGCAGACCCTGGTCGAGCACGAAGGCGTCAACAGTTTCAAACATTTCATGGCCTATAAGAACGCCATCATGGCCGAGGATGAAACCTTGTACAACAGCTTCAGCCGGGCGCTGGAACTGGGTGCGATGCCAACCGTGCATGCGGAAAATGGCGAGATGGTCTTTCAGCTACAACAGAAGCTGCTAAAAATGGGCATGACCGGGCCGGAAGCCCACCCCCTGTCCCGGCCCCCCGCCGCCGAGGGCGAGGCCGCCAATCGCGCCATTCGTCTGGCTGAGGTCATTGGGGTGCCGCTCTATCTGGTGCATGTCTCGACCGAGGATGCGCTGCAGGAGATCGCCGTCGCCCGCGCCCGCGGACAACGGGTCTACGGCGAAGCCCTGGCCGGTCATCTGCTGATTGACGAGAGCGTTTACCGCGATCCCGATTTCGCCACCGCCGCCGCCCATGTCATGTCACCGCCCTTCCGGGAGAAGCATCATCAGGACGCCCTGTGGAAAGGCCTGCAAAACGGTAGCCTGCAGACCACCGCCACCGATCACTGCTGTTTCTGCGCCAATCAAAAGGCCGCCGGGAAAGACGATTTCAGCAAAATCCCCAACGGCACCGCCGGGGTGGAAGACCGCCTCGCCATCCTCTGGACCTATGGGGTGGGCACGGGCAAATTGACCATGGAAGAATTTGTCGCCATCACCAGCACAAACACGGCCAGGATTTTCAATATCTATCCCCGCAAAGGCGTGATCCGCAGCGGCGCCGACGCCGATATCGTGATCTGGGACCCGGCGGCCGAGAAAACCATCTCCGCCAAAACCCACCACCAGAATGTCGATTTCAATATCTTTGAGGGCCGGAAGGTCAAGGGTCTGCCGTCGCACACGATCAGCAACGGTGAAATACGGTACCGCCAGGGCGCGCTGCATACCGCCCCGGGCACGGGCCGTTATATCAAACGCCCCGCCTTCGCCCCGGCCTTTCACGCGCTGGAGAAAATCGCCAAGGCCACCGCGCCGAAACCGGTGAAAAGGAAATAGAAAAGGCATTTGATCCCCGGGCGACCTGCTTGTATGCTGGCGACGTCTCTTCCGTCCAGTAGAAAGCATGTCCCATGGTCACCCTGCGCCCCGCTCGATTGATTTTCCCCCTTCTCTTTTCACTGATGCTTCAGATCCCGCCGGTTCAGGCCCAGCAAGGCTCCCAGCCGGTGCCCTCGGTCGTGGTCACCAAGGCCAAAATCAGCGATGTCGGCCTCAATATCCGTCAGATCGGCCGGGTGGAGGCCATGGAAAAGGTGGATCTGCGCGCCCGGGTCCAGGGGTTCCTTGAGAAGCGCCCCTTCCGGGAAGGCAGTCTGGTCAAACAGGGCGACCTGCTGTTTGTTATTGAACAGGCCCCGTACCAGATCCTGGTTGATCAACGTCAGGCCGACCTGATCGGGGCGGAAGCCTCCTATAAAAACGCCAAAGCCGACCTGAAACGATATCAGGAACTGCGTAAGAAAGGCGCCGCCTCACAAGCCCAGCTTGACAAGGCCGTCTCGACCGAAGCCCAGACCCGCGCCGTGGCCCTGCAGGCGAAAGCCGCATTGCGCAAGGCGCAACTGGACCTGAGTTACACTGAAATCAAAAGCCCGATCGGCGGCCGCATCAGCCGCACAAAATTCAGTGTCGGCAATCTGGTCAGTGCGTCAGACGGCGCGCTCGCCACTGTCACCAGCGTCGACCCGATCTATGTTACCGTCGCGGTCAGTGAAAAGAACATGATCGATGCCCGCCGTGACGGGATTGATGTCACCCATGCCCCCGTGGTGCCGGACTTGATCCTTTCCGACGGGTCAACATATGCCCATCAGGGCGAATTCGACTATATCGACACCAGCGTGAACCAGAATACAGATACCCTGCTGGTCCGGGCGCGTTTCCCCAATCCGGATGGCATCCTCCTGCCCGGGCAATTTGTCCATGTCCAGATTACCGGCCGGACGCCAACCCCCGCCATCACCGTTCCGCAATCCACCATTCAGCAGGACAGAACCGGTTATTTCCTGCTGGTGATCACTGATCAGAACAAAGTCGAGATGCGCCGCATCACCGTCGGACAGGTGATCGACAATGACTGGATCGTCACCTCCGGCATCGCCGCGGGTGAAAGGGTCGTGCTCGAAGGCCTGCAAAAAGTGCGCGTGGATCAAACGGTCACGGTGGTGGAACAATAATCATGTTTTCAAATTTCTTTATCACACGGCCTAAGTTCGCCTTCGTCATTTCCCTGGTGATCATGCTTGCCGGTCTGATCGCCCTGAAAATCATTCCCATCGCCCAATTTCCGGAAATCACCCCGCCACAGGTAACCGTCAACGCCACCTATCCCGGGGCCAGCGCCGAGGTGGTCGAACAGACCGTCGCCGCCATTATTGAAGGCGCCGTCAACGGCGTCGATGACATGCTCTATATGTCCTCCACCAGTGGCAATGACGGCAGCTATGCCCTGACCATTACATTCAAGGTGGGCACCAACGCCGATATTGCGGCGGTCAATGTGCAAAACAAGGTCGCCGTCGCCGAGGCCAGATTGCCCCGCGAAGTCACCCGGCAAGGCATCATCACCCAGAAACAGTCCAGCGCCATGCTGATGGTGATCAATCTTTACGCCCCTGACCAGACCCATGACGAACTGTATTTAAGCAATTACGCCTCAATCTATGTCGAGGATATTCTCGCCCGCATCGACGGGGTCGGCAAGGTGGCCCAGTTCGGGGCCAAAGATTACGGTATGCGGGTCTGGGTCGATCCCGATCGCCTGGCCGCCCTCGGGTTGACCAGTAATGATCTTTCGAACGCCATCGCGGCACAAAATATACAGGCCCCCGTCGGACAACTCGGTGCGCCGCCCTACACCCGCAACCTGCAATTCCAATACCCGCTGAAAGCCGAAGGCCGTCTGGTATCGGTTGAGGAATTTGAAAATATTGTACTCAACGCCAATGCCGACGGGTCCCTGGTGCTGTTGAAGGATGTCGCCCGGGTAGAGCTCGGCGCCGCCTCCTATCTCGGGTCCGCCCGGCTGAATGGTCAGGCCTCGGCCACCATCGGGGTTTATCAATCCCCCGGCGCCAATGCGCTCGACGTCGCGGACAAGGTTAATGCGGCCCTGAAGGAACTCTCCGTCAATTTCCCCGCCGACGTGGAACATTCGGTGCTGTTTGATACGACAAATTTCGTCCGGGCCTCAATTTCCGAGGTGGTCACAACCCTGTTTATGACCTTCTTTCTGGTGATCGGCGTCACCTGGCTGTTCCTCGCGGACTGGCGCGCGACCCTGATCCCGGCCTGCGCCATTCCGGTGTCGCTGATCGGCACCATCGCCGTGCTTTATGCCGTTGGCTACACCCTGAACACCATTACCCTCTTCGCCTTTATTCTCGCCATTGGCATCGTGGTCGACGACGCCATTGTGGTGGTGGAAAATGTGTTGCGTAATATGGAAGATGGCGCGCTCAGCGCCAAGGAAGCCACCCGCAAGTCCATGGGCGAGGTTTTTGGACCAGTGATCGCCACCACCCTGGTTTTGCTGGCGGTCTTCATCCCCGTAAGTTTCATGCCCGGCATCACCGGCGAACTTTACAAGCAATTCTCAATCACGATCTGCGTCGCCGTTTCCCTGTCTTCTCTCAATGCTCTGACCCTGTCGCCGGCGCTCTGTTCCCTGTTGCTCAAACACCGGACAAAGGCGCCCAACGCTCTGTTCCGTGGGTTCGCGCGCGGGGTAGACAAGACCCGGAATTTCTATGTTGCCGGGGTGCGGAAAATGATCCGCCATCTCCTGCTCAGTCTGGGGGCTCTGGCAGTAATCGCCGGGGGCACCCTGTATATGTTCCAGACCGCGCCGACCGGCTTTCTGCCCATGGAAGACAATGGCTTTTTCTTCGTGAATATCCAATTGCCCGACGGGGCGTCAATCAGCCGTACAGAAAAAGTTGTCGATCAAGCCCGAGAAATGCTAACCGAAACCGAAGGCGTGGAAAGTGTCATTTCCGTCTCCGGTTTCAGCCTGCTGTCCGGCAGTGCGTCAAACAGCGCATTTCTGATCCCGGTGCTCACCCCCTGGGCCGATCGTACAGAATTTGAACTGCAATGGTTCTCCATCCTGCGAAAACTCAACCAGAAACTCGCCACCCTGCCCACCGCCAATGCCTTCGCCTTTCCAACTCCGCCAATCATGGGCCTCGGCACCAGCGGCGGCGTCGAATTACAGGTCCAGGATTATCAGGGTCGCCCGGCCACGGAACTGGCTTCCGCCATCCGCAGCCTGGTTTTCGCCGCCAATCAGGATCATCGCTTCACCCAGGTTTTCAGCACTTTTTCCGCCAACGTGCCACAATATATGCTGGAAATAGACCGCCAGAAAGCCCGGACACTCGGGGTACAGATCGCCGATATTTTCAGCACCCTGCGGGAGAATCTCAGCGGCAATTATGTCAATGACTTCAACCTGTATGGCAAGGTCTACCGGGTGATGGTTCAGGCGGAACCGGAATTCCGCGACGGCATCCAGGATCTGGACCGGTTTCATGTCACCAACAGCAAGGGCCAGATGGTGCCGCTCGGCGCATTGGTAGAAACAAAACCCATCCTCGGGCCCCAGTCGCTGATCCGGTATAACATCTTCAAATCCGCTGGCGTCAATGTCAGCCCGGCCCAAGGGATCAGCAACGGCGACGCCATGACCGGCATTGAAGAGATCGCCGCCACCGCCCTGCCCGACGGCTATGGCGTCACCTGGACCGGTGTCGCTCAGCAACAACGGGAAGCCGGCGCTCTGGTGGTGATTATCTTCGCCCTCGCCTTCCTGTTCGCCTATCTGTTTCTGGTGGCGCAGTATGAAAGCTGGACCATCCCGGTGGCGATCATGCTGTCGGTGGTAGTGGCCCTGTTCGGAGCGTTGATCCCGTTGAAACTGATCCCTTTTATCAGTAATGATCTCTATGCCCAGATCGGCATGGTGATGCTGATCGGGCTGGCCAGCAAGAGCGCCATTCTGATCGTCGAATTCGCCAAGGGCCGCCGGGAGGCGGGCGCCACCATTCACGACGCGGCCATCGAGGCGGCGGGTCTGCGCTACCGGGCGGTGATGATGACCGCCCTGTCTTTTATCATCGGGGTAATTCCGCTGGTCATGGCGTCCGGGGCCGGGGCCGCCAGCCGCATGGTGATCGGCTTTGTTGTCTTTGGCGGCATGGTTATGGCAACCTTTGTCGGTATCTTCTTTATCCCCACCCTCTATGTGGCGCTGCAGAGCCTGCGGGAGAAAATCAAAGGGACCGCAGACTAACGACCCGTAAACCAGCTGTCCTGCATGGTCAGACAACTGTCATCCAGTGACGCCACCAGTGTAAATTTGGCGTGGACCGAGGGCAGCTCGTGGGCGTAGAAATAGCGACAGGCGGCAAGCTTGCCCCGGTAGAAATCTTCATCCGGATGGTCCGGCTGTTCCGCCAGTGCCGCGCCCGCCACCAGGGCCTGACGCAACCACATCCAGGCCACCACCACATGGCCAAAGGCATCAAGATAAACCGTGGCATTGGCCAGCATCCGGTTCATATCCCCGGCTCGTCCCACCGCGCGCGCGCAATCCTTCAGGGCCGCAAAAGCGCGACAAAGATCTTCGCCGTAACCCACCATATCCAACCGTTCCAGCGCTTCGACCGCCGTTTTCTTGATTTCCGCCTCCAGAACCGCCAGCGCCGCGCCGTCCTGCATCCGCACCTTGCGACCCAACAGGTCAAGCCCGTGAATGGCGTGCGTGCCTTCATGGATATGATTGAGCCGATTATCGCGGTAAAAGCGTTCCACCGGATAGTCACGGGTATAACCATAGCCCCCCAGCACCTGAATGGCGTATTTATTGGCCTCGAGACAATATTCCGCCGGCCAGGATTTGGCGACCGGGGTCAGGATTTCCAGCAGGAGCGATAACCTCTGACGTTCTATCTGATCTTCCGCCACCGCCTGCTGGTCGATCAACCCGGCGCAGTAAGTCACCAACGCCAGACCGCCTTCGACGTAGGCTTTCTGCGCCATCAGCAAACGTTTAACATCCGCATGTTCGATGATCATCACCTGCGGGCTGGTCGGGTCTTTTTCATGGGGATGCCGCCCCTGGGGCCGGTTGCGGGCATAGTCGAGGGAATAGAGATAGCCGGCAAGCCCCGACATCACCGCGCCATGGCCAACGCCGACCCGCGCCTCATTCATCATATGGAACATGGCGGCCAGACCCTGATGCGGCTCCCCCACCAGCTCCGCAAAACAGTCGCCCTGTTCGCCAAAGTTGAGCAGGCAATTGGTCGTGCCGCGATGGCCCATTTTATGATTGAGGCCGGCCAGCGCGATGTTATTTTTCGCCCCCAGGCTGCCGTCGGCATTGACCCGAAATTTGGGTACGAGAAACAGCGACAGTCCCTTGACGCCGGGCGGACCATCGGGCAGGCGCGCCAGCACCATATGGATGATATTGTCCGAGATCTCCTGCTCGCCGCCGGAAATCCACATTTTGCTGCCCTCAATCCGATAGCGCCCGTCCCCGACCGGGGTGGCTTTCGTGCGGATGTCAGACAGGGAGGAACCCGCCTGCGGTTCCGACAGACACATGGTGCCATACCAGCGCCCCGCCAGCATCGGCGGAAGATAGAGCGCTTTCTGGGCCGGTGAGCCACAGGCCGCCAGCATATTGGCCGCCGCCTGGGTCAGAAAGAAATAACTGGCGATCCCCACATTGGCGCAGGTGAACAGACCACCGAGCGCCGAGCTGACCATGAATGGCATCTGCAGGCCGCCAAGCGTTTGATCAAAGGCGGCGGCGAAAAACCCCGCCTCGGCATAGGTGTCGAGCGCCTGTTTGACCTCCGGCATGATCCGAACCTTCTGTCCGTCGAACGTCGGCTCATGGGCGTCGAGGGCGGCAGCGCAGGAGAGGAACTTATCCTCGGCAATGTTTTCCGCCGTATCAAGCACGGCGCTGATCACGTCCCGATCATAGTCCTGATAGCGCGGATGGGCGAGCAGGCGGTCGAGATCCATCACTTCATACATCAGGAAATCCAGATCCCGGCGGTTGACAATCATCGACATGTTTATTTTTCCTCAACTGATTCTAAAGAACTCAATTCAACCGGCACCCCGTTCAGGGCCACGGTGCCAATCAACTCATCCAGGCGCGTCTCATCGGTCAGATCATTGACGCTGACCCCGGCATGGGCCCGGGCAACCTCGAGCTTCACCCCGGATCGGTCATGCCCCCAGCCGTGCGGCAGGCTGACCACGCCGGGCATCATATCCGCGCTCGCTTCCGCCGTCACGGTGACCTGCCCGACCCGGCTACTGACACAAACCACTTGCCCGTCCTGCATCTGATGTTTCTCCAGATCATCGGGGTGGATCAGCAGGGTGCAGCGGTTCTTGCCCTTGACCAGACGCGGGCTGTTATGCAGCCAGCTGTTGTTGCTGCGGATATGGCGACGGCCGATCAGAACCAGACTGTCTTGCCACTGGGCCCGATCCGCCTGCAGGCGCTTAAGGTCCGCGACCACCGCCGCAGGGGCGCAATCGATCTTGCCGCTCTTGGTCTTCAGCCGCCGGGTGAGCAGCGGCTTGAGATCGCCGAGGTAAAGACCGTGGGGGTGGGCTTTCAGTTTCCTGAGACTGAGTGCCTCGGGCCTGGCCCTCCGCCTGCCGTAGGGGCCATTGCTCAGCGCCATATCAATTAACCGGTGCGGCGCGCGTTTCTTGGGCAGGGTCGGTGCGCCCATTTTGCGCAAATACCGCCGGGTCAGTTCATGATAGATTTCCCACTCATCATAGCTGTCCGGCGCGGCGTCAATCACCTTGTCATTGAAACGGGTGACATTGCTCACCGCCAGGCCTAGAAAACTGACGTCATAATGATCATGCTCCAGCGGGGCCGTCGGCGGCAGGATCAGGTCGGCGTGACGGCTGCTTTCGGTGATATAGAAATCCAGCGCCACCATGAAATCAAGACCGGCAAAGGCCTCGTCCAGCTGAGCGCCGTTAGGGGTGGAGAGGATCGGGTTCCCGGCCCCGAGCAGCATCGCCCGGATCTGGCCCGCGCCGGGGGTGAGGATTTCTTCCGCCATCAGGCTGGCGCTCAGCTCGCCGCAGACCTCGGGCCGTTTGCTGACCCGGCTTTGCCAGCGATCCCGACCGCCGCGCCCCACAAGCTGGAAGCCGACCAGATCCACCGCCGGTAACGGGATCATCATGCCGCCCACCCGGTCGAGATTACCGGTGGCGATATTGATCAATTGGATCAGCCACTGACAGAGCGCGCCATAAGGATTGGTCGACACCCCCATGCGGCCATAAAACACCGCGCGCTCGGCGGCGGCGAAGTCTTCCGCCATTCGCTGAATATCCTCGAGGGCGATGCCTGTCTGTTGCTTCACATCACCCAGCACCACACCCTCAACGGCGGCGCGGGCCGTGTCAAAATTTTCCAGATGATCGGTCAGATGCGCCGGATTGCAGAGCTTTTCGCGCAACAGATGCTGCAGGAAGGCCAGCAGGAAAATCACGTCCCGGCCGGGGGTGATGAAATGATGCGCCGTCGCCTTCTTGGCGGTCTCGCTGCGCCGGGGATCAATGACGATCACCTGTCCACCCCGGGCCTTCAGGCGATCGAGACGCCCCTTGACGTCGGGCACGGTCATGATACTGCCGTTGGAGGCCAGCGGATTGGCCCCCATGATGATCATGTGATCGGTATGGTCGATATCCGGCACCGGGATGAGGAACTGATGGCCATACATGACGTAGGAGATATACTGATGCGGCAGTTGATCGACCGAGGTGGCGGAAAAGCGATTCTTGCTTTTCAGCAGCCGCAGGAAGACCGGCCCGTGGGTCAGCGCACCGTAATTATGGACATTGGGATTGCCGAGATAAACCCCGATCGCATCCGGGCCGTGGGTCTGCTGAATATCCCACAGCCGGTCCGCCGCCAGGTCAAATGCCTCGTCCCAGCAAATTTCAACCCACGCCCCATTTACCTTTTTAACAGGCTTTTTAAGCCGGTCGGGGTCTTCCTGAATATCTTTCAGCGCCAGGGCCTTGGGGCAGATGTGACCCTTGCTGAAGGGATCATCCGGATCGCCTTTGATCGAGATAACCCGATTATCGGCCACCTCAATCGCCAGACCGCAGATCGCCTCACACAGGGTGCAGGCCCGGTAATGCGTGCATTTTTCCTGATGCGCCATTCAGATCTTCTCCCGTCCAATATATCCAATAGATACATATAACATAAATTGGCGCAAAAAGGTACAGGAAGAATGGTGCTCTGGTAAGGCGTCAATTCTGACAGGGATAGTGCGTTTCAAAAGACTGCAAAACAGCCTCTGCCGCCGACGTGTCGCGCTCTGTCTCTTTCCTTTCATGCATGATTTTGAAAAAAGCCTGCATCGAGAAAGAGAAGCCTGGGTCCGTCGGCAGACAGAAGCGAGTAGGAGTGTTATCCTGCCGCAGCCGGTGATAATAACTCATATTGCCCTCAATCATCCCCTGGACATAATGGCCGAGCGCCAACATTTCCGCCTGGGCGCCGAAATGCCCCGTCTTGACCCGGGCTTCAATGGCGAGCGCCTCCGCGACCGTTAGTGTTTTGGCCTCCGCCGGAGCAGCGCCCAGCAACATCATACAGGCTAAAAGAATTCTCATAGTTACCTCCAAAAATAAAGTTTGACACGTATTTATTAATGTTTTAAATGAATTAATCAAGCTTAAATCTTAATTATTGAGGACTCAGATGATGGAACATCAAAACAACCTCCGCCCGTTCGCCCAGGTCATGGTCTGGATCACAAGTTTCGCCGCCGTCGCCCTGCCGGTGCTGACAATCATGATATGGATTTATATCAAAGATCTTGGCGTCTCCTCCGGTACGGTGAGTCCGCAGTATGATCTGACGTCACTCAGTCTCACCGCCCGCCTCCTCGGATTTGTCATCTGCTTTATCGGCGCCGGGATCATGACCTATGGCCTTCTCGCCCTGCGACGCACCTTTCAGGAAGCCGCCGCCGGACGCGGGCTTTCCCTGACCGCGGTCGTCAATTTCCGCCGTTTCGCGTTAGTAACCCTGATCACGGTGTTTTACGGCATCCTGCAGAATACCCTGTTGAGCATCGTCTTCACCATGGGTCGCCCCGGACAGGAAACCCAATTGTCCATCATGCTCGGCACGCCGGAAGTGAAAGCGCTGTTCACGGCCCTGCTGTTTGTTTTCGTCGCCCATATTTTCGCCGCTGGTCGCAAGGCGGAAGAAGAAAACGCCCAGTTCCTGTGAAAGTTCCTGTGAAAGTTCCTGTGAAAGTTCCCGCTTTATGAAAATTATTATGACACTCGACATCATGTTGGCCCGGCGTAAAATGCGTCTGAAGGATCTGGCCCAGGCCATCGGCACCAGCGAGCAGAATATGTCGATGATCAAGACCGGCAAGATCAAAGGCATTCGCTTCGACACCCTGGTCAAGATCTGTGACGTGCTGGATTGCCAGCCGGGCGATCTCCTGACCTTCACCCGGCAGGAGGGAACATCCTGAGCCACAGCAGGTTATGACCATAAAAAACGGCGACCCGAGAGCCGCCGTTCTGATATCTTTAAACCCGGATGGAATTAGAATTGCGCTGTAATGGTGGCGAAGAGACGCCGTCCCAGCGGATCATATGTCCCCGGCTTTGTGTTGCCGGTAGTTGAGTTTGTTGAATTCAACATCGGCGGATCCCGGTCGAGAATATTGTTGATCCCCATCGCCAGATCCACATTATCACTCAATTTAAATCCGGCGGACAGATCAAGATAGCTATAGGCCGAGATATCTTTGTTGTCTCTTTCTGAGTCCGGATTGGTGACCTTGCCAAAATAACGCCATTTCAGGCCAACCTGCCAGAAATCCCCGGAATTATAAATGACGCTTGCCGTGTGACGCCATTTCGGTGTCGGATAGCAATTGCCATTAATCCGGCCGACACAATCATATTCGGAATCGGCTTCGCCGGGAAGCGACTGCGTAAACTTGTCGATCAGGTAGGAGCCCAACAATTTGAAATTCAAGCTGCCTTCGCCCATTTCCATCACATAGTCCCCGGCGAAATCAATCCCGGATTGCTTGGTATAGCCGAGGTTTTGATTGGTGCTGGTGATGGCGGCTGTCGTCCCGCGCCACAGACTGCCACTTGGTCCCCGATTGACAAGATCACAGAAAACCGCACTGCCAGTCTCGCCGCATTTGTCCAGAGCAAGTTGAGATGAAATACCCCCGATCAGACCGGAAATTTTGATGTTCCAATAATCAACATTAAGGGTCAAGCCTTCCACAGGGGTAGCCACAAAACCAACCGTAAAGGTGTCGCCCGTTTCTTTATCCAGATCAGGGTTTCCGCCGATGAACTCATTATACTGACCGGCAGAGCTGACGCTGATGTTGCCATATTGCGCTGCTGAAACACCTGTATTAGCACATTGGGCCGCCGTAAATATTGGCGTTGCGCCAGCACAGGGATCAGTTCCGTCCCACAGAGCCAGACGCTGCGGGCTGTAAAGCTCCACCACATTTGGCGCACGGGACGCCCGGTTGTAACTGCCGCGAAATTTGACACTGTCATTCACCTGCCAGTTCAGGCCGGCTTTATAGGTCGCCACAGTACCTGTTGTACTGTAATCGGAAACACGCAGGCCCAGTTCCAATACAAGATCCTGAATAAATTCCTTGTTCTGCACCAAAGGTACATAAAGTTCACTGAACAATTCCTTCACATCGTAGGACCCGTCAACAGACCTTACTGCGCCGCCGTTGCCCAACAACTGACCGTTCTCAAACAAATTGTCCGAAGTCCGGCGATAATGCTCTTTCCGATATTCAAGACCAAAAACCGCCTGTACCGGGTCATCGGCCAGCGTCAGCGGCAGATCCCCAGAGACAAAACCATTGAAGACCGTTTCTTCCGTCAGACCGGACAGGATTCCGGTCGCCGTCAGGTAATTAGCCTGTTCCGCCGTTACATCGTTTGAAAACAGGGTATAGGGCACACAGCCATCTTTGCGGGCGACTTCATTGGCGCATTGCATGTTGCCATCCGCATCCAAATTAACGTCCAGCGCCGCCTGAATATTCGGGGCGAAGAAGTCATTGACATAGGTGTCCTCACTGCTGGTGGCCCCATAGGTCAGGGACGTGTCATAGCGCCAGTTGTCCGTGATATCACCTTTAACGCCAACCACGAAACGCAGGCTGTTATGGGTGAATTGGTTCTGGCGTGGGCCGCCTTCCACATTCCGTTTGCCGACATCGAAAGCAAATTCATCGTCTCCGCTCAAACCGAAAGTGCCGCAAATATCGGCCACCTGGGCGGCGCTGAGCAACGGGCTTGAACATTTCATTTTGTAATTGTCATTGAAGAACGTGCCACTTGGCGCATATTGACCCGTTGTCGTATCCCGCGCCATCATGACTTCCATATAGGCCTTGGCATTATCGCTCAGCTCATAGGTCAGGAAACCGCCCCCGGCGAAACGTTTGTCCGGGCGTTGCCAGTGATTAACTGGCGCATAATTGTAATAATTGTCATCAAACGCCGAAAAACCGCCATTGGCGTCCATCTGCACCCAGCGTTCCGTGGTGAAATCAATTTCCCCCGTACCCTGATCCACATTCCAGAAGTCAAAATTCGGGATCACCGCATTGGCGGACCCGCCACAGGAATTGGTCAGCAAGGCACAGGAAGAATAATCTCGGCTATCCATGTGTAATTCGTTGGTCTGACGGTAGTTGGCATACATGGAAACATGACCACGTCCATCGGCAAAAGAACCGCCCATGGCCACATCAAAGTTATAGGAGGCGCCATCCAGCGCGCTGCCTTTCGGATAATCATATCCGGCGTCATCCAGCAGGCCCTGCATATAGCTGTTGTTGTTGTTATGCTGATAGGCACCGACCCCGGCGGAGACTTTCACGCCTTCGAATGTGTCGTCGATGATGAAATTCACCACCCCGGCAACCGCATCGGCGCCATAAGTTGTTGACGCTCCACCAGTCAGCACTTCCACCCGCTTCAACAGGCTGGAAGGGATCTGGTTGATATCGACAGAATAGGATTTCACCCCGCCCGGCTGCATACGACGACCATTAACCAGCACCAGAGTACGGTTCGAGCCAAGTCCCCGCAGATCAAGAGTTGCGACACCGGAAGTTCCGTTGCCTTCATAGGCATGTTCCGCCGCTTCCAGTTGCGGCAAACCATTCAGCATATCTTCAATCCGCATATGCCCGGAAAATTTAATTTCTTCGGCATTGGTGACAGTGATCGGACTGACACTCTCAATATCCTTACGGATAATACGGGAGCCCGTGACCACCACCTCTTCAAATACATTTTCATCCTCTGCCGTGGCAGCATCTTCCGCTGCGGCATATAACGGCAGAAAAAACGTTGACGCGCAAAGCGCCGTGGTCGAAATCAGCGACCGCCTTATGTTACGTGATATTGTCATTTTGATTTCCTCAATTTTTTTTTGAAGGACCAGGCCACACCCTTGTCCTGACGAAATGCCATGCGGGCCTTTAGATCGTCGGCCGGACTCCCGAAAAATATGATGGACGTCCTCCCTCAAGATATTTGCTCCCACATGTCTTTTGATGTGAATTGTTATTTAGTATATTTTATACAATTTATTTTCACAATTTTTGGAATAACATATATTAAATATAATATACAATTTAAATCTTATGACGGGCCAAAAACAGAGAAATACCCAAAAACACGCCATAATTTGAAATATTGTTTTGAAAAATAGCCGATGTACGATAAATTATTACAACACAAAGAAATTGTTCTTTATGAAAAAATAGAATCAATTCCTGTACATTAGAAAAACGCCTCACAACCTGTCTGCTTTGCTTCCCCCGATATCGGGAATCCCGCACATCTCCTGAAAGGCACAACACCGAAGGTTCATTACCCATGCCAATCGTCCCCTTGACCTTTTGGTCTAGAGATCGAATAATGATATTCTTCTCAAAGATGATGACGGAACATGACTCCTTTTCCTTAACCACTGGCCGCCCATGAAGACTGACCCAACAAAATCTGCCACCCGACCGGACCCCGTTTTATTTCCTGTCTCTCTCATGGAAATCGAGCCCCTCCTGCAGATGCCCGATATCGCGGAAACCGCCAGAACGTTTCACAAATATGCTGATTACAATCCGGAGAAAAAACACGACCTGTCCCTGCCGCTGACCGACTATTTCCTGATCCTGTGGGAATTGTCCAAGGCGCTGCAGGATGAAACCATCCATTTGTCGTCGCGCCATCTGATGCCCGGTTCCACCAGCTTTATCATGTCCAACATCGCCGGGTGCGATAACCTGGAAGACGCCATGAAGCTGATTGCCAAATCCTACAATATGCTGCATGGCGGCCCTTATAACCGGGTCGAACAGCGCGACGGCGACCTGCTCTATATCATCGATGACAGCCAGTTTCCCTATGTGCCGCAAAAACAGGACTATATCCATTTCACCATGGAATGCGTGCTGATCTATCTGCAGGGCATCCTGTCCTTCATCACCTCCCGCGATCTCGGGGATTTTTTACGCAAGGTCCATACCAAACGCGACAGGGGACCCGTCAAAAGCCGCCATATGCAATTCTGGTCCGCGCCAATCCGCTATCAGTCCGGTCAATATGTCCTGACTTATGACCTGAGCGCCGCCGCCCTGCCGATCACCATTCCGGCCTCCCCTATGCCCCGCTCACGGGAAATCTATGATCATGTGATTGCCATGATCAGGAAACGCGGCGCAGCCGAGGATGATCTGACAAGCTGGACAGACCGGGTCTCGCAGGCCCTCGCACATGGCCTTCTGTCACAACAGGACGTCGCCCGTCATCTCGGCGCCAGTGTCGCCACCCTGCGCCGCCGCCTAACAGAGGAAAACAGCAGCTTTCGCGAGCTGCACCAGCAGTGTCTTAATGAAAGATCCCGCCAAATGATCACCCAGGGCTACCATATGGCCGATATTGCCGAAGAACTTGGCTTTTCCGATTTCAGAAGTTTTATCCGCGCCTTCAAGGGCTGGAACGGGATCACCCCCACCGCCTTTGCCCGCAAGCTGCGCCAGGGAGTCCCTTGAAACAAACCACCCCTTTGAGCGAAATTGTACATTTATTTTGACCGCAAAGATCATATCTCTCTTTCCCCCAACCGCCTATTCTGTCAGCGTGAAAAATCACGTGTGAAAGCAAAAGTACCGGAGACATTTCCGGACAAGGGAGGTTACCAAAATGACACGCCATAATAGCCGAAACCACAGCTGGACCAGAACATCCTGCCTGACGAGTATCTTCATCGCCTTGACGGCCACCACGGGCCACGCGCAAACCGAGGGAGAGCGCGTGGAGGACAGAGCCGTGCTCGACGAAGTGATTGTCACCGCCCGGCGCCAGAGTGAAAACCTGCAAAATACGCCCCTGGCGGTCAGCGCCTTCGCTGCCGATGAATTGTTCCGCAACCAGATCGAAGATCTCGGCAAGCTCCAGTCCCATGTGCCCAATCTGAGCCTGCATGTCGGCGACGCCGCCAACGCGGTGATTTACCTGCGCGGGGTCGGGCAGATCGATTCCATTTCCTTCAACGACCCCGGCGTCGGGGTCTATGTCGATGATGTCTATATGGGCCGGGCGCAAGGCTCGTTCCTGGATGTGATGGACCCGGCCCGGATCGAGGTTCTGCGCGGCCCCCAGGGCACCCTCTATGGCCGCAACACCATCGGCGGCGCAATTAAATTCGTTAGCGCCCGCCCCACCAACGAGGTGGAAGGCTACGTCGAAGCCGGCTATGGCAATTATAACCAGGTCAAGGCCAAGGCCAGCCTCAGCGGCCCGATCATTGCCGACAAACTGATGGCGAAAGCCGCCGTCGCCCATAGTTCCCGGGACGGCTACAGCCAGAATCTGTTTGATGGTGAAGATGACTTTGACAAGGAAAGCAACAGCTGGCGGGTAAGCACATTACTGACCCCCACCGAAGATCTGTCCTTCTATCTGGTCGTCGACGGATCAAAGAACAGCCCCGATCATTCCCGCACGCCCCATACGGAAACCCCGATCTATTCGGTGCCGGCAGGCGGATTTGTTGCCCCAACCGATGATCCCTTCGTCGTCAATGTCAATTACAACACGCTGGAGCGCCTGAAGACCTTCGGCGCGGCGCTAACGGCGGAATATACCATCAACGACCTGACTTTCAAATCCATCACCTCCTACCGGGAAATGGATTACCGCACCAAGGTTGACCTCGACGGCATTCAGGATGCGAGCTTTGGCATTTATGATTTCGAGGATCAGGACCAGTTCAGTCAGGAACTACAACTGATCTATCAGGGTGACCGCCTGTCGCTGGTGTCCGGCCTGTATTATTTCAGGGAAAATGACATCACCTTTGCTGGTGCCAACGCGCCGGATTTCTTCGTCACCCTGCCAGTGATCGGCGTCTTTCCCTATCCCATCATCAATGCCGGACGCCGCGACCAGACCAACACCAGTCAGGCCGCTTACGCCCAGCTGAAATATGACGCGACCGACAAGCTCTCCCTGACCGTCGGCGCGCGCTTTACCAAGGAAAAGAAAGAAGTGACCAGCGCCGGCGAAGAATTCTTCGGCACCGGCGTGACCACGGCGGAAGAGATGGAGGCCGTCTTCGGCACCGGCGTCGGTTATGGCCGCACCAGTTTCACCGCCGAGAATGACTGGAACAGTTTCTCGCCCAAGATCGGGCTGGATTATACCGTCAATGATGATGTCATGGTCTACGCCAGCGCCAGTCGCGGTTTCAAAAGCGGCGGCTTTAACGGCCGCCTGACCAACCGGGCCCAGTCCTTCGATCCGGAAACCTTGTGGAGCTACGAAGTTGGCCTGAAATCCACCTTCGCCGAAAAAAGAGTACGGCTCAATATGGCCGGTTTCTACAACGACTATAAGAATTTCCAGCTGAGCCGTTTCAGCGCCAACCCGGACACCGGCGCCTTTGAATCCGTCTTTGAAAATGCCGGCAAGGCGACAATATGGGGATTGGAAATGGAAATGACCGCCCTGCTCAGCGACGCCCTGACCCTGGACGTCAACGCCGGGTATCTCAACAGCGGCTATGATGAATTCCTCGGCGATTTCGGCATTGATGTCAGTGATGCGCGTCATCTGGTCAATGCCCCGGAATTCACCTCCCGCGCCAACCTGACCTACACTCAAGAACTCGGCGACGCCGGCACCCTGTCCATTAATGGCGCGGTCAGCACCCGGTCCAAGACCTATCTCACCGTTTCCAGCAGTGAAGTTCTGGCCCAGGATGCCTTCGCTCTGCTGGAAGCCGGGGTCCGGTTCACCTCCGCCGATCAGAAATGGGATGTTTTGCTGTCGGGTCAGAATCTGACCAATAAAAAATACCGCGAACATGGTTTTGACTTGAGCGCCGCGCCAGGGGTGCAACTCGGCTATTACGGCACGCCGCGCACCTATAGCCTCACCCTGCGTTACAGCTTCTGAGAAAGTTTTTACCATGACCATTGACCCTCAGACGGCGGCGATACTCGATATCCTCAACCAACCCGTCGCCGATCCCCCTGTAGAGGTGACCATCATCGAGGCCCGGACCGGCGCCGACGCGCTGTTCACCGGTTTTGCGGGCGACAAGGTTGCCACCTGCGAAACACAGGACTGCCAGATCCCGTCGCCCGACGGCGCGGTGCCCGTACGGATTTATACACCGCCTCAAGCAGGGGACATCCCTCTCCCGCTCGTGATATTCTTCCACGGTGGTGGCTGGTCACTGGGCAATGTCGCCGCCTATGACAGTCTGGTGCGGGCGCTTTGTGTTGAAAGCAACGCGCTGTTTATCAGCGTCGATTATCGTCTGGGGCCGGAACATAAATACCCGGCCGGACTTCGCGACTGCCGGGCCGTGACGAACTGGGCGCTCGCGCAGGGCACTGAAATAGGCGTTGATCCTGATCGAATAGCGGTGATGGGTGATAGCGCCGGCGGTACGCTCGCCACCGTCGTCGCCCATCAAATCAACCGGGCCGATCCCGGCCGCGTGAAAGCGCAGGTCCTGATCTATCCGGTGATGGATCTGTCCCGGCCTCATGATCATTATCCCTCGCGGATGACGTTCGGCAATGGTGAATATCTGTTGTCCCGCGACGGAATCGATGCGGCGGAAAACTGGTACCTGTCCCCCTCAGAGGATCGTAATGCGCCGGAAATCTCGCCCCTGCGCCAGCCGGATCTTACCCCTCTTCCCCCGACCCTGATGGTCGTCGGCGGTTATGACCCGCTTCTCGATGAGACGGTGCAGTATCACGAAGACCTTCAGAAAGCCGGGGTTGCGTCAGAATTGCTGCGCTATGAGGGCACCATCCACGCTTTCCTTTCTTTCGGCTGTCTTGATATCGCCCGCGAGGCCCGGCGTTATATCGGTGCGCAGCTGCGCCGCCTGCTCGCCACCTAACGCTTGTGCTAAGGATGAAATACGTACAGGGGCCTGATCAATGGCTCAAATTCTCCGCAGACCGGACGATGTCATCCTAGAAAGCGGGCTTTGGAACGTATCTTTTATTCCAAGGCCGCCCCCCCTCCCCGCGCGTCCTATGATGCGCGCGGGCTCCGGCCTTCCAGCAAATCGCGATGTTTAAGCAGAGCCTTGACGATGAAATCCATAAAAGTTTTAACCCGCAAGGTTTGGCGCAGGTCGCGATGGGTCAGCACCCAGAGATCGTAGATCGGCACCACCTTGCTCTCGGGCAGGCGCATCAGCTCCGGGTCCCGGTCACCCGCCATGCAGCCCAGCGCCGCAATCCCCATACCCGCTTTCACCGCCGCCAACATCGCGTCCGGATCATCCATGGTGTGGCGAATGGGGGCTTTCGGGAACAGGCTCTGTTGAATATAGTCATCATCCGCCCCGGTAAATTTCCAGCCGAGCCAGCTTGGCGCCGTCGGATCATCTTCATCGCAAATCCGCCGCCAGAGTTCTTTCGACACATAGGGGGCTTTACCCAATGTCAATATCCGGCGGCCCACCAGAGATTCCGGTGGATTATTGGTCACCCGAATGGCCACATCCGCCTCGCGCTTATTCAGATCCGCCAGATCGTAGGAAAGAATAATCTTGAGGTCAATTCCGGGGTAAAGTTCACAAAATTCGGCAAAGGAGCCAATCAAAAGCCCGGTGCCGAGCACAGAGGGCAAGGTGACGCACAGGCTGCCGGTCATGCTGTTGTCGCGACCGAGAATATGCCGGTCAATGCTGTCGGCCTTATCCGCCATGCCGTGCGCACTCTCCAGCAGTTCTTCCCCCGCCGTGGTCAGCAGATAGCCATTCTGCAGCCGCTCAAACAGACGAACATTGAGCTGCTCCTCGAACGCCGTGATGCGCCGCGAGACGGTTGAATGATTGACATGCAGCTTTGCCGCCGCCGCCCGCACCGATCCCTCCTGCGCCACTGCCAGGAATATTCTGATATCGTCCCAATTTAACATGGTGCGTTTATGCAACATCAAAACGCATAAATCAAGCCTTGTGTTGCGAAATCGCAATGCAATATACAGCACACTGTGGACCAAACTTAATGAAGAGAATAATCCGATGCAGACAACACCTGATCTTCAAAAAAATGCCGTTGTTACCTATGCCAAATTTCTGTTGCGCTGGCGCTGGGCGGCGATTACCCTGGCGCTCGTCGTTACGGTTGCTGCGGCTTACGGCGCGAAGAATCTCGGCTTTGCCTCGGATTACCGGGTATTTTTCGGCGATGACAATCCCCAGCTCGCCGCCTATGAGGAATTACAAAAGGTCTATACTAAGGACGACAGCATATTGATTGTGCTCAAGCCCAAATCCGGCGACGTCTTTACGCCGGAACTGCTGCGCGGTATACAGGATCTGACCGCCAAGGCCTGGAAAACGCCTTTCAGCTCCCGGGTCGACAGCCTGACCAATTTCCAGCATAGCCGCGCCGAGGAAGATGACCTGATCGTTGAGAATCTGGTGCAGAAATCCAACCCCATGCGCCAAAACGATTTGGCGCGGGTGCGCGAGATTGCTTTGGCGGAGCCCTTGCTCAAGCGTCGCCTGATTTCCCCGGACGGCACGACCACCGCGATCAATATCACTCTCAATCTGCCGCAGAAGGAACTGACAGAGATTCCTTCCGCCATGGCCTACGCCCGCGCTCTCGTGGAAAAGTTCCGCATCGCCCATCCCGACACTCATGTGGCGCTCACCGGTATGGTACCGCTCAATTCCGCCTTCTTCGAAGCCAGTATGACCGATATGTCGACCCTGATCCCGCTGATGTATGGCGTGTTGCTGCTGGTCACTTTCTTTATGTTAAGGTCCATCAGTGGCACTGCCGTCACTCTGGTCGTCATCGGCCTGTCGGCGGTGACCGCCATGGGAATCGGCGGCTGGCTGAATATTCAACTCACCCCGCCCTCCGCCGTGGCGCCGACGGTGATCCTGACCATTGCCATCGCCGACTCGATCCATATCCTGATCACCCTGTTCAGCGCCATGCGCGCCGGGATAAGCAAATATGACGCCATCGTCGAAAGCCTGCGGGTCAACTTTGGTCCGGTATTCCTGACCAGCCTGACCACCATCGTCGGCTTTCTCAGCCTTAATTTCAGTGATTCACCCCCCTTTGGCGATCTGGGCAATATCACCGCCGCCGGTGTCGCCGCCGCCTGGTTCTTCTCAATCCTGCTGCTGCCGGCTCTGATGGCGGTCCTGCCGGTGCGCGTCAAAGCCCGCGCCGCCACGGAAATCACTTTCATGGACAAGCTGGCCAATTTTGTCATCCTGCGCCGTAAAATTCTGCTCGCCGGAACAGTGGCTCTGGTGGTCGGACTTGGCGTCATGGTGCCGCAAAATGTGCTCAATGATCAGTTCGTTCAGTATTTCGACAAGAGCGTGCCCTTCCGCGCCGACAGCGATTTCACGGCCGATAATCTCAGCGGTATGTATCAACTGCAATGGTCGCTGCCCGCAACGGAGGCCGGTGGTGTCAATGATCCGGTTTATCTCGGCAAGATTTCCGCCTTCTCTGACTGGCTGCGCGTTCAGCCGGGCGTTGACAATGTGCTGACCGTGTCGGACATCTTCAAACGTCTGAACAAGAATATGCACGGCGACGATCCGGCGATGTATCGCATGCCGGAAGACCGCAATCTCTCGGCCCAGTTCCTCTTGCTTTATGAAATGAGCCTGCCCTACGGTCTTGATCTCAACAATCAGATCAATGTGGATAAATCCGCTGTGCGCCTTGTGGCAACCACGGAGAATTTCACCACCAATGACCTGAAAGCCCTTGATCAGCGCGCCAGCCTGTGGCTGAAACAAAATTTCTCCACGCAACATCTTGAGGCGTCCGGTCCGGTAATGATGTTCACCTTCATCACCGAACGCAACATCCAGAGCATGCTGATCGGCACCACCGTGGCGCTGCTGCTGATCTCTCTGATCCTGATGGTCGCCCTGCGCAGTTTCAAGCTCGGATTGATCAGTCTGGTGCCCAATCTGGTACCGGTGATCATGACCTTCGGGGTCTGGGCGATCTTTGTCGGTCAGGTTGATGTCGCGGCCACGATTGTCACCGCCACCAGCCTCGGGGTTGTCGTCGACGCTACTGTGCATTTCCTCAGCAAGTATCTGCGGGCTCAGCGGGAGAAAGACCTCAATACGGAAGATGCCGTGCGCTACGCCTTCGCCAATGTCGGGGTGGCCCTGTTCGCCACCTCGCTCATTCTGATCGCCGGGTTTGCCGTGCTCACCTGGTCGACCTTCCGGTTGAACGCTAGTATGGGGCAATTGACGGCACTCGCCATAGCGGCAGCTTTGCTCGCTGACTTCCTGTTGTTGCCAGCCCTGCTGCTAACCATCGACAAACAACGAAAAGCCAAAGCTTCAACCGAAAACGCAGATCCTGCCCTCATTGCAGCGGAGTAAACTCATGTTAAAAATCTCAAAATCTTTCTTCTCTCTTCTCACCGCGGCCCTGATCGTGATACCGGGCGTCAGCGCCCTAGCGCAAACGGCTCAAGAGAAAGGTCTGGAGATTGCCATCGCCACTGATAAAGCCAACGAAGGCTGGGGCGACAGCACCTCTGAACTCAAAATGATCATGTCGAATGCTCAGGGACAGACCAGTACCCGGGAATTGCGCCTGAAAAACCTGGAAGTGACCGGCGAGGGGCTCGGCGATAAAAGCCTGTCCATCTTCGACCGGCCCCGCGATGTGGAGGGCACCGCCTTTCTGTCCCACACCAAAGTTCTCGAAGCTGACGACCAGTGGTTACTTCTGCCGGCGCTTGGTCGGGTGAAACGCATCTCCTCGGCCAATAAATCCGGTCCCTTTATGGGCAGTGAATTCGCCTATGAAGATATCCTCAGCCCGGAAGTGGCCAAATACAGCTATGTTTACCTGCGCGATGAGGTCTGCGGGACACTCACCTGTTATGTCATTGAACGCACCCCGCTCTATGAAAACTCCGGCTATACCAAACAGATTGTCTGGATTGATCAGGCGGAATATCGCTATATGAAAATCGCGTTTTATGACCGTAAGGACAGCCATCTGAAAACCCTGACCTATAGCGATTATCAGCAGTATCTCGGTAAATACTGGCGGGCCCATACCTTCCAGATGGACAACCATCAGAATGGTAAGGCCACTACCTTGAGCTACAGCAATTATGTCTTCCAAACCGGTCTTGACGACAAGGACTTCACCTCAAGCCGTCTGAGTAAAATGCGATGACCTCAATTACCCCTGCCCGCCCCCGGCTCTCCCTCTATTTGGCCGGGGTCATGGCCCTGTTAAGTCCCACTCTCGCTTTCGCTGGGGAGTGGGACTTCTCGGGCTCTGTCGCGGGAGAGCTCAGGCTCTTCCCAAGCGCCCCCGCATACATGAATCAGGAGAAAATGACCCTGTCGCCGTCGGTGGCGCTGGAGATGGAGCTGGTCTATGAGTGGAATGACGCCGCCGACCGCCTGAGTTTTGTCCCCTTCGCCCGCCTCGACGCCGATGATCAGAACCGCAGCCATTATGACATTCGCGAAGCCAAATGGCTGCATCTCGGGGACGGTTGGGATTTTGTCGTCGGGCTTGATAAGGTCTATTGGGGGGTCACCGAAAGCCGCCATCTGGTCAATATCATCAATCAGGATGACGCGATCGAGGATCTTGACGGTGAAGACAAGCTCGGTCAGCCGATGATCAATTTCAATCTGGAAAAAGACTTCGGCACCTTTAGCGTCTTTGTCCTGCCCAGCTTTCGCGAGAGGGAATTTGTCGAACAGAACCATCGCCTGAGCGGGCCGGTGCGGATCGACGCCAGCCGCGCGACCTTTGAGGCGGACAGCGGCAACGAGCATGTGGATTTCGCCGCCCGCTGGAAGCATGTCTTCGACGACTGGGATGTCGGCCTGTCCCATTTTTACGGCACCAGCCGGGAAGCGCGCCTGATCCCGATACAGGTTGACGGCGAGACAATCCTCGCCCCTCATTATGATCAAATCAATCAGACCAGTCTTGATGTGCAATATACCTCCGGCGCGACCCTGTGGAAAGGCGAGCTGATGAGCCGCAGCGGTCAGGGCGATCGTTTCTGGGCCTTCGTCGCGGGACTAGAACATACCCTCTATGGCGTGTTGGGGGGTCGGGCCGACCTCGGCCTGCTGGTGGAATATCTCTATGATGACCGCGACCCATTGCAAGCGCCCGTGACCACCGCCGACCATGATATTTTTGCCGGCATGCGGCTGGCGCTGAATGATACTCAGGACACCTCGGTGCTGTTCGGCGGCATCGTCGATCATGACAATGGCTCAACCTTGCTGTCGATTGAGGCCGAGCGACGGCTCAGCCCGAACTGGAAGGTTGAACTCGAAGGACGCTTCTTCGTCAATATCGACGCCGCCGACCCGAGCCATATCTTCCGCCGGGATGATTTTCTCACCCTCCGCCTGCTGCGTTATTTTTGAGGCTTATTTGAAGATCACCGTGCGGGGGCCGTCGAGCAATACCCGGCGTTCCCCGTGCCAGCGCACCGCCCGGGTCAGGGCGACGGTTTCCGTTTCCCGCCCGATGGTGACGAATTCCTCGACCGAAACCGAATGATCGACCCGCTCCACCGCCTGCTCGATAATCGGGCCTTCATCGAGATTGGTGGTGACATAATGCGCCGTGGCGCCAATGATCTTCACCCCCTTGGCGTGGGCCTGACTGTAAGGACGCGCGCCCTTGAAGCTGGGCAGGAAACTGTGGTGAATATTGATCGCCTTGCCGTCAAAATCCTGACACATCTCCGCCGACAGAATCTGCATGTAACGCGCCAGAATGAGTAATTCTGCATCATAACTTTTGAACAGGTCGCGGATCTGCTGTTCCTGTTGTGGCTTGGTGTCTTTGGTGATCGGCAGATGATGGAACGGCAAGCCGGCCCATTCCACGAACGAACGCATGTCTTCATGGTTTGAGACCACGCCGCAAATCTCCACCGGCAGGATCCCGGCCTTCCAGCGATGGATCAGATCCTGCAAACAATGGCCGAATTTTGACACCGCGATCATCACCTTCATCGGCTGACTGATGTCATAGATCTTCAGGTCGGCCTGATAACGTGCGATCAGCGGCTGATAATGCGCCCGCCAGCCGTCGGCGCTATGCCCCTCGGTCTGATCAACAAAGGCAAACCGCAGAAAGGCCCGGCCACTGGTTAGTTCATTATGATGATTGGCTTCCAGAATAAAGGCGCCGTTTTTCGCCAGCAGACTCGACACTTCCGCCACCAGACCGGCCACATCCGGGCAGGTTATGGTCAGGATATAATTCGCTTTGGCATTTTTCATACGGTCTTCAACTCTCGATAATCGTGATCATGACATAAGGTATCCCGGGAGACATTTGCGGGCCGGTTTCCGAGGCTGGCATAACCCGCATTTCTGTCGGGCCGTCACAGGTCAGTTCCAGCATATCGTGCCGTCCCAGCCGATACGTCCTCCCCGATAGCAGAACAGAAAGCCCGTCGTCCAGTGAGAAAAGCAATCGGGTGGTGTTTTTATCTGACAGAAAAGTTCGGGACGCTGCCGTCCCCGGTTCCATATGGTGTCTGACCCGGCCCTGGCGGGTCATGATGTTCAAGACTTTGACAGGACCCGAGAGCAACTCACTGCGCACCGTCATCCCGCCGTCAAACGCCATGACGCGTGAAGTCTGATCCGCCTGGTGCGCGACCTCCGCACGCCCCAGATAAAGCCGCACCCCGGCACCCTCCAGCAGCAGAAACGTCCGGTCAAGACCGGTAAAATCCGAAAAGGCCCCGTCCCGGGTAATATCCGCCATGCTCAGCCGCCAGATAAATGCGGCTCCTGGCGACCGGGCGATTTCCGTCGTTTCCCCCTGACCATTCTTCCAGGGTTGCCGCACATAATCTGCCGCATGGTACAGGATGATGGTATGATCTGTGGGTTTCACCGGGCACTCCTCATCAGGACAGCTGTTTTTCCGCTTTGCGGCCCAGTAGCTGGCTGACCTTTACCTTGACACCTTCCAGCAAAAGATAGTTCACCGGCACCAGTATAAGCGTAATAAACGTGGCGAACAGAATGCCAAAGCCAAGTGAAACCGCCATCGGTATCAGGAACTGGGCCTGGGTGGATTCTTCAAACAGCAACGGCATCAACCCGATAAAAGTCGTGACACTGGTCAGGAACACCGGCCGGAAACGCGCTATTCCCGCGGTCAGCACCGCCGATATCAGATCGCCAGCCTCCATACGTTTCTTGTTGATATAATCAACCAGAACCAGACTGTCATTGACCACCACCCCGACCAGAGCCAGCATCCCCATCAGACTCATGATCGTCAGTTCCATACCCATGATCCAGTGCCCGACGGTGGCGCCAATCAATCCAAAGGGAATGACGCTCATCACCACCAAAGGCTGGCTGTAGGATTTGAACGGAATCGCCAGCAGCACATAGATCACGAAGAACACCAGCAACAGACCCCAGGCGAGAGAGTTATAGGATTCCCGCTGTTCTTTGGCTTCGCCTTCCAGAGAATAATTCACCCCGGGATATTGCGACATCAATTCATCAAGGTAGCCGGTCAGGTCGGCCTGTAACACGGTCATGTTGGTGTTGGCCTTTTCAATATCCGCCGTAACATTTAGCGTACGGTAGCGATCAATCCGACGAATGGCCGACGGACTTTTACCAGGAATAAGGTCCGCCACATGCGACAACGGTACGGCACCCCCGGCGGGCGTTTCAATCAGCAAATCCCGCAACGAGGCCAGTGACTGCCGTTCTGCCAACGGCAAGCGCACCATCACGCGCACATCATCACGCCCCCTCTGGATACGTTGCGCTTCGGCCCCAAAGTAGGCCTGTCGCACCTGACGGGATACGTCATTCCGGGTCATCCCCAACGCCTTGCCCTGATCGTTCAGTTCGATCTGGATTTCGCTTTTACCGTCAGACATGCTGTCGGCTATGTCAAACACCGTCGGGTAGGTGGCGAGACGTTTTTTAATTTTTTCCGCCACCTGTTCCAGGGTTGTCAGGGAATTGGACGAAAGCTGTATGTCAATCGGGTCGGATGACCGGCCAAATTCAGACCGGAACGTCAGGCTTTCTGCACCCGGAATGGGGCCAATCAATTGCCGCCATTCCCGCGCCAGATCATTGGAGGTGACAGTGCTGTCACGTTTTTCCGGTGGAATGATTTCAAACCGGACCCGGCCCTGGTTGGACACGCCACCGCGCCCCCCGGTCGTGGTCAGGATATTGGTAATCACACTGACATTGGTTTCCGGGTCACGATACTTATCGCGCAAGATTCGCGCTTTATCGGTTATGCGCATGATATGTTTGTTGGTGACTTCAAACGGTGTTCCTGCGGGCAGGGTCAAACTGACCCGGACGGTTTCGCTGGGAATGCGCGGGAAAAAGATGAATTTGGTCCAGCCGCTCATGATCAGACTGATCATGACAAGGAAAACACCAAAATAAATGCTTAAGGTCACCAGCTTGTGACGCAGGGAAAGTGCCAGAAGCGGCTTGTAATAGCGTATAATGGCATGTTCGAATCCGTCAGCGAACCGTTCCTGAAAACGTTCCAGCCGACTGCTTTCGCCCTTCTCATGACGCAATTTGATATGTTTCAGATGCGACGGCAGCACAAACTTGGATTCAATCAGGGAAAACAACAACACCGGAATCACCACAAAGGGGATTTGAGCGAAAAACGCCCCCCGTTGCCCCTCGATAAAAGCCAACGGCATAAAAGCAACGATTGTGGTCAGAATCCCGAAGGTCACCGGTACGGCCACTTCCTGGGTGCCTCTGATCGCCGCTTCTTCTCCGGACTCGGCGTTCTTCAGATGGGTATAGATATTTTCCCCGGTAACAATCGCGTCATCAACGACAATCCCCAATACCAGTATGAACCCGAACAGACTCAGAATATTCAGGGTCACCCCGAACAGAGGCATGATCAGAAAGGCGCCCATGAAGGATACCGGAATACCGATAAACACCCAGAAGGCGATCGACGGCCGCAGAAACAATGTTAATAACGCCAACACCAGTATCCCGCCCTGCAAAGCGTTGCTGGTCAGTGTGGCCAGGCGATTTTTAACAATCTGGGAATCATCATCCCAAAAACTGAGTTCATACCCCTGAGGCAGGGTCGCCTGCTGCCCGTCAAGATAATCGCGCACCTTCTGCGCCACATCAATGGCGCTCTGCTGGCCAACGCGATACACCTCGAGAAACGCCGCCTGCCGCCCGTTGAAACGGGTGCGCACCGGATACTCTTCAAATTCATCCCGGATCGTTGCCAGATCGCCAAGCCGCAAAATGGAGCCATCGGGATTGGTTTTCACCGCAATGGCGGCAAATTCATCCTTGCGATAGGCCTGCCCCTTGGACCGCAACAGAATCTCTCCTCCCGACGATTTCAGATTCCCCGATGAACTATCAAGACTGAAATTGCGAATGGCTGCCGTGACATCGGCGATGCTCATATTATATTCGCGTAATTTGTCCTGAGACACTTCAATCGCAATTTCGTAATTACGCACGCCTTCCAGCAACACCTGGGTGATGCCCGGCAACCGCAGCAGGTCATCACGCACCTCTTCGGCATATTCCCGGGTTTCTTTCTCCCCGTAATCACTGGCGACGGTCACTACGATGACCTCGCGTTTGCGTTCATTGAAAGAGACCACCGGTTTTTCCGCGTCCACAGGAAAGGTATTAATGGCGTCAACCCGGCTTTTGATATCAGCCAGCATGTCGCGGGGATCATAACCACTGTCAACTTCGATGGTGACAAAAGCGCGCCCCTCGGAAGACCGGCTGACAATCTTGCGAATCCCGGTCAGATCCTGCACCGCTTCTTCAATGCGGATCGAAATGCCCTTTTCCACGTCTTCCGGCGTCGCGCCGCGCAGGCTCATGCTGATGCTGATTTCATCCACCTCGACAGAGGGAAATATTTCCAGCGGGATAAAACGGAACAGGCTGAACAACCCCGCAATGACAATGCTGATCATCAATAAATTGGCGGCAACGCTATTCCGGGCGAACCATGCAATCATTGCGATGCTCCCGCCGCATTGCGGTTGCCTGGTCTTTCCCCGTCACCCTCACTGGCGAGCACCACCGGTGTACCCGAACTCACTCTTCCAAGTGGCGTCACCACCAGACGTTCCCCGGCCTTCAACCCGGCGGCGACCAGGCTGTCCTCATCATTTTGCCAGCGGGTTTCAATCTCCCGCCGTTTCAACAGCCCGTCTTCCACCACATAAACATAGCTGCCCTGATAAATGGCGCTGTTGGGGATGACCAGCGCATCTCTTAAATAAAGACCTTCGATGGTGGCCGTGACATATTGACCAATTTTAAGGGGGGTTTTCTGACGGCTTTGACCGGCATAGGGATTGGTGATTTGCGCCACGGCATACAGTTGCCGCGATTTATCGTCGATGGCGCCCTCGGTGCGCACCAGACGTCCGGTCCATATCTGTCCCGTCGTCAGATCGGAGTGAAATTCAACCTTGGCCCCCGCCGAGGCCGTATCGGCATCGCGATATTGTTCCGGCAGCTGCAATAACGCTAAATCCCGGTTTTTGATCGGCAAACGAATTTCCACATAATCTACCGCGTAAATTTCCGCCAACGGACTATTCCCCGATACCACCTGACCGACATCCACCAGTTTCTGTAAAATTCGTCCGGCGTACGGGGCGACAATTTTTGTCCTCTCCAGATTCAAGGCCGCCTTTTGCAATTGAGCCTCCGCCGACAGCACCCGCGCCCGCGCCGCTTCCAGTTGCGGCGTGCGCAACACCAACGCATTGGCTTCTTCACCGGCGACGCCCAACCGTGTCCAGTCTTCCCGTGCCTGTTCCGCCCGGGCCTGTTCTTCCAGAAGCGCCTGACGCGCAGACATCAGGGTCGACTGGGCGATCTTGACTTCCGCCTGGTAATCCCGGTCATCAAGCCGGACCAGAATATCGCCTTTTTCAAAAAAACCGCCATCACGAAACTTGTCACTAATAAAACGGATCTGACCAGAGACCTGCGCCACCAGCGTGCTTTGGGTTCGGGGACGAACCGTCCCGTAACTGTCAAGAAACACCTGATATTCAACCGGGGCAAGCAGTTGCGTTTCCACCACCAGGCGCGGCGCCTTCGCGGCCTCGCCCCGGCGACTTTTCGGCGGATTGCTGAGGATGGTCCAGGCCAATAATATCGTTACGGCCAATATTCCAAGAGGGAGTATAAGTTTTTTCATAAGTCCTTGTCCGTAACATCTTGTTCTGCTGCTATACTTTCGTCCGTCCGCGGGGCCGCATCAAAATCTCCCCCTAAGGCCAGATGAAGATCTACCCGGTTGGCGATCCTCTGCTTCCTCAATTGAATAACAGTTGTCTGTGCCTCGAAGGATCTGTTTTGCGCCTCCAGGACTGTGGTATAATTCACCAGACCCTTCTGATATTGTTCAAAAGACAAGGTCGCGGCGATGATGGCGTTCTCCTGCGCCTTGACCATTGCCTGGTATCTTTGCCGCAAACTGTCATCGCGGGTCAGGGCATTTTCCACCGCCTCGAAGGCCCCGTAAAGATCATCGAGATAGGCCTGCTCGGCCTGTTTGACTTCGAGGGCCGCCGCCGCCTCGCCCGCCCGCAACCGTCCCGCATTGAACAGCGGCGTCGTCAGGCTGCCCAGCAGCGACCAGGCAAAAGGGGACCCTTTCAGCAAATCATCCAGTTCATTACCACGATCGCCGGCAGAGGCTGTCAGGCTCAGGCTCGGAAAACGCTGTTTATGAGCAAAGGCAAGCGCGGCGTCCTGAGCCAACAACCTGTTCCAGCTCGCCACCAGCCCGGCCTTCCGGGTGATCAGATCCGATGGCATTCCCAGAGGGATATCTTCCGTCAGGACCGGCCAGCCGGCCGACACCGCAAGACGACCATCCGGATATTGCCCGAGCAGTCTTTCCAGCGTCCGAAGCGCCGCGACCTTGACAGATTCCTGATCCCGAACCCGGGAAATCTGACTGTTCAGTTCATTACGCACCAAATATACATCCAGGGCGCTGTTCAGCCCCCGCCGATATCCGGATTCAATGATCGCCTGATTTTCCCGGGCGTTGTCAACCCGTTGCTGAAACAGCTGCAATAATCTGTCGGCCTGCAGCACAGTCAGCCAGGCGTTGGCCACCCGGGCAGCCAGATCCTGACGCGCCTGAGCGTAACTGGCCTGTTCCGCCAACAACAACCGGTTGGCCCGCCGGGCATCGGCCGAAAGCTTGCCCCATATGTCCAGTTCGTAAGTTAAGTTCAAATCCACAGAGGCGGCGTCACTGGCCGCCAGCGCGGATACCGCCCGCGAACGGCTGCGCTTCAACGCCAAATCAAGGGATGGCCACAAGGCGCTGCCTGCCCTCACCAGCTGTTCTTTTCTGATTTCTACCGCCAACGCCTGTTGCTGCAAGGTTTGATTATTTTCAAGCGCCGTTTCCACCAGTTGCGTCAGGCCGGTACTGCCCAGTGTCGCCAGCCAGTGATCCGCAACCTGCGCCCGCGTCTCTTGCCGGTCCCCCCAGTTTTCCGGTGCAACGATGCGACGTTGACTGGCATCAGGGGTTGCCGGCCGACTACAGGACAACAACAACAGGCACGCCGCTGCCGCCGCGACACCTTTGACCGTCGCCCGGAAAGGTCCTGTTCCTGGTCCCTTTCCTCTGTTCACTCTATACCGCATCCCAAAACCTTTTATAGATCAAAACCTGCTGGTGATCAGCCTGTTGTTTGCATAATAATAATGCCGCCATAAACTTATACGCAGGATATTCACATTTCGTTTGGAAAAAAATAAAAAACCCACATTTCCTATTCTCCGTCCCGACCACGGAAAACACATCACTATATGCTTATATTATTGACGCTTTGAATATGATATGATGACGGACCGGATTTATATGAGGAGCTTAAAATGACCCGCCCGATTATTGCCGCGAACACCCCGGTGAAAGTCAACCTGAAACAGGGAGAAAGATACTTTTTCTGCAGATGCGGACTTTCCCGGACACAGCCTTTTTGCGACGGCTCTCATAAAGGCACATCCTTCCGGCCACAGGTCTTCACGGCAAAACAGGACGGTCCGCGTTTTCTCTGCGCCTGCAAACATACGGCGGGAGCGCCTTTCTGCGACGGCACCCATAAAAAATTTACTCCTGACCAGGTGGGCGGCCCAGGTCCCGACGATCACGCCTGACTGGCCAGCGCGCGTTGTTTCCCGTACGGCTATTTCACGCCAAAAGGATCGTCAATTTCAATCCAGTGGGCTTCCGTATCCGATACGCCGGCATAAAGGATCGCCTTTCCCCCCTGCCGGATCAAACCGGAGGAAAACACCACATTGGCCAAATCATGACGCTTTGCCGGGCCGGCAAGGAACTGATCGCGACTGGCGATAATCTTGAAATCCCGGAATTTTTTCAGCACCGGATTAAAAATAAAGGACTTGGCGTAATAATGCCGTTCCTGCATCAGATGATCCTGAGCAAAACAGGCCGCATGGGCCAGAACACCGATCTCGCCATTGGTAAGAAGATGAGCTTCATTGACGCCGCCCCAATCCAGCGGATGATACATATCCTCCAGCAGGACGGCGGAATGAATGACCTCTTTCGTCAAATCCTCAAGATTGTCAATTTCAACATAGCCAATCTTGCCGCGTCCACCAACCACGCCTTGCGGTCTGGTGAACAACCCAATCCGTCCATTTTCCAGATCACATAAACGAATGTCCTTCATCCCCACCGGGCCATGAAAGAATTCTGTCAGGTGAAAAATATCCGGCCCCCGGAACATAATGGTGCGCCATTCCAGTCCCTGCCCCACGGCATGGACCTTGACCCCGCCAAAGATCAGTTCGTTGCGAATGGTGGTGATGAAGGGGTCTTGCAGGCCGTAGATCGGCGCGTCCTTGACCGGCCACCAGGCCGCGTCTTTTTCTTCGAAGAAGATAACCTTGGAAAATTCATGACCGCGCGGTTCCACCCGGCCAGCAATAACGATCTTGTCCGCCGATTGGAAAGGGGCGGTAATATTATAGACGTCTTTTTCCCCGACGTCCTTAAAGCGGATTTTAGCGGTTTTCTTTTCTGTTTTCTGGCGTTTCTGCTGAAACTCAGAAAATAAATCGCGCACCCGCTTCACACTTTCATCTCTCATCTGACGCGCCTCCCAAGCGGAACAACAGATTATGGGAGAAACCTTTACAGCTGGTCTTCTTGATCACTCCGGATGAGAGAACCCATATTTCACTATTCCTGAATCGTGGCCTACATCATCACGGATCATTGACCCGGTCAAGCGCCTGCCCAATAAGCACAAGTCTCTCCAAACGGGCATGGAACCATTATACGATTTAATTCTGAATATTACCTAAATAATTCATTATTATTTTAGTATTTTTCCCGGATTTCAGCCGGAAATTATGGAAATTCCCATAAATTCCTCTAAAAATGAGAAGAAATGCGTAACTCCGCATCCCTTCTCATCCAGAGAACTTGAGCATCCCGCCCCACCGACTTTCCGGACTAGGCCGCCTGACTGCGCAACGCCGCCAGCTGTTGTTCTATTTCCGGCGGCAAACAATCTACAGCCGGTAATGTCTCCGGTAATGTTTCCTGCAGCAAGACAGAAGGACAGTTATTTTCATATCCGCCAAGATTGGGGCGATGTACTTTATAGCCGATCAATGCCTGTAATTCCGGCGGGAAGGTCGCTGCAACTTTTGGCGGGTAAGCCAGAAACTGATTTTCATACTGTTTCAGCCACCCCAGAGAATAACTGAAAATAATACCGGTACGATGTTCAAAATACCGATTGGCCCCGCCACAATGTGTTACTGACCCCAGAAAAATTAGAGCCGACCCCTTCGGCATTTCGGCAACGATGGCCTCCGCCTCATCCATATCACGGTTCAGGGACGCAAAATGACTTCTGGGCCAAATACGGGTCGCCCCGTTTTCCAACGTAAAATCATCAATCGCCCACATTACATTAATCAGATATTCGCAACTTTTCGGGCAGGGCCACATTTCCTCATCCCGGTGTGGCGGTTGTTGCGGCGCCCCGGGATGAATACGCACCGCCTGCCCCAGGTTAAGCTGATACCAGTCACAATTAGGCCCGAGTATTTCATCAGCAATATAGGAAATATCAGGATGTAACGCCAAATCCTGAGAAGACGGCGCCTTGGTAAGCAAGGACCCGTAACGCGTGGTATCTTCACCATAAAAGTCGCCCTGACACCGGGGCGTTTTGGCAAACCACTGGTCCAGTTCCTGACTGACGTTGCTCAGCAGGTCCGGACTGATCATATTTTCAAGGATGACATATCCTTTTGACCGCAAGGTATCGACGGCTTTACGTCTCTTCAATTGTGTTATCCGTTGTTTCATTGTTCTGTCCTCTAAAATTAACTTTTTTGCCTTGTTTCAATCGCCAACCTCCTGGTCAGGACAAAGAGCATCCTGTCGGGCAAAAACGCGTGGTCCATCCGGATCATCCACCGCCCTGCAAGACACGCCTTATCCTTCCCTAAGCGGCAAGCTGCTTCTGCGGGAGTATCTTAAGCGCCGGATTAAAGTTCCCGGCCGCACGCCTCAGGGCTTGCAGACCCGCCGGCGTTACCGCCACTTCAAAAGCGCAGATGTTGGTGGATTTATCTTTCTGTGGCAGCCCCAGCGGACTGATATCCCAAGCCGCCCGCAAACAATGCTGTAACAAGGGCATACCGACAACCAGAGTTAACTTCTCCCACCCATAAATCAGGGCACATTCGAATATGCCACACATAATTTCCTGGATGGCCTTGATGTTCTCCTGCCGGGATTTCAGGGAAGGATTACAGCAATAGCGGGAAATTTCCCAGACGCCTTCCCCGCGGGGAACGCCTTTCTCACACAAGGAACTAAACAGGTCGGACATAAGATGGGGTTTGATGGTCGGGATCAGCCGCAACGAACTGCGCAAATCCCCGGTGGTATCATCAACCAAGATCAGATACATCGCATCCTCAGTATCAAACTGGTCTTTTTCCAGGCCATTATCGGCCGTCAAATCCCATTTCAGGCGGTTGATAAAAATCTCGTTCCGATGCTGAAACATTTGTTTCAGCAGGTTGGCAAAGAGATGTCGGTTTTCTTGATTTATAAGATAGATCATATTTTCCTCCAGTTAAGGTATGGGGAAACTAGGCTAGATCAAATAAAAACCGCAGAAAACTGGCTTGTTAGGGGGTTGCATTCTTGAAAATAAAGAAACAGAAACAAAAGGCGCAACTTATCGGGGTAGGCATCCGGATCAGGAAAGATTGATGAACCCTTTGCTGTTATTTCGGCTGATTTGCACATCAAAAAACTTGATCTCCCCCAGGAACAGAGCATGGACGATCGCCTGGGTGCGAGTGGATACCTTTAGCCGCTTCATGGTTTGCTGAACATGGAAATGCACTGTGCTTTCGCTCACTCCGATAATTCGGCTGATGGCCCAGTCACTTTTCCCCTGGGCGACAAACTCCAGGCATTCGCGCTGCCGCGGGGTGAGAATCGGTTTTTTCTGAAGCGGCGTCGTGACCTTCAGCTTCATCGCCGCCTCATAAAAAAAACACGCCATCAAATGGATACAGTTCAAGGCCCGCGGATCGACACTGCCGGGCTCGAAAACCACCGAACATGATGCGGGGAATCCTTCGGCCGTATGAATGGGAACGGTGAAACCTTCCCCCAAACCGATCTCCGAGGCTTCATTCAAAATCTTTGTTTGTTCAAAATTGAGACTGGCGCGCCAGGATTCGTCAGACCAGGTAAAAGGCGTGATCCGCGCCTGAGACGTCATAAAGATCGGATCGATTTTCTGATATTGCTGTTCGCTAAAATGCAGCGCCCATTCAACAGGATAATTTGTCAGACAAATGGCATAATAGGGAATGTTCAGAGGGTCCACATTGGAGGCACAGACAAAATACCGGCACCCAAGCGCCTTAATGGTTTGCTCAAATAAATTTGTCAATCCATACAGGTCATCCGCACGTTTGGATTTTTCAATAAACCCCTGCGCCAATGCAAAATAGTCCATGTCATTATACTGCTGGGTCATATCTCACAAACCAATACCCCCATAATCCCGCCTAAACTTCATGCTCTGTCTTGATTTACAAGCTTCTATAGAGTGGTGATTCTACGACACCCATACCCTAAGCTGTATTCATCATGAACAAATGTCAACAAAAAATCCTTTAGATATAAACTCTTATATATCATAATCCGGTAATGAAAAGAGAAATCATTTATCGATACAATACCACAATGACATACCAAAGGTTATTTTTACTTCCCTGTAAGGAAGATATATATCCCATATCCAACAAAGCCGGGCCACTAAAAAGAGACAAAGCCTTTTTGCCAGGTCTAAAGATGTAGACCTGCACCTTACTGACTCAAATCTCCGGGAACAGACCACATGAGCATTTATAAAAATATACAAACGTAAAATTTGTCTTTTACTGCATAGCTTTACTACACCTCTCGATCACACCCCGCCGCACTATCAGCTGCTTGAACCTTGTCACTCCAGAAAACCGTCCTATATAATGCTTCGATGTCTAAACATGAAGTAATTAGATTACGAAGGACTATTGAAGGTAAAATTATTAATTTTGGTGGTTACAATACAAATATCTTTGCTGTATAGTGCCGGCAGCGGTGAAAATCCTGCAGTTTTTATTTTGAATACTAAATGAAATGAATTGAACTGAATTAATATGACGAACATAAAAGAACAGGCGCTTGCCCTGCGCAGGCCTGTATCAGAAGATGGCGCCGCCGTATTTCAGTTAATCCGACAATGCCCGCCGCTTGACCCCAATTCGCTATATTGCAACCTGCTGCAATGTAGCCATTTCGCCGCGACCTCTGTTGCGGCCTTCGATACAGATCAACTAGTTGGCTTTATTTCCGGCTATATTATTCCAGACCGCCCGAACACCCTGTTCATCTGGCAGGTGGCTGTAGGCGAGACGGCCCGGGGATCCGGTCTGGCGACCAAGATGCTGCACCATATCGTACAGCGCCCCACGTGCCAGGCGGTAACCCATATGGAAACGACCATCACACAGGACAATCAGGCGTCCTGGGCTCTGTTTGAGCGATTTGCCGACAAGATAGGAGCCGAGGTCACATCCTCGGTCATGTTTGATCGTGACACGCATTTCGCCGGAGAACACGATTCAGAACATCGGGTCAAAATTGGCCCCTTCCACCTAAATTCCGAGGCTTAACGTAACGATCCGTTATCCCGACAGTATGACTTTTCATGAGATGAAAACAGGAGACTAGTATGAAAATTTTTGAGGAAATTGAATCAGAAGTGCAAAGCTATGCACGATCCTTTCCCCGCGTATTTAACCGGGCACAAGGCGAATTTCTTTATGATGAAGAGGGTCAGGAATATCTGGACTTCCTCGCCGGTGCCGGCACCTTGAACTATGGCCATAACAATCCTGTTTTCAAGAAAATCCTGCTCGACTATATTGAAAATGACGGCATCACCCACGGTCTGGATATGCATACCAAGGCCAAAGGCGAATTCCTGGAAGCCCTGAACAAAAAAATTCTCGAGCCTCGCGGCCTGGAATATACTGTTCAGTTCACCGGTCCGACCGGCACCAATGCCGTTGAAGCGGCGATGAAACTGGCCCGCAACCTGACTCAGCGGGAAACCATCGTTTCCTTCACCAACGGCTTTCACGGGGTAACCCTTGGCGCCTTGTCCGCCACAGGGAATTCTCATCATCGCGGCGCCGCCGGGGTGAGCCTCGCCGGGACTGTCCGGATGCCGTTTGACGGCTATATGGGCGACGAATTCGACACCACGGCCTATCTCGACAAGATGCTGTCTGATTCATCCAGCGGCATCGACAAACCCGCTGCGGTTTTGGTGGAAACCGTTCAGGGCGAAGGCGGCATCAACGTGGCCAGTTTTGAGTGGTTGAGAAATCTGGAAGCCGTCTGTCGCAAGCATGATGTGTTGATGATTATCGACGATATTCAGGCCGGTTGTGGCCGTACGGGCAGCTTCTTCAGTTTTGAAGACGCCGGCATTAAACCGGATATCGTCACCCTGTCCAAATCCCTGAGCGGCTATGGCCTGCCATTCGCCGTGGTCCTGTTCAAACCGGAACTGGATATGTGGAAACCGGGCGAGCATAACGGCACCTTCCGCGGCAACAACCTCGCCTTTGTCACCGCCAAGGCGGCCATCGACCATTTCTGGTCCGATGACGCCTTCGCCAAAAGCGTGCAGAAAAAAGGCCAGTATATTGCCGACCGTCTGGATGCGATTGCCGCCCAGTATGGCACCGGCAATTTCACCGCCCTCGGCCGGGGCATGATGCGCGGCATCAGCTGCGTCAATGGTGACCTGGCCAGCAAGATCACCCGCAAGGCCTTCAAGCAGAATATGCTGATTGAAACCAGCGGCGCCGATGATCAGGTGGTCAAATTTCTCTGCCCGCTGACCATCAGCGAGGAAAACCTGAAAAAGGGCCTCGATATCGTTGAACAGGCCATCAAGGAAGTCTGTGCCGCCGAAAGCAGCATTCCGGAAGAGCATGATTATTTTGCGGAAGAAAGCCTCGCGAGTTAGAGACATTGGCCTGTCGCCAACACTAAGCGGCAGGCCCCGTCACAAGTATTATATTAAAAGAATAACGAGTTCACAGGATTTATATACATGATCGTACGCACCCTACAGGACGCCGAAAAAACCGACCGCAAAGTTGTATCCCCCGACGGCAACTGGGACAGCACCCGGCTGTTGCTGAAAGAAGATAACATGGGGTTCTCCTTCCATATCACCACCATCTATGCTGGCGCGGATTTTGGCATGCATTATCAGAACCATCTGGAATCGGTTTACTGCATGTCCGGTACAGGGGAAATTGAAACAGTTGCCGACGGTAAAAAATATCCCATTGCACCGGGCACAGCCTATTTCCTCGACAAGCACGACAAACATATTTTGCGGGCCTTTACGGAAATGAAAATGGCCTGTGTTTTTAACCCGCCCGTCACAGGCAAGGAAGTCCATAACGCCGAAGGCGCCTATGAACTAGAAGGCTAAGCCAACCCGGCCGCCTTTCAGGGAGACGAGATGAAGACACAACTCTATTATTCTCCGGATCCATACAGAAATCTGATCCCGACATGCGGGCGGCACATGCCCCGCCTGTCGGGGCATCATTCATGGCGTTTTCGGCATACTGACACCACATCAGCATATGCCCAAGCCGCCCTGTTTCACCCGATGCGCGCCACACCGCATCCCTCGCCGGCTTCAGAACGCCGGGTACCGTCGCAGGGCGGGAATGCCCGGCACACCGACAGTATCGCCGGAAACACAATAAAGCCATCGTGCACCATATGTAACACCCGCAGCGCGAAAAAATTTGACCATAAGGACTACTACAATGGGACGTCATAATGTAGAAAAAATCGGCGGAACCTCGATGAATGATTATCAGGCGGTTCGCGATAATATTATTTTCAAACCAGCTACCGAAGGCGACCTGTATCAGCGGGTCTTCGTGGTATCCGCCTATGGCGGGCTCACTGATCTTCTGCTGGAAAACAAGAAAACCGGACAACCAGGGGTCTTTGGCCTGTTCGCCAGCAGCATCAACGATACAGGCTGGCAGGAAGCGCTGCTCAAATTACGCCAGCGAGTCTATCAGATCAACACCGAGCTGTTCGGAGAAGGACCGCTTCTTGATAAGGCCAATGCCTTTATCACCGCCCGGCTCGACAGCAGCGCCCAGTGCCTGACCGATCTGCAACGCCTGTGTCGCCACGGCCATTTCGCCCTGGACATGCATCTGGACACCGTGCGGGAAATGCTCGCCAGCATTGGTGAAGCCCACAGCGCCTGGAACATGGCTCATCTGCTGGAACGTGACGGCGTGAATGCCTGCTTCGTCGACCTGACCGGATGGCAGACCGAAGAACATCATTCCCTGGACGAACGGGTTACAGAAGCCTTCAAGACCATAGATCTGGCCAAACAGCTGCCGGTCGTGACCGGGTATGCCCATAGTGAAGACGGCCTGATGTCCACCTTTAACCGTGGCTATAGCGAGATGACCTTCAGCCGCATCGCCGTGCTGACAGAAGCCAGCGAAGCCGTGATCCACAAGGAATTCCACCTCAGCACCGCCGACCCGCGCATGGTCGGGGAAGATAACGCCGTGCCCATCGGCCGGACGAATTATGACGTGGCTGACCAGTTGGCCAATCTTGGTATGGAAGCGATCCACCCCAAGGCGGCCAAAGGCCTGCGCCAGAACGATATTCCCTTGCGGGTGAAAAATACATTCGAGCCCGAGCATACCGGCACCCTGATCACCGGCGATTATGTCAGCCGCACCCCGCGGGTGGAAATTATCGCCGGCTGTAAAAGCATCTATGCCCTGGAGATTTTCGATCAGGATATGGCGGGCATGCTGGACCGGTATGACAGCCATTTTCTCAAACTGATCAATCAGTATAAGGCCCATATTGTCGCGAAAGACATTAACGCCAATACGATCACCCATTATTTGTCGACAAACCTGAAAGTGATCAAACGCATTCGCCGCGCCCTCGGGGAAGCCTTCCCCGAAGCGGAAATGAACCAACGCAAGGTCGCCATTGTATCGACCATCGGCAGCGACATGCAGATTTCCGGCATTCTCGCCAAGGCCGTCGGGGTTCTTGCCGACGAAAAGATCAATGTTCTGGCCCTGCATCAATCCATGCGGCAGGTCGATATTCAGTTTGTTGTTGACGAAAATGATTACCAGCCGGCGATCAAGGCGCTGCACAGCAGCCTGATTGAAATCGACGATCATGGCCGGGCCCTGTGTCTCGCCTCGTAACCATGTAATGACATCCCTCTTAACAGTGTAAGTTAAAAAAATGATTATTTCTTTTATTGGATTTTTACTGATTTTCACACTGATCGGGGTGTCTTCGGCCTGGAAAAGTAAAGGCACAAAACAGGATTATTATCTGGCCAGCGGTTCGGTGAAGCCCTGGCTCGTGGGGTTGTCCGCCGTGGCAACGAACAACAGCGGCTATATGTTTATCGGCATTATCGGATATGTCTATGTAACCGGCCTGGCTTCGATCTGGCTGATGATTGGCTGGATTGCCGGCGATTTCATGGCCTCCATGTTTGTGCATTCGCGGCTGAAATCGGCGACAACCCGCACCGGGGAAGTCAGTTACGCCGGGGTACTCAGTAACTGGTACGGCGGCCATAATTCGACCCTGCAACGTCTGATCGGCGGCATTTCTCTTCTATTTCTGCTTGCCTATGCCAGCGCACAACTGGTGGCCGGCAGCAAGGCGCTCCATGTCCTGCTCGACTGGCCGACCTGGGTTGGCGCCGTGGTCGGCGCCGTTCTTGTGACGCTATATTGTTTTGCCGGCGGCATTCGCGCCTCCATCTGGACGGACGCCGCCCAGTCAATTGTGATGATTTTCGCCATGGCGTTAATGCTGGTAACGGTCACCCTGTCCCTTGGCGGCATTGATGGCGTGATCCTTAAAATGGAGGCCGTCGACGGTTTTCTCGCCCTCTTTCCCAGAGATCTGGTGATCCCGGGACTGGGCGGCGGCCTGCTGTTCGCCATCAGCTGGATTTTCGCCGGACTGTCGGTGATCGGCCAACCTCATATCATGGTGCGCTTCATGGCGCTGAAAGACAACAACATGATGCGGCGGGCCCGGATCTGGTATTATTTGTGGTTCTTCGCCTTCTATCTGATGGCGATCGGCGTCGGGATGCTGTCGCGGGTCTATCTGACCGATGTCGGCGCCTTTGATGCGGAACTGGCCTTGCCGACCATGGCACAACAGCTGCTGCCGCCGGTATTGGTCGGGCTTATTCTGGCGGGGATTTTCGCCGCCACCATGTCCACTGCCGATTCCCTGGTGCTCAGCTGTTCGGCCGCCATCACCCATGATCTGCTGCCTCATAAAATAGAAAACACCACACTTATTAAATTGATGACAGTGCTGATCACGCTCGGCGCCCTCGGCGGCGCGCTGATGAACAGCCAGAGCGTTTTCAGTCTGGTGGTCATGGCCTGGTCGGGATTGGCCAGCGCCTTCGCGCCGTTGCTGATCATCCTCTCTCTCGGGAAACATCCCGGGCGGCAGGCCAGCATCATCGCCATATTCACCGGTCTGGGTGTGGCACTGCTGTGGCGCTATCTCGGGTGGCACAACGCCATCTATGAAGGCCTGCCGGGCATTCTCAGCGGTCTTATGGTGCTCGGGCTGGCTCTTCTGGCAAGCTCCGGCGCGGCGGCACCGTCATCGCCAGAAAAGGAAGCCCGATCCAGCGAATAAGAGATTTGATTCCGTCCAAGAACCGGACTTATTCGTCCAAAGGCTGCATCGCCTCCGCCTGGTCCTTATATTCCGGCAAAATTTCCGGGCGGGGATACAGCAAATTCATCGGCACCGAATGTCCACTGTCCTTAACAACACGCACATGCCGACGCCCCAGAAGCCGCGCTCTCAATACCCCGCAGGAATGGGATATGGTCTGCACCTCTTCCACCAGGTTCTTGCAATAATTCGCTACCTTGACGGCCTTGTCTTCCGGGTCCAGACCTTTTTGCAGCCGGGGATTATGGGTGGTCACCCCGGTGGGACAGGTATTCTTGTTACACCGCATGGCCTGAATGCATCCGAGCGAAAACATAAATCCACGCCCAGAATTGACAAAATCCGCGCCCGTGGCAATGGCCCAGGCCACCTCCGACGGGGTGATCAGCTTGCCTGAGGCGATTATCCGCACACGATTGCGCAGGCCGTATTTATGCAGGATGTCCGATACCAGAGGCAGGGCTTCCTGTATCACCAGACCAACATTATCCATCAGAGGCATCGGCGCCGCGCCACTGCCGCCATCCCCGCTATCTACCGTGATAAAGTCGGGACCGCTTTCCATGCCGCGCTTATGGATTTCCACGCACATTTCTTCCAGCCATTCACTGCCACCGATCACCGCCTTCACGCCCACCGGTTTTCCCGTGACCGACCGAATATGTTCTATCATATCCAGCATATCGCGGGTCGTCTTGATTTCCAGATGCCGGTTGGGTGAAATGGAAGCCTCCCCCACAGGGATGCCCCGAATCCGGGCGATCGTCTCGGTGACCTTGATGCCGGGCAGAATGCCCCCCTTGCCCGGTTTGGCCCCCTGGCTCATTTTCAATTCAAACATCTTGACCTGATCATGCGCCGCAACCTCCCGCAATTTATCATCAGATAACTTGCCCTCGGCATCGCGCACCCCGTATTTGGCCGTCCCGATCTGCATCACAATATCGCAGCCGCCTTCCAGATGATACGGCGACAGCCCGCCCTCACCGGTGTTCAACCAGCAACCGGCCATGCGCGCACCGTGTGACAGGGCCTTTACCGCCGGCGTCGAAAGCGCTCCGTAGCTCATCCCTGACACATTAAAAAAACACGGGGCGTTATATGGATAGGGACAATATGGCCCGATTTGCACCGGCTGCATATCGACCGCTTCCTCATCCAGGGTCGGAAAGGCGCAATTGACGAAAATATAGGTTCCCGGCACCTTAAGGTTCTTCGTCGATCCGAAGGCAATTGTGTTGCCCTCTCCCTTGGCTGCCCGGTCCACCCAATCGCGCTCCGCCCTGTTGAACGGCATTTCTTCCCTGTCCATGGCGAAAAAATACTGGCGGAAAAACTCGCCCAACTTAGAAAAGATCGACCGGAACCGGCCCACAACCGGATAATTGTGGCGCACCGCGTCCTTGGTCTGGCTGATATCAATAATAAATAAAATCACGATCCCCAATAGCCCAAGCCCGATCAGGACGATAAAGGCCGCCGACAACAGATCGAGACTGGTCATCACACTGCTAAATTCGGGCGTCATATCCATGAAATTCTTCCTTGTTATGTCATTAAGAACATCGGCGGCCAGATCTCTGAAATCGCGCTGAAGGATGCCTGTACTGATCTTTTAATATCACATTTCCGCATGATAACAGTTTTCATGCCTGTCCACAAAAGGCGACTGTCATGTCACCATCTCCTGAGGCAACCCTGTTCAGACGCCAGATTATAGATGCCGAGGATCATTTCATTGTAAAGGTATAAGTAATGTAACTGCCCAAGATGAATTGATGGGGCGAGCCTGCCGGGTCGACAATGGGGCTTGCGGCAAAATCACCCAATAGCCGGGCATAGCGGGTATATGTCACCAGTGACCAGCGGTCGGCGAATTTCCAGTGAGCCTTGAGCTCTGCCCGCCCGTCCTGGATCCTCCCTTTGGGGCGATGCACCGGCAAACCGGTGACCGCCGCCTGCTGCGGGGATATGCCGAAAAACTGACGGGCGCGTTTCTCATCCACCAGATCGGCTGACACTTTCATTGTTACAAGGAAATTATCCCGCTGATAGACATCGGATTGTACGGAAAACTCAAACACCCGTCCATTATCCCCCCCGATAATGTCCCCGAAATAGCGAACCCGGCCAGTGAAACGATCCGCAATGGTCAGCTGCGCAAAAAGACCAAAATCAAGGCTGAGCTCAATATCTTCCAGACCGCGCAACGCCGGATTAACATCCCCGTCGCGTCCTGCCGTCACATGCAAAACCGGGCCAAAGGCAAATTTTCCCACCCCGAGAATATTAATCGCCGCCCCGTCCTCATCCAATGTCAGCACGTCTTTGAAACGCACGACAAGCGCCAGTTTAGGGTGGATCTTATAATCATCAGACCCGATATAGTCCGGCGCGTATTTCAGGCCACCGCCCACCATAATCTCCGAAACCTTCGGCAGGGGCATATCTTCAAAGAACGGTTTTTCATCCGGAAGTGAACTTTCCTGGTCACGACCGGGGGCACCCCGAGATTGCGCCTGTGCCGCCGCACCGGATATCAGGCACCACAGGACCAGCCAGAATAGCGCAAAACAGAACAGGCCCGGAAGATGCTTCACGCGAGCCGGCGATATTTCCTGTTCCTGCATCATCTTTCCGCACTCCCCTGCCAGCTTATTCTGTCAATATCAGCCGGGATTATGCCGCAATCACCGTTCTAACCAGGCGTTGAGTGGCATAATCCCGATAGCCAAGATGGTCCAGAAATACGTCGATATAGTGGCAATGCGCAACAGGGATTAAGGCTTGCTCCGCAACAGTTTCTTCATCATTTCCTCTGCCGCGACAACCGCTAATCTCCGAATTTCCGCCCGGTCACTGTTGTCCGCCATTTCGTACGTGATCGCCGGGACGCCGAAGGTTTTATAGACATACCCCTTTGACGTCGGCAGGTCCGGGTTATGACTCGGCACATTGCGGAAGGCGATCTTCGGCAGGCGCGCGCGAATGGCCCTGTGCCAATTTTGGGCAAAATTGACGGGCTCCGTCGGCTCCGCAGCGCTTTGCGTATACATCAGGTTTTCATGAGTCGAATGAAAGTCGAGCAGCAGCGAAAGCTTACCCGCCTGGTCCTCCCCACGGTACCGATCCAGTTCCCTCTGCATCAATTGGGTTTCCGGCTGGCTGAAGGGCCCCCAGTCACGATTAAGATCTTTGCCGCCCGCATTGGTCCGCCAATTCCCCTGCTCCACCCCGTCCGGATTAAGGTTGGGGACCATCACCAGACGATATCGCGCGCGAAATTTCCGCGCAAGCGCCGTATCCGCCAACAGAGTTTCCATGAAAGGCATCATGGCCAGCGCGCCGGTCACTTCCGGTGGATGCTGCCGCCCAACCAGAACGACCGTCTCCTTGTCATCGTCCGTGGTGCGGCTTTCCAGCTTGAAAATATCGCGGCCATTCTGTGAGACCCCCAATTTATACAAATCAAGAAAATCATGTTTTTTGGCGTGCCTCACCATCCACAGATTATGCTGCTGACTGGTGAGAATCTCCTGCGCCGCGATCCATAGGGGGATATCTTTCTCGACGTTCAGGGACAGACGGGCTTCGCGGCCCTCCGCCGTAAGCTTGATATTTCCCGCTTTCAGAGTTTGCCAAAGTAGCCCGTCCCGGCTGACCTTGGGCCAGTAGCGATGCTTGCCATAGCTATATTTCAACACCAGTGTCAGCTTTTTCGACGTCGCAGATTGCAGGCGAAAAGCATACCAGGGGCTGGGGTTAATCGGTGTCACTTCCGGCGATATGGTCAGATAAATCGTGTCGCCTTTTTGGGCGCAACCATTGACCCGGGCGGCGGGAAAGTCGGCCCAGACTTCTACACCGTCGAAGTGGCAATAGGCGTCTTGAGCAAAGGCCGCCAATCCGGTAGCAAACAACATCATACAGGCGAGTGTTGGAACTGTTACATATCTTGACAACATTTAATATTTTCCCATAAGAGAGGGGCGGAGGCTGTATGTTCTCCGCCCCTGTTTATTTTACATGCTTCATCCAAAATTAGAAGGATTTCCGGACTGAGGCATAGAAGAAGCGGCCTTCTGAGCTGTGCAGGCTACTCAGATAACCAAAGGTATTGTCCGCAAGCGGCGGCGCTTTATCAAAGACATTACGCACCCCGAGACGAATGCGGGTGTTGTCCATAGCCCCTTTGTCAAAGGTATATTGCACGTAGGTATTCATCCGGAACCAGTCTTCGATGATAAAGAACTCATCCGTGTCATTCTGCGTCACGCCGGTTTCAAACACCTTTCCGGTATATTTCCCCCAGATTCCCGCCCCCCAATTGCCGTTCCTCCAGGTAATCGTCCCGGAGGCTTGCCATTTAGGGCGACTGTTTTGTTCGATCAGGTCGCCCGCACCAGCCACTCTGATTTCTGCAGCAGCAAAGTTATTGATTTCGGTTGCGCTCTCGGACAGGTCTTGGAACGCGGTTAACAAACGTGACCCGTTGAGCTTAAAATCAAAATCACCAATTGTGGTGTCGTCAACGGAAAAATACAGACCAAGGTCGATCCCTTCCGTCACGCGCGAATCCAAATTCAAATAGGGGTCCAGAACATTGGCGATATTCCCGGCGGCCTCAAGACCCGACCCGGCAAAGAAGTCGATATCATCCTGGGTGGCCGCCGACCGGATCACAGCATCATTGGTGCTGCCCCCCATGCGACGGACAAAATCGAGCGCGATCTGATTGGCGTCGCCAAAAATGCCCACCAGGTCTTTTTGCTCGATGCGCCAGTAATCAACCGTAAACGTCAAACCAATGGCCGATTCCGGTGTTAGCACCATGCCAACAGAATAGTTCTTGGATTCCTCCGGGATCAGGTCCTTGCTGCCGGAACGAATGCTTTCCACACTGTCGCTATAGTCACCACAATCTCCTAGGTCATCTGCCGTTCCTTTATTGACAGCGGCCTGACAGCGATACCAGTCCGTGCGGGTATTGACCCGCGTCACTTTCTCGGTATGCAGCTGTTCCAGATTTGGTGCCCGGAAGCCTTCGGAGTAGGCGGCCCGCAGTTGAATGCCGCTCAAAGGCACCCAGGACAGGGCGACTTTTGGCTTAAAGACACTGCCCACATCGTTATAATGCTCAAAACGACCCGCCAGTTGAAGATCAAGACTATGGGCGAATTTGCGACTTTCGTCATGAGCGAGCAATGGTACCGCCAGTTCGGCGAAGGCCGATATCACGTTACGTGACCCGGATGAATCAGGTGTCGGACTGCTGTTCATCACATCACTGGTCAGATCACCGGTATCGGCCCGGGTGAAGTTTATCGTGCCATCAAGCCGGTCGTCGCGATCTTCGGCGAAGCTGGTGCGTCGCCATTCGACGCCGACAGCTGCCCCCACTTCGTTGCCAAACAGTTCAAACGCCGCCGGGTTTGAGACTTTAAAATCGACCATTCCCAGCGTGGTTTTATTCTTCCGGGTCACATCAATCAGAAAGCTGTCGATGGTGTCCTGGGGGTTACCCGTCGTATCTCCGGCACTGACATTTGCGATATCTCCGCCATTAAAGGGGTTATAGGCCGTATCATCTGTCCGGTTGATGGCTGCCTCGAACAGCGTATTGCTGATCCGGTTATGGGTCGTGTCCAGAGTCGTGGCCTCGGAATAGAGCGCCGCACTGTCCCAGGACCATTCCCCGAGCTCCCCGCGCAAGCCGCCCAGAAGACGGAAAGAGTCGTTATCTACGTCGATCTGCCGCCGTCCCGCATCCACGGCGCGATAGCCGGTCGTGGTGATATCCAATCCTTCATCAGGAGCGTCGATGCCCGCCAGCCGGTTTACATTACCCACGGCACCAAAGGGGTTCCAATAGGCATTTTTAGAAATGGTGATCGGCGCACTGGAGAGAACGCCAGATGCTTCGCGATATTTCTTGGACTCGGCGCGATAGTAGGACAGCTCACTATAGAATTCCATGCCACTGTCAAACTCATGATTGACGAACAGGAAGGCATTACCGCGCTTCACATCCGGGATCATCTGGCGATCCGTGTTGCTGTCAAACCGCAGGTCACTATTCAAACTGCTGTCATCAATGCAGATATCCGCATTAATATCCGCCCGACACCCCGATGATGTTTGAGGCTGAATATGAAAGCGTCCGCCTCTTGTTGTCAGACTATCTCCATTTTGGCGCACTCGCTGGCCCGCTTCAAATTGACCCCAGGGTGTATCCGTTGACAGACTGCGGAACTGGGTATCGCCCTCGAAATCCGTGCCGTCCACCAGAGGTCGACGATCGGACGAGGCGGAATAGGGCCGCTCGCTGGCATCCACACCAGTGCCATTATAATAATTCATCGACAGACTGACATGAGTTTTATCGTCGTTCAGCCGCCATCCGCCGAGGAAATCTACTTTCAGTTTACGACGATCTATATCTTCCGACCCGCCATATTGCGCGTTGACGCGATAGCCTTCATAATTGTCCCGCAAAACCGTATTGATCACCCCCGCCACGGCATCTGTACCGTAAATCGCCGAGGCGCCGTCATGCAACACTTCAATCCGGCGAATACCGGACACCGGAATGGCGTTCAGGTTGGCGGTCGTCACCGGCACCAGATTTTCAGACTGAGTACCGGGATGCTGGACCACGCGGCGGCCATTGAGCAAGATCAACGTATTGCCTGAGCCAATGCCGCGCAAATTGATCGACGCCACGTCACCGCGGGCGCTGTTGACCCCGCCGCCGACGGTGTCCGTTCCGTTAAAATTCATCACGCCATTGGACGGGAGCGAACCGAACAGTTCAGAGGCCGAGGAAGCGGCAATCGCGTCCATATCCGATTCCCCCAATAATGTGACCGGCAAACCGCCCGTAACCTTCGCGCCTTTGATTTGTGATCCCACCACGACAATCTCATCAAGCTCTAAGGCCTCTTCCTGAGGTGTCGTGTTTTCCTGCCCGACCGCCTGGGTGATATACAGACTACATGCGGACGCCAGTAATAAATGCTTCATCATCATATTGTTAACCCTATCCATTGTTTCCTCCCAGAAACGCAACTTACAAAACAGACCAATTTTTATCGGCCCGCCCCTCTCTTTGGGGGAAAGTCATTATCTCGCGATATGTTATGGAAATCTAATAATAGATGATCACAACCTCATAACCATATGTTATAGGAAGATACTCACAGAGGGGAACGTCTTTGCCGTTGACGCCAGATCACCAGCCCCAGCAAAAGCAGCGCCGGAAGAACCATCCAAGAAGCCGCCGGTTGCGGCGCAGGAATGGCGAAGGCCACCAGCCGTAATCGTTCATCCAGTTCCGGATTATCCATCAGGCCGCCGAAGCGCGCCTCCGCCTGATAAGCCGCCTCGGTTTTCTTGATCCGGTCGAGACCAAGAAAGCGCAGGCGCTCTTCAAAGGGGGCCTTCGGGCCTAAAGTGACCGATGACAGGGTCGTCACCGCCTCGCCGTCGAAATCCCGGCGCAGCAGCGAGAGCTGCATCAACCCATCTGCCGGGGCCTGTTCCACCTGCCGACGCAATTCCTCTAAGGGCCTCGTCTGCCACGGGGAGACGAGGCGGTCAATCCAGAAGCCCGGCGCCAACAGGGTGAAAGCGACGAGCACCAACAGCGCGCTTTCCCAGAGCTTGCTGCGGACCAGGAAATACCCCTGGGTACTGGCGGCGAAACACAATATTCCCAAAACTGCCGTGACCACCACCAGAAGGAAGTGCAACGGACCGCTGATATTGATCATCAAAAGCTCAGGATAGAAGATGAAGATAAACGGCAGAATGATCATGCGCAGACTATAAATGAAGGCCTTGATGCCAGTCTTGATCGGGTCGCCGCCAGACACGGCCGCCGCCGCGAAGGACGCCAAACCCACCGGCGGCGTGACATCGGCCATAATCCCGAAGTAAAACACAAAAAGATGCACTGCAATCAATTCGATGATCAGCCCGTTCTGCGCCCCAAGCAGGGTAATCACCGGCACCATCAGGCTTGAAACCACAATGTAATTGGCGGTTGTCGGCAATCCCATGCCAAGGATCAGACTGATCACCCCGGTGAAAAACAGCATCAGAATCAAATTGCCCGCCGACAGCAGTTCAACAAAACCCGCCAGCACCTGCCCGACGCCGGTCAGGGACACCGCTCCGACGATAATTCCGGCGGTCGCCGTCGCCAGGCCTATGCCGACCATATTACGCGCGCCTTCGATCAGGGCCGCCGAGAAATCATCCTTTGACGCCACCCAATAACCGGCCAGCTCCCCTTCGCCGCGGAAGAAAGCCTTCAGGCTCTTGTGGCTTAAAAGAATGCCGACCATCAGCAAGGACGCCCAGAAGGCCGAAAGGCCGGGAGACAACCGTTCAATCATCAGACACCAGATCAACACCACCACCGGCAGGATGTAATACAGACCGCCTTTGACGATTTCACCGGTCGGGCCCAGATGTTCCAGATCCGGATCATCGGGACAGTCGGGAAAACCGGCGCAATATCTCAACAAACCGACATAAACGCCCCCCAACACTACAGCAATCACCCAGCCTGAAAAATCACCGGTTAGCGTCTTGATCCAGCCAAGCCCATAATAGGTCGCGAAACTTAAGACAATGAACCCCAGGATAATCGTCGCCCACATAAACAGGCGCTGGAAAAAAGTCATGCCGTGATCCCGTTTTTCCTGACCGGTCATGCCTTTCTTGCAGGCTTCCAGATGCACGATATAGACCAGGGCGATATAGGAAATCAACGCCGGCAAAAAGGCGTGCTTGATCACCTCGGTATAGGGAATGCCGACATATTCGACCATCAGGAACGCCGCGGCCCCCATCACCGGCGGCATGATCTGGCCATTGACCGAGGAAGCGACCTCGACCGCGCCCGCCTCTTCCCGGCTAAAGCCGACTTTACGCATCAACGGCACGGTAAAGGTGCCCGTGGTCACCACATTGGCGATGGAAGATCCGGAAATCAGGCCGGTAAGACCGGACGCAATTACGGCCGCCTTGGCCGGGCCACCGCGCAAATGACCCAATAACGAAAAGGCCACCCGGATAAAATAATTTCCCGCCCCCGCCTTTTCCAGCAGCGCGCCAAACAGAACAAACAAAAACACAAAGCTCACCGATACGCCGAGAGCCACGCCATAAACCCCTTCGGTGGTCAGCCACAGGTGCGACATGGCCTTATGCAGGCTCGCGCCTTTCCAGCGCAGATCATCCGGCACCCATCCACTATTGCCAAAAAAGATATAGGCCAGAAAAAATAGCGCCACACAGACCATGGGCAAGCCCAATACCCGGCGTGAGGCTTCGAGCAGAATGCCAATCCCCGACACCCCGACAGCCAGATCAAAAGGAGTGAAAGCCCCTACCCGAAGCGCCAGAGACTGATAATTGATGCAAATATACAAGGCGCAATAGATACCCACCCCGAACAGGACCCAGTCATATAACGGGATTTTATGTTGGGGTGCGGTATAGGTCCGGGGGTAGGCCATAAAAGCCAGCGCCACCGCAAAAGCCAGATGAATGGATCGTGCTTCTGTATCATTGAACAAAATATACCCACTGATACTGTCAGGCAATATTCCCGCCAGCAGAAAAGGAACGGGGGAGGCATAATAAAGCTGAAACAACGACCAGCAGAGCGCCAATATCGTCAACAGGCGTCCTGACCAGCCGGCCGGATGGCGGCCTCCATGTTCTATATCTTCCAATAAATGAAGTGTATTTTCGTCAATCGCGGCGCGTGCAGTCATATCTTTAAAGGCCTTTGTTAGATTTTTCGGCATCGGACGCCAGGACTTCGCGGAAATATTTTTCCGCCCCCGGATGCAGTGGCGCCACCAGTCCGGCGCTGGCCATTTCATCAACCTTCAGCATCTGAAAGGCGATATGCAGACGTTTGAAATTGTCGAGATCACCGACCACCGCCTTGGTGATCTGATAAATCACATCGTCTTTCACATCCGCCGAGGTGACAAACACCGCCCGCATGCCAAATGTCTTCACATCTTCAGGCGAGCCATTATACATGCCGCCCGGAATGATTGCCGTGCTGTAATAAGGAGTTTCCGCCACCAGCTTGTCGACAACAGGCCCCGCGACCTCGACAACCACAGACTCGCAACTGGTGGTCGCCTCCTTGATCGCACCGCTCGGATGGCCCACCACATAGATGATCGCATCCAGTTTATTGTCACACAGGGCCTGGGACTGTTCGGCGGCCTTCAGTTCGGCGGCAATGGCGAAATCCTGCTGTCCCCAGCCCAGATACGCCAACAAAGCCTCTACCGTAGCCCGGCTGCCGGAACCAGGGTTGCCAATATTGACCCGCTTGCCCTTCAGATCAGCAAAGGTTTTTACACCGCTGTCCTTACGGGCGATAACGGTGAAAGGCTCTGAATGGAGCGAGAAAACCGCCCGCAGCTTTTCAAAGCGGCCTTCTTTTTCAAAGAGTTTCGCCCCCTGATAGGCATGATATTGCCAGTCGGACTGGGTCACGCCAATATCAAGGTCGCCGTTTCTCACCGCCCGGATATTATAGATTGACCCGCCGGTGGCCTCGACCGAGCAGCGCAGTCCATGCTCTGTCCGGTGGCGATTGACCATGCGGCAAATTGCCGCGCCTGCCGGATAATAGATGCCCGTCACCCCGCCGGTGCCGATCGTGATAAAGCGATCTTCGCTTTCCGATCCACAGCCCCACAAAGAGAATGTTATCAAAAAAATTACAATATGTTTCATTCTGAACCCTTATGCATCCCGAACCGGGTGAGTAGATTTATCATCGCGCCGCAGTTCCTTTCTGACAGCGCCCCGTTACATCCTCTTCCCGCGCCGGGTCGTCATGATATTCATGGATTAGCGCCTGGTTTACATTCTGCTGCCCCGCCCTCACCGCCAAATGCGTATATTGATTGGGGAACTTGACATGACCTGCTCCGTCGGCAGACTGATACGCGGTGCGCCATTCAACAAGCCCGATATTGTCAAAATAAACATCCGGCAGGTCCCGGCCTTCCTCACGCTCGACATCCAGCAAAAGACGATAGCTGCGATAGCCGACCCGGGGGCTGTTATAATCCACTGAAAGCCTGCGCCAGTCACCTTTGGCGACTTTCAGACTGCCCAGTAATTTCTTCGGCGCATTTTCAAGAGAATCCCCGAGTTTCCCCCTTGTCGGGCGGCCCTGAAAATAAACTTTGACGGTCACGTCCTGATCAGCGCGAACCTGCCCGATCAGACTGCTTGGCGTTGCCGGACGATACAGGCGGGTAAACACCTTCATGCCAAACGTCGCCGTCTTCTTGCCGGTGGCGCCGGAAATTTTGAAGGATTTCACGCCCTGATAAGCTTCATCCCGGCTAAGGCCGGAGGCCGGATCCTCAATGATCCAACCCCGTTCGGGTGCATCAAAGTGGTCAAATGATTCAAAATCGCCCCGCCGGAGCATTTCCTGACCGAAGCGATAGGTTAGATCAGTATCCTGCGCCTCAACTCCCGTAGCATAAACACCCGCCGTACAGTGCCCGAGGGAGATGACTTTTTCTTTCCCCGCTATCAGGTCCAGAGAAATATTCCGGGCGAGGCTGACGCCGGACGACGCCGGAGCTGTCGTAATTACACCGTGCCCCCCGCTGTAACCAAGACTGACGCCACGCCGGTCCGACAATTCAGCCGTGCGGCTCAGGATCGCCCGGCGGACCGGCCCGGTTGCCGGCGTCGGCACATAGCCTTTGATGTAAACCGGCACAATTTCCGCCCGATGAAATTTCTCGCCATCCATCCACACATAAAGCATATAGGAAAATTGTGGCCCATAGAAATACTGGTCAAAAATAAAATTGCCCAGGGAATAAGCGATTAAACGGTCTTTATAGATTTCAAACCCCTGCACCACATGGGGATGATGGGCGATTGCCAGATCCGCGCCCTGATCTATGGCGCTTTTCAACCGCTGCTCCGTAAGCAGTGTCGGCTCTTCGCCATATTCCAGGCTGCCGTGATATTGCACAACCGTGGTGCGGCCTTCGGCCACTTCCGCCCCGACACTCCTGATGATATTTTCCATACTCCCGAGCGCGGCTCCGCCTTTATGATCGCCTTCCGCCGCCTGGTGCGGCTGGCCGCCGCCTTTCCAGCCGACATACCCCAGGAAGCTGTACGGCATATCCGAAATATCGATGCGATGGGCCGCCAGAGCCGCCTTCTCCGTCAGGCCCGCCCCGGAAAACGCCAGGGGGCTATCGTTAAGAATATCCAGTGTCGCGACAAGTCCTTCTTCAAGATTGTCATAGGTATGATTGTTGCCCAGGGTCACATAATCAACTCCGGCCCAGGCCAGCGCCGCCGCTGTTTCGGGTGGCGAAAAGAATGTCACCAGCTTCGACGCCGAGCCTTTCGGTCTGGCGGACATCACCTGGGTTTCCAGATTGACGGACCCATAATCGGCCCCGTCGAAATAAGGTTTCACATGACGAACGATGGCTTTGGTATCTTCAGCCTTGTGATCCGGCCGGATCAAAACCGTCTCATCGCCTCTCGGGCTGCTATAGCGCCGCCCCATCATCACATCCCCGCCAAACGCCAACATGACCCGACCCGGCTTTCTGGCGACCAGTTGTATCGGCGGAAGCGCATAGCCTTTCCCCATGTGATTCAATTCCAGCAGAGAAAATATCTGGGTAATCGGGAAAAAACCGGGGGCCGAAAATTGCAGGGACACAAGCTCCGTCTGTTCCACATCAAGGGTGAAAACACCGTCCCGCCCTTTGATCACATCTTTGTTGATCTGCACCGTAAAGTTCTGCACCGGCGCCCCGGAAGTATCCGTAAGACGACCGGACAGGGTTTCCGCCGTGGCAAAGCTTGTAAATTGACACAGGCTGAACACGCCAAAAACAATCAAACATATGCTACGCATCATGACCAGTACCCGCCCTTTATACTCTTTTATTACCTCCATAATAGCCTGATTCAAACCCGAAAGATAATAGCAAGTCATGCTCTCCCCATAACGATAGGTTATACTTATTTCGCCGGCTGAACCAGTTCTTCATAGACCTGCTTAAGATAACCCAGAAAATTCTGGCACACATTGGACAACGGACGACTTTCGGCATATAGCCCTGTCACCGCATAGGTAATCGGCGGGGTAAATCCTTTAAAACTGGTTTTCCCCGGCCCTTCCGCCTGCGCGGTCAGCTGATCGACAATGGCCATCCCCATACCATACCCAACCAAATTCTTGGCGATATAATAGGTTTGTACCGTAATGGCGGAATCGGTACTGACGCCTTCCTGAAGGATACGCTGAAACAGCAAGTCGGATAAAGGACCACTGTCCTTGATGCTGATGATGTTTTTACCCTCAAGCTCCTCAAGGCCCAGACGATCCGGATTTTTCGGGAAACTTTCCGGATTATGAACGCAAACAAACTCGCCCTGCCCAAATTCATATCGCGCCAGGCCCACATGATTATCAGGGTTGAACGCCAGACCGATATCGATTTCATGTTCATAAAGAGAACGGATCATGTCATCATAATGCCGGGTCTGGATGTCAAAAGTCACCCCCGGATGATCTTCGAGAAACCGGGCGATGGAAAGCGGCAGCACATTGAGTCCCAATGCCGGCATGACAGAAAGCCGAATATGCCCCGCCGTGCCCGACTTGAGATTACGGGCTTTCTTCTGCAACGACAAAATCTGCTGATAGACCTGAGAGACTTCGGCGAACAAACTATGCGCCTCATCCGTTGGCACCAGCTTGCCTTTAACCCGCTTAAACAAAAGATACCCCAGCTGATCCTCGGCACGGTGCAATACCTTGCTGACCGCCGGTTGCGAGACATGGAGAAATTTAGCCGCATTACTGACAGAGCCTGTGGAGTATACCGCATGAAAAACTTCTATTTGCTTCATCTGCATATGTGCGACACAACCTTTTCTATTACACAGTCCCTAACCATCCGGGCCCATATTATCAGACTGTGACATAACGTCTATCCTTCATCACAAAAAAGACAGACCCGGCGCAGAAATAGGGCCTGTAAAAGCCGCCAAAACGTTGCTACATCCCCTCTGTTTAAAAATAGACTTGTCTTGAAAAATAAAGCCATCTATAAATTTAGAAAAGGATATTCACATGACAGGTTTAAGAGCCAAACAGAAAGCGCGCCGCCGCGAAATGATTGAAAAAGCGGCCGTTCACCTCTTTGAAAAAAAGGGGTTTGCCGTCACCACAATCGAAGATATTTCAGAAGAAGCTCTGGTATCGCCGGCCACCGTGTATAATTATTACGGCAATAAAGGAGAGCTTCTGCTCGCGCTGATCGCCCACGGCGAGGAAGACACCCGCAGCAAGCGCGCCGAATATGAACAGCGCGCCGCCAGCGAAGATCCCGCCGATCTGCTGACCGATATCATCGGGTCAAACATGCAGAATACCCTGAGATATATGTCCCGGGAATTATGGGGACATGTGGTCGCCTATGTCGCCACCACATCCGACCCGGATGTCGCCCCCCGCTATTTGGCGGGCATCGCCGATGATCTTGCGGCCGCCCTGGCTGTGGCGCTCGAAAAATATAGTGAACTCGGCGTGCTGCGTCCGCTGGATGCCGAACAATATGCCTATCTGATGACCCGGCTGGAACGGAACCATTTCCTCGGATTTATTTATCTCAAATCCATGACGATTGAAGAAATGCTCGCCGGAGTCAGAAAAGATATAACTTTACTGGTGGAAAGCCTCAAGGCCTGATTTTCCCAGCAAGCCTTTGATTACAAACTTTTTATGACCTGATCAAGTCTCGGGTCTGGCCGGGTTTTAGGTAGCTTTGTACGAGTAGAATATATTTTTATAGTTGACTATAATATTTTTGTCGTCAATAATATTTTTAGTCAGTATAAATTTATGGGAGGACATTTAATGTCTGTAAGAAAAAAGATTACATCACTTGCGCTACTGTCATCCACCGCCCTTGTCGCCGCAACGCCGGGCCTGGCCCAGGATGCCGCCCAGAGCACAGAAAACCAGATTAAACTGGAAGAAATCGTGGTGACAGCCACCCGGCGGGCGACCATGGTTCAGGATATCCCCTATAACATCTCCGCCCTGTCCGGCAGTGAAATCGATGATATGAAAATGATCGACGCCACTGAAATGCTGCGCTCCATTCCCGGCATTGTGGTCGCCGACCGCGGCAACCGCAACGCCGCCACCAAAAATGACATCCGCATCCGGGGTCTGAATGTTGATGGCGCCGCCCGCGGGGATTACGCCGCTTCCTCCGCCCCGACCGTGGCCACCTATATCAATGACACGCCCGTTTTCGCCAATATGATGTTGAAAGATCTGGAGCGGGTCGAAGTCCTGCGTGGCCCGCAAGGCACCCTTTATGGGTCCGGCGCCCTCGGCGGCGCGGTGCGTTACATCACCAGAAAACCGGTTCTCGGTGAATTTAGCGGCACAGTCAGCGGCACCGGCAGCAGCACAAAAGGCTCCGGCGGCATCAGCTGGACAGGCGATGTCGTGCTGAATGTTCCCCTCGGCGACAAAATCGCCCTGCGCGCTGTCGCCAGCCATCTGGATAACGCCGGCATTATTGATTATGTCAATGTCTATGAACTCGACAACAGCGGCGCGCCGGTGATCCCCGGCGATATCAACGACACCGACGCCAGCTATAAAACGGTCAAGGACGCTGACACGGCCGAGATTGATTTTCTCCGCCTGAGCGCCTTTATGGAAGTCAGCGACGCGATCGACATTTCCCTGATGTATACCACCCAGAGCGACGAAGCCGGCAGCCGCCGCGCCACCGCCGAAGGTTTCCTTGATGGATACGGTAATGAATATGGCGCCTATACCTCTGGATCGGTACAGCTGGAACCCAGTGAAGCCGACCTGGAAATGTTCGCCGCAGAAATCAACGTGGATCTCGGGTTCGCAACCCTGACCTCCTCCACCTCTCATTATGACGTTCACGGATCGGCCATCAGCGAGAATACCGGGTTCTATGCTCAGAAAAACTGGCTGGGCGGTCTGTATTATAATTCGCCGCGTCCTCTCGCCCGGGCGGACCGTAGTTTCGGCGACAAGGCCTTCATTCAGGAAGTCCGCCTGGTGTCCGATAACGAAGGACCTTTAAACTGGGTTGCCGGCGTATATTACCAGGATCAGGATAAAACAGTGGGCCAAACCAGCACGCTCGCCGGTTACAAAGCCTGGGCCTCACAAATGTTTGGCTGGATGTCCCCCGGATTTGGTTATGATGAAAATGACAATGATTTCATCTATACCGACCTGTCCAAAGTGAAAGAAACCGCCGTTTACGGCGAGGTCACCTATGACATCGGAGACAGCCTTCACCTGACCGGCGGCATGCGCTGGTTTGACAGCAGTGTTTCATCCGACGCGGAAGTGCAACTGCCTTTCTGGGACTCCCTCGCCTCATGGGCCCCCGCCCGCACGGTGACGGAATCCGGCAAGAAAGACGTGCTCTTCAAGGGTAATATTTCCTATGACGTCCAAGATGACACCATGATTTACGCCACCATATCCGAAGGCTATCGCCGGGGCGGCGCCGCCGCGGTGCCGACGACCGGTAACTTTGCCGAAGACCCGGCCTGGCTCGCTTACGGCTCCGACAGCGTGGTCAACTACGAACTGGGCATCAAGGGATCAAGCGACCGCCTGCGCTATAGCGCCAGCGTCTTTTATGTTGACTGGAGCAACCCTCAGATCAACACCGCGACCTCCAACTGGGGATTCTTCACCGCGGCGAATGGCGACACCGCCGCCACCAAAGGGGTCGAACTGGAAATGGAAGGCCAGCTGAGCCAGGCGCTGCATTACAGCTTCGGCTATGCCTATGTCGACGCCAAGCTGACGTCTGACTTTATCGCTCCGACCGGTGCGGTTATCGCCGAAGACGGCAACCGTCTGCCCGGCATTCCCAAACACACCCTGAATGTCGCTCTGGATTACACCAAGGACATCACCAGCGATATTGTGATGGTCACCCGGCTGGATGGCTATTATCAGAGCGATACCAAGAATTATATCAACAATACCCACCCAACCTACGGACAGACTCATTCCGGCTTCTCCATTTGGAACGCCAGCCTGGCCTTTACCAAAGACAATATCAACGTCACGCTTTTCGCCAAGAATATCTTCAATCAGGCCGGCATGTCTGCTTCTTATTCCGCGGCCTATATGGGAACAGATCCGTCCCAGAACTATTTTGGTAGTGGCGCCAAACATGAAATCACCCTGCCCCGGACCCTCGGGCTTGCGGTATCTGTTGATTTCTAATGTCTGATCTGGAAAGGGCCGAAACGCAATTCGCTTGCCATTCGGCCCTTTTTTGCAGCATCGTGCATCTCATCACACCAGAACCGCACGCAAAGGGTCATCCATGCACCATAGCTTGAACCAGATTAATCAGCACTTGAAGCAGGGCCAGGTAGAGCAGGCCGAGGCGCTCTGCAGCGCCTTCACCAACCGTCACCCCACCCTGCCGCAAGGCTGGCTTTTGTCGGGGCGTATCTGCCAGGCCAAGGGCGATCTTGTCGGCATGCTGTCCGCCGCGCAAAAAGCCGTTGCGGCGGCGCCCACCTCCCTTACGGTTCAACATATGGAAGCGGAAGCCACCCTGTTATGCGGGCAGCTGGCCGCCGCAACGAAAAAAATATACGCGTTAGAAAAGAAAGCCTGGGACGACGCCCGCATGCTGCAACATACGGCGCAGCTTTTTAGTGACCTTGAGCATCATACCGACGCCCTGCGCTGTTACCAGCGGGCCCGTCATCTGATCGGAGAAAATCCGGAACTCCTCTATAATACCGCCGCCACCGCCACGGCGCTCGGCGATCTGGCCGGGGCAGAAGACCTCTATAACCGGGTGATCGCCCACACGCCCGATGACTATGCCGCCTATTACAATCGCGCCACATTAAAAAAACAAACCGCCAAAAACAATCATATTGCCGAAATGGAGGCCTTGCGGGCGCGCGGCCTGAATCCCGCCAGTGATCCCGTCCAGCTCGGCTATGCGCTGGCGAAAGAATATGAAGACATCAAGGCATATGACAAATCCTTTGCCGCCCTGCGCGAGGCCGCCGACACCCGCCGCAAACGGCTGAGCTATTCCGTTACCGATGATATCCGGACCATGGCGGACATCGCCGCGGTAATGACAGATGATTTCTTTGCGGACATTCCGGCGGTGTCTGAGGCGCCGGGCCCGATTTTCATTTTGGGACAACCGCGCAGTGGCTCCACCCTCGTCGACCGCATTCTCAGCAGCCATTCCGACGTCGAAAGCCTCGGGGAAATCAACGACTTTGTTCACGCCTTTATGAATATTGCAGGCCCGGCGCGCAGCAAAGCCGACCTTATCCAAAAAACAGCAAAGCTCGATTGCGCTGCCATTGGGACACTCTATCAGGAAATGATCGGACAACGGCGTCAGGGCGCGCAGTTTGTGATTGATAAAACACCGGCGAATTTTCTGTATATCGGCCTGATCGCCAAGGCCCTGCCCACCGCCCGCATCATCCATCTGCGCCGCCATCCGCTGGATAATTGTTACGCCATGTATAAAACCCTGTTCCAGATGGGTTATCCCTATTCCTATGCGCTGGATGACCTTGGGGCTTATTATATCGCCTATCACCGGCTGATGGCTCATTGGCGGGCGCAACTGCCGGGCCGTATCCATGATGTGGATTATGAGGCCCTGGTCACCGATCAGAAAACCCAGTCGAAACGTCTGGTCGCCGTGTGCGGTCTTGACTGGCAGGACGCCTGTCTGAACTTTCATGAGAATAAAAGCGCCTCGGCAACCGCCAGCGCCGCCCAGGTGCGCCACCCCATTTATACCTCCAGTGTCGAGAAATGGCGTCACTATGAAACCCAGCTCGCCCCCTTAAAGGCGCAACTGGCCGCCGCAGGGATCGACCTATGAGATGGCCCTGTTTCCTCAGCAGCCTTGGTGTTATTCTCGGCATCACCACCGCCTGCGCCGCGCCCGGCGGCGCGCTAGAGGGACGCCTGACGCTTGATGTGACCACTGCCCGGCTGGAAACCAGGGTGCTTCAGGATGACTTTCATCTGGCGCAAGACCCCGACACAGGGCGCAACAGAATTCCAGCATTTTCTTTCGCCTATATTCAGGACGGGGCCGCGCTGCTTCCCGTAAAGGCCGGCGCCATCCCGGGGAACCACCCGGTCTGGGAATGGGTGCTGACGGCAGGCGCGCTTAAACGGGATGACAAAGGACTGCATGCCTCCCTGCCCGTCGCCCTGATGGAAAAAAATGAAAATTGCCTGCATAACGGTGTTCTCGAGTTCACCATCATCCCGGACGGACAGACCACAAAAGCCCGTCTGCGCATCGCCAGCGAGACCTGCCCCTATTTCAAATTCGACATGCTGGGTGACCTGACCGCCCGTTGGCATCCAAAACAACAGCCCGGGGCCGCCACCGTTCAACAGATCTTCCAGCGGGAAAAATCAACCTATTTACCGCAAAAACCGGTCGCCGCCCTAAAAGACGCCCATCCGGATTTGGCGCTTGATGGCCTGTCGGAATCCAAACGCATCGCCCCGTCAGACATATCACAATTTGGCGTTCTGATGGCCGGCGTCCATTATGCCGGGGGCTGCATGACCCGCGCGGGTCTCTACCCCCACTGCGATCAGATGGCCGTGCCCTCCTATTCCTTGGCCAAATCCCTGGTCGCTGGACTGGCCCTGATGCGGCTTGAAAAACTCTATCCTGGCGCGGCGGATGAAAAAATCGCCGCCTATGTTCCCGCCTGTCAGGGCGCGGCCTGGCGGGATGTGACGTTCCGGGACACCCTGTCCATGGCGACTGGCAATTATACCACCGCCGGGGCCGACGCCGACGAAAGCTCGGAAACATATCAGGCTTTCTTCCAGACCCGGACTCACCGCCAGAAAATCGACTTCGCCTGTCACCATTTCCCCCATAAAGCCACCCCGGGAACCCAGTTCGCCTATCACACATCCGACACCTATATTCTGGGCGCGGCCCTGCAGGCCTTCTGGCAGGAAAAAAAGGGCGCCGAACATGATTTCTTCAATGACCTTATCGTCAGGGATATCTTTGCGCCTCTTGGCCTGAGCCCCAGCGCCCAATGGACCCGCCGCAGCCTTGACCGGGAGGCACAGCCCTTTACCGGCTGGGGCCTGATATTGACCCGGCAGGATATCGCCAAACTCCTGTCCTTCCTCGGGGGACAGCACAAAGACCTTCATCCCTCGGACCTTCTGTCCTCTTCCCTGTTTCAGGCGGCGCTGCAAAAAAAGACCGCCGACCGCGGTCTTCTGGCGGGCCATCCGGAAAACAAAATCCGCTATAGCAACGGCTTCTGGGCCTATAACGCCCAGGACGACCTGTCCTGCCGTTCAGAAACCTGGCTGCCTTTCCTGTCCGGCTACGGCGGCCTGTCCGCTGTGCTTCTGCCCGACGGCGGGGGATATTACATGATCAGCGACGGAGGGCAGCACGCCTTTATGGCCGCCGTTACCCAACTTCATCACCTCAATTCCCTGTGCGGCGGAGACCCTGAATGACAACATCACGTGACACCACCGCCAAACCCGGCTTTTCCCTGCCCAAGGCCGCGCCCGAGGGACTTCTTTCCGCCATTTTGCTGTCGTTCCTCTCCACAGCCGGGCTGTTTTATGTCAATCTCGGCGGGGCGTTCCTGTCGGCCTTTGTTGACGGCATCGGGCTTAGTCTGGAAACCGCAGGCTATATCACCGCCGCCAATAAATATGGCGCAGCCTTCGGCGCCCTGATGGCTGTTTTCTCCGCCGGGCGTCTGCCGTGGCGCAAAATCGCCTACACCGTGCTGATCGCGATCATTGCCATTGATTTCATTTCCATGACCATCAGCAACGGCGACGCCCTGATCGCCATCCGTTTTCTGCAGGGCAGCTTTGGCGGCTTCCTCGTCGGCACCGGCTTCAGCGTCATCGCCCGCACCAAAACCCCGGACCGGGTATTTGGCATGCTGTTGATCGTCCAATATAGCTTTGGCAGCATCGGCATTATGTTTATTCCCGGTCTGGTCCAGACCCTGGGCCATAGCGCCGTCTTCTGGGCCCTGATTATATTCAGCAGCCTTACCCTGTTGATGGTGCCCTTTCTCGACGATTATAAGGTCACGCCGGATAAAGGCGCCACGGCCTCTCCGGGCCGGTTTGGCGGCATCGCCCTTGCCCCTCTGATCCCGGTGTTGCTGGCGATTTTCTTTTTCCAGGCCGCCAATATGGGGGTCGCCGATTATGTTTTCGAACTGGGCAAGGACAAAGGACTGACCACGGACCTGATGAGCACCCTGGTCGGGGTAGCTAACTGGACCGCCATCGGCGGCGCGGTTCTGGTCTATGTATTCGGGGTGCGTTTTGGCCGGGCCCTGCCCCTGACCATAGGTTTGCTGATCTCGATCGCCGGCACTCTCGCCTTTCACTGGTCAGGATCGGCCACAGTCTATTTCATGGCCAACGCCATCACCGGTATCATGTGGGCCTTCCTGATCCCCTATCTTCTGGGCCTGTGCACCGCCTTTGACAAGAAAGGCCGCACCGCCTCACTCGCCGGTTTTGTCTCAAAAATGGGTCTCGCCTCCGGACCAATGATTGCGGCCACCCTGGTCGGCGAAGGCAATTTCACTCTGATTATCAATGTCGCTGCATTCGGCCTGCTGTTCTGTGCGCTGGCCGCGTTCAGCCCCGCCCGGAAACGTGACCACCTCACACATCTCTCGACGATAGAAAAGGAATAACCCATGACACATTTTGCGATTGCAGGTTTGCAGCTGGAGCTCGCCTCAAATGACAATCTGGATCTGGTGATTAAAAAAACCCGCACCACATTGGCCCGTTTTCCCTGGGTGCAGATGGTCGTGATCAGCGAGCTCGCCATTTTCGGCGCCGCCATGTCAGAAGCCGAAAGCTTGCCGTCGCGCGCAGAGGACCGCCTGTGCTCTCTGGCAAAAGAACTGGGGATCTGGTTGATTCCCGGCTCGCTTTATGAAAAATCCGGCGGCAAAATATTTAACACCGCACCGGTGATCAACCCCGCCGGGGAAGTCGTCACCCGCTACCGTAAAATGTATCCTTTTTATCCCTATGAGAAAGGCGTTGCGGCGGGACAGGACATTTGTGTATTTGATGTGCCGGACGTCGGGCGCTTTGGCCTGTCGATCTGCTATGACATGTGGTTCCCGGAAAACAGCCGCGCCATGGTCAGCGAAGGCGCCGAGGTCATTCTGCACCCCACCCTGACCAACACCCAGGACCGCGATGTGGAACTGTCGATCGTCCGGGCGACCGCCGTGCAAAACCAGAGCTATATCATAGATATCAACGGCGCGGGCGCCCTCGGGTGGGGGCAGTCCCGGCTTGTCGGACCGGAAGGCGATATCCTGCACAGCGCCGGCAGCACCGAAGAGGTCATGCTGATTGAAGTTGACTTTGAGCGGGTGCGCCGCACGCGGGAGCGCGGCATTATGGGGCTGGGTCAGCCGTTAAAGAGTTTCCGCGACGGCGGGCATATATATCCCCAGGAAGGCCTGAAAAACCGCGCCACCTATCTTGACAGCCTTGGTCCCCTCGCCCTGCCGCAACGCACGTCCTGAATAAACCACCTGTCAGATCCCCCGCGCCGGACTGGAATAATCATTTTCGCCGGCTTGATTATGATGACAGGCCTTGGCGCGAGGGTCTGCAACGTCTAGTAAACTCTCGCAAATATTTGGGCGCATAAATGCAAGACGCCCCCGGCGACCTTTCCCTAGAGTGGGCTAAAGCCGCCCCGGTCAGGGGCTTACAAACGGAGCCTGTACAACAATGAAAAAATGGCGATGCCTGGTCTGTGACCTGATTTACGATGAAGCGGAAGGGTGGCCCGATGACGGCATCGCCCCCGGTACCCGATGGGAAGATGTACCCGAAGACTGGGCCTGTCCCTATTGCGGTGTGGGAAAAGAAGACTTCGACATGGTCGAAATCAAGGACACCGCGGTTTCATCAGCCCCCGACATGTCGCAATCGAACAGCATCGACCCGACCCTGGCTCCGGTGGTGATCATCGGCGCCGGCATGGCCGCCTATAATCTGGCCAAGGAATTCCGCAAACACGATAGCAAGACCCCGGTCAAAATCATCAGCCGGGATGAGGCACAGCCTTATTATAAACCGAACCTGTCGTGCATGCTCACTGAAAAAAAATGTCCCGATGATCTGGTGATGGCCCAAGACCCCGGCGCAGAGGTCATCCCCCTGTCCGTAGTGACCGGGATTACTCCCGCCACCAAAACAATCCACCTGGGCAAAGAAGAGATGATCTATGGCAAACTCGTACTCGCCACCGGCGCCGGACTAATCCCCGCCCCCGTCACGGGCGATGCCCGCGATCTGATCCTGGGGATCAACGATTTGCTGGATTACCGTAACTTCAGAACCGCTCTGGCCGGCGCATCGCGGGTGGCAATCATCGGGGCCGGCCTGATAGGCTGTGAATTCGCCAATGATATGCTCAATGCCGGACTCGATGTGGATATTATAGACCCGGCCGGCCACTGCATGTCCAGCCTGTTGCCTGAAGAAGCCGGAGAAGCCCTGGCAACCGCACTCGGCGATCTGGGCGGACGGTTTTATTTGAACCGCACCGTCACAGATGTCCGAAAACAGGGCAGCGGGTTTCTACTGACCCTGTCCGATGGCACCCTTCTGGAAAGCGATCTGGTCATCTCGGCCGTCGGGCTTAAACCCCGTATAGAACTGGCCGAGGCTGCCGGTCTCAAGACCGGGCGGGGCATCATTGTCGATGACTATCTGGCCACGTCCGATCCACATATTTATGCGCTCGGCGACTGTGCAGAACTAAACGGCCAGGTACGAATGTATGTGGAACCTCTGGTCGCATCGGCCAAAGCCCTGGCCAGAACACTTGCGGGGACCCCAACGGCGGTGGCCCTCGGGCCTCTGCCGGTGGTGGTCAAGACGCCGGCCTGTCCGGTGGTGGTTACCCCGCTTTCGCCGACAGTGAACGGCACCTGGCATGTCGAGACAGACGGCTATAATGTCAGGGCCCTGTTTAAATCGCCCGCCGGACAGCTGCATGCTTTTGCCCTGACAGGAGATCACAGTAAAGATCACAAAACTTTGCGACACAGCCTGTCCCCGGAATAAGAACGTTACCCCATAAGGGGATCAGACCTCATCGGTCTGGTCCCATTTCCGCAGGGTGGTTTTCAGCACCTTGCCATAGTTGTTTTTCGGCAGTTGTTCAACAAAGCGGTAAAATTTTGGCCGTTTGAAGCGGGCCATATGCGTCAGACAGAAATCTTCCAACGCCACCTGGTCTGTTGCCGCATCAGAACAAACCACCACATAAGCCACAACCGTTTCCCCCCATTCCCGGTCCGGACGTCCAATCACCGACACCTCTTCTATCGCAGGATGACGCAACAGAACCTCTTCCACCTCCCGAGGGTAAATATTGGTGCCGCCTGATATGATAACATCCTTGGAACGATCTTTCAGGGTCAGGAAGCCATCCGCATCCAGAACCCCGTAATCTCCTGTATACAGCCAGCCTTCCTTCACCGTTTCCGCCGTCGCCTGCGGGTTATTCCAATATCCCGTCATCACTGTATCGCCCCGCACCACGACCTCGCCGACCTCGCCGACCGGCAGGAAAGAACCCGCCTCATCCGCGATCCGCACCTCGACCGCACTCTGGGCGACACCAACAGACGCCAACCGGTCCCGCCACCGCGGATGGTCGCTGTCCTGATGCAAGGCGGCATTCAGGGCGGTAATGGTCATCGGGCTTTCCCCCTGGCCATACAACTGGGCCAGTTTGGGACCGAAACGCTTCAATCCCGCGAGACAATCTTCCACATACATGGGTCCCCCGCCGTAAATAATCGTTTTCAGATTGCGGGTATCCCGTTCATCTGGAAAATCCAGCAACCGCTTGACCATTGTCGGCGCGGCAAAAAAACTCACCCCCGGCCAGCTTTCAATCAGATCATATATTTCCGCTGGATCGAAACCGCCGCTTTCCGGGATCACATGACAGCTGCCCTGCATCACATGAGCCAGACCGTAGAGACCGGACCCGTGGCTCATGGGCGCCGCATGCAGAAATGCGCCCCAGGGTCCTCCCGAATCGACATCAGAAAAATAACAATGACACATGGACAGAAGATTGCGGTGACTAAGCGTTGCCCCTTTGGGCTGGCCGGTGGTGCCGCTGGTATAAAACAGCCAGGCGGTCTCTTCCGGTGCGCGATACACCACAGGAGAAGGCGCGTGATTAAGAAAACCGCTGTAGTTTTTGCCCGGCACATCAATCACCTCTTCAAGAACGACACCGTCTATTTTCCGGACTGTCCCCCCCAGACCCGGCGAGGCAAAACACAGTTTTGCTCCACTATTGGCGAGAATATAGGCGAAATCGCTTGGATGCAGTTTGGCATTGATCGGAACCGTCACCAGACCTGCATGCCAGCACCCATAAAGCAATTCAAGATATTCCGGACAGTTGCGCAGGATTAACGCCACCCGATCACCTACCTGTAAGCCATATTCCTGGCGCAACGCCGTGGCGATACAGGCCACACGATGGGCCAGATCACCGTAATTCGACAACAGGATGTCGCCTTCCGCAATAGCCGGATATTCTCTGTAGACCTGACCCGCCCGCGTCATATGGATGGCAATATTCATTTTAACTGATCCCTGTTATTACATAAAACCTTTTTATTACAAGTTGTTAGATCGCCTAAAGCAACAATACGGAGGGTGGGAAACCCCGCGCCATACTGCCGAAAGCAGCAAAATCACAACTGCTGTATTGACGGATGATATCAAATAAGTTAGCGTATCGCTAGTATAAATGTTATTTCATTGTACGAAACGATTGACTTGTATGTAACCATTAGGAGGCAAAGACGCATGATGAAATATGCCCTTGCAATTGATATTGGCGGAACCTTTACAGATGTTGTTTTGATCCGCAGTGACGGCAGCAGCTGGACCGACAAGACCCTCACCACACACCATGATCTGCTCGAGGGTTTCTTTCGCGCAGCCGGACTCGCGCTTGGTCGGGCCGGGATCGAACTGAAAGATGTGGATGATGTTGTGGTTCACGCCACCACGGTCGTGACCAATGTGCTGATCGAACGTAAAGGCGATGTAACCGCCATGATCGTGACGGAAGGCTTCCGGGATGTGCTCTATATCCGCGACGAACATCGCTATGACATGTTTGATCCCCAGATCGAATATCCGGACCCCCTGATCACCCGCGACGTCACCTGGGGCGTTAAAGAACGCATTTATGCCGATGGCACCGTCGGCCAGGACGTCGATGAAGCCGCCGTCCGCGAAGTCGCCCGTGAAATGATGGCCAAGAAAGTGGTGTCGGTTGCCGTTTGTCTGTTGAACAGTTACTGCAACCCCGCCAATGAGCAGGAAATTCGCCGTATTCTCAACGACGAAGCTCCTGAAATTTATGTGACCCTGTCCAGCGATGTCGCGCCGCAGATGCGGGAATATCTCCGGGCCAGCACCACGGCGGTCAACGCCTACGCCGTCCCGATCACCCGGCCTTATCTTAACGCCCTGATCGAAAAACTGAAAGAAACCGGGATCACAAACGAGCCCCTGATCATGCTGTCCAACGGCGGCGTAATCGGCGCCCGGGTTGCCGGTACATTTCCTGTACGCATGATTGAATCAGGCCCGGCCGCCGGCGCGCTTGTCGCCGGTCATATCGCCCGCAAATACGGTTTTGACAATCTGATTTCCTTCGATATGGGCGGGACAACCGCCAAAGCCTGCCTGATCCAGGACGGTTCTCCACTCGTGGTTGGTGATTTCGAGGTTGACCGTCAGTATCTGTTCAAACCGGGCAGCGGCATGCCGGTAACTGTACCTTCCATTGATATGATTGAAATCGGCGCCGGCGGCGGGTCCATCGCCCGCGTCGACAGTCTCGGCCTGTTGAAAGTGGGTCCCGACAGCGCCGGCTCTAACCCCGGCCCCGCCTGTTACGGCCGCGGTGGTACATCGGCCTGTGTCACCGATGCCGATGTCGTGCTCAGCATTCTGGACCCCGACAACTTCCTCAATGGCGACATGAAACTGGACATTACAAAATCCGAACAGGCCATTCAGCAACTGGCGGACAAACTGGACCTGTCCTTGAGAGAAACCGCCTGGGGCATCTTCAGCGTCGTTGGCGAATCCATGGCCGCCGCCGCCCGCGCGCATGCAACGGACCGGGGCATCAACTATCGCGGCCTGCCTCTGCTGGCTTTTGGCGGGGCGGGACCGGTTCACGCCTGTTATGTCGCCGATCGGCTGGAAAGCACACAGGTCATCTATCCACCAATGGCCAGCGTCCTCAGCGCCTTCGGCACCTTGGTGACCCCGGCCCGGCTTGATCTGGTGCGGGGCGGGTTGTCCAAACTGAAAGACCTGGACTGGTCAGGCATCGTACGCACCATCGAAACCATGCTTCTGGAAGGCGAAGCCGCCCTGATGGAAGCCGGTATTACCCGGGAAGCCGTGGCCTATGAATTCGCGGCCGATATGCGTTATTCAGGGCAACAGACCGAAGTCACCGTAAGTCTGGAGAGCGACCCGCGCGATACCCGCGATCCGGATCTTTTCCGCAACCGTTTTGAACAACAATATGCCGCTCTCTATGGCGTATGTCTCGACGATATGGACGTGGAAGTGGTCAACTGGCGGGTTACGGCCCACGGCGGCAACACAGGCCGCGAAGTCAATATCAAGCTTCCCGACAGCCCGGCCGACGCCAAATCAACCCGTGCGGTTTATCTGGAAGACCGCGCCGTAGACGTACCGGTCTATGATCGTCGGGCGCTCGCCGCCGGACAGGAAATAGAAGGTCCGGTCATTATCGAAGAACGCGAGACAACCGCCTTCATCCTGCCTGGCTGGACTATGTCGGTGCACACGGATGGCAGTCTCATCGCCACGAAACAAGAACAGGGAGATCAGTAAAATGGACGGCATTCAACTTGAAATCATGTGGAGTAACCTCATCAGCATAGTGAGCGAACAGGCCAAGGCGCTGCAACGCATTGCCTTTAGTCCGATCGTCCGTGAAGCCGGCGACCTCGCCACCGCCCTGTTTGATTCCGAAGGCCGCATGGTGGCCCAGGCCATCACCGGCACCCCCGGTCACATCAACTCATTAGCGGCGGCGGCAAAGCAAATGATCGCCATTATCCCGCCAGAAGATATCTACCCCGGCGACGTGCTGATCACCAATGACCCCTGGCTTTCTGCCGGACATTTTTTCGACATTACCCTTCTGACCCCGATTTTCCGTAATGACAAGATTATTGGATATTGCGGTTCCACCATCCATCATACAGATATTGGCGGATACGGGGTTGGCGCGGGGGCCCGCGACATTCACGAGGAAGGCTTGTGGATCCCTGTGCTGAAACTTTATGAACGGGACAAACCCAATGATACCCTTCATAAAATCATTCGCCGTAATGTGCGCACCCCGGACGCCATTTTCGGTGATCTGGGCGCCCAGACATCCAGCGGAAGAATCGGAGGCGAACGCCTCAACGCCATGTGTGACCGATACGACCTTGCGGATATTGACGAACTGGCTGAAGAAATCATTTCCCGGTCAGAAAAAGCCACCCAGGACGCCATCCGCGATATCACGCCAGGCACCTATCACGGAGAAACCAGTTTTGATGTGCCGGGCGGTGAGATCATCACCCTGAAAACCGCGGTGACCATTGATCCGGACGCGGGCGAAATTCTGATCGATTTCGAAGGCAGCTCCGCGCCAAGCAAACTGGGCATCAACGTGGTGATGGCCTATACCCATGCCTACAGCACTTTCGCCATCCGCAGCGTCCTGAATCCCGACCTGCCCAACAATGCCGGAAGTCTCGCCCCGATCAAGGTCAAGGCCCCGAAGGAATGCATCATCAATGCGCAATATCCGTCTCCTGTAAACGCCCGTCATGTGGTCGGCATGTATGTGCCGTTCCCCATTCTGAAAGCGTTGTCCCAGGTGATCCCGGAACGGACGCTGGCGGAAGGCTCCGGCGCGGTCTGGACCATTCAGGTTCAGGGCCATGATCAGGAAGGCAAGCCCTTCACCAGTTCCATGTTCAACTATTCCGGCGGCATGGGCGCGCGGGCGACCAAGAAGGGCCTGTCGGCAACCTGTTATCCCACCGGGGTATCGGCGGTGCCAATCGAGGTTCTCGAAGCGTCCATTCCGATCGAGTTCACCTGCAAGGAACTTCTACCCGACACTGGCGGCAAGGGATTGTACAACGGTGGTGACGGTCAAAAGATCGGTTTCCGCATGCGGTCTGGCGCCGAATGGGCATTGAACGCCATCCCCAGCCGCCTGAAAACCCAGGCCGAAGGTCTCGAGGGTGGCGCTCCGGGTGCTGCCGGCGGCTTCCAGATCAACGGCGTGGCCAGCAATGCCGCTAAAAAGATCGCCATGGCGGCCACCGACGAAGTTCTCATGATGACTCCGGGCGGCGGAGGTATGGGAAAACCTGCCTGATCCGTCCTGAAAAACCCGCCTTCGGCCCCACCGGGCCGTAGGCTCCCCTAAACCTTAAGGAGATACTGAACCATGACTTATCCCAACACATTGATTTTTGTTGACCTGACTTCTGATGACCCTGCTGCGGCGGGCGAATTCTATGCCGCTGTTTTTGGCTGGGAAAACGACCCACGCCCCAAAGGCGTCTTTCACCGCATGGTGCCCGGGCAGAACTTTTTGAACCCCGACAAAAGCCAGAGCCAGATCGGTAATCTGCATCTGGGCATCCATAATGCGGCCAATGCCCGGCCTCACCCGGATCCCGAAGGCGTCGCCCCCCGGCAAGTGGCCGAAACCGGCCGCAAAGCCCGGATCTGGGTAATGGTCAGTGATGATGATTCCGTTGAACGCATTCTCGGCGAAGCAGTCAAACGCGGCGCAGAAATTCTCTGGCGCAATCACTTCTGGGCTGAATTCAATGGATTTAATGACGCCTTCCGTGACCCGTGGGGCAATGAAATCATCCTTTGGGGCAAAGGAGGAGACAGCCCTCAGGTTCCGGACGATTACACTCGGGAATAGACGTCCTTCTTCCCCTGCTGTAAAAACTTGCCCGCTGGCGATTTACTCGCCAGCGGGCTTTTTCATCTCTGATTGTCTGTCCTGGACCTTAGTAAGGTTTGTCCCCTTTGGCCCACAACCGGTGCATAACCCGGTAATATTTCTCATCGTCATACACCGTGCCGGTATGCAACGTGCAGCGGTTGTCCCAGGTCAGCACATCACCAACCTGCCATTTGTGACGATAGGTGAATTTCTCCTGAGTGACAAAATCAACCAATTCATCAATCAATTCCAAGCCTTCCGGGTTCGGCATGCCAACAATTTCCTTGACCGTACCGGTGCTGACCCATAATGCCTTGCGGCCATCCGCCGGATGAGTCCGGATCAATGGATGAAAGACGTCCGGGTTCTGCTCTTCCAGTTCCTTGCTCAGTTTCATGCTGCCATACTCGCGGTTTTCCATGAAATATTTATAGCTATGATGCAGAACAAGACCATCCAGTTCTTTTTGCCGCTCAGGGGTAAGAGCGTTATATGCCGCACAACAGTCGGCGATCAGGGTATCACTTCCTGTCGGGGGAACTTCCAGCGCATACAGCATGGTGTTTTGCACCGGCTCTTCTTTGTAGGAATAATCCGTATGCCAACCGACGCCGTCATTATGGGCCCCGATGGGGCGACCATTTTCTTCCCGATTGGACAGGATATAAATATTGGGATATCCCGGCAGGGTATATTGGGCCAGGGTATGGCCCTCCGGCTCACCGAACAGGCTGAGGTATGAAAGCAGTTCATCCGGCGTCATTTTCTGGTTTCGCAGCAGAAGAGCTCCGTGGTGATGAAAGGTTTCAACCAGTTTGGCCCGCGTTGCCGCGTCCGCTGTGGGAATATCCACATTGGTCACCTCCGCCCCGAAACCGGGTTTCAGTTCCCGGATATCCAACTTAACGTCATTACTCATAATGTCTCCCTTACTTGTCTGATAATATAATATTCACTTTCCATATTGCCAGACATCATAGCGACAAGGCGGTTGTACAATCTTGCACTGAAGCGCCCAGTGAATTGTCGCTGGCCTGCCTGTGCGCCTAATTTACCAAGTCTGTGTGCGCCTTTGTGCAAGACCGGATCATCAGGCTGTTCTACTCTCGTGCGTGGATTAAATAAACATATAGGGAAGCGCGAAAATCGCGCCAGAAAGGGTATCACAATGCATAAGTCTCTGCTGAATGATCAGTTCTTTAACAGTCTCGACAGCTCTGTCCTCCCCGTCGAGGAGGCAGAAACCCTGCCGCCTGGTTGTTATACCGATGCGGAATTCTATGAATTTGAAAAAGAAGCGCTGTTCAATCATGAATGGCTCTGCGTCGGACGCGAATCCTGGGCGAAAGAGGCCGGAGATTACTTTACCACCACACTGATTGGCGAACCCATCATTGTCGTGCGCAACCGTCAGGGCGACCTCAAGGCGATGTCATCTGTCTGTCAGCACCGGGCGATGCTTGTCGCCGAAGGCCACGGTAATGCCCGCGCCTTTATGTGTCCCTATCATCACTGGACATATTCTCTCGACGGTGACCTTCTAAATGGTCCGGCCATGGAAAAAACCTGTGATTTCAGCAAAACCGACATCAAACTCCCGACCTTCAAGGTGGAAGTCTGGCTTGGATTTGTCTTTATCAACTTTGATGACCAGGCCGCCCCTTTGGCCCCGCGCCTGGAAGCCGTCGCCAAAATTCTCGAACCCTACGACCTGGCCAATGCCGAGGGCAGCAAACCGGAAGAAGCCGACAAGTTCCCCTGGAACTGGAAAGTGATGTTCGAAAACAACAATGACGGCTATCACGCCAGCCGGTTGCACGGCGGACATTACCATGATTTTGTCCCCAGCGAACTGTCCAGTTTCCCGGACATGCCCGCCGACACCGCCGGCTATTGCCGCCTGAACGGTACAACCCACAGCGACGCCAGTTTCAATGCCAGCCAAAAGGCTTTGTTGCCCGTATTTCCCAACCTGAAGGATGCTGACCGCAATCAAATGCTGTTCGCCAATATTCCGCCAACCCTGTCTCTGGTTCTGACCAATGATATGGTCTTTTATCTTAATGTCCGGGCGAACGGACCCGAAAGCCATGAAATGGATACCGGCCTTCTCGTGGCGCCGGGTGCTATGGATAGTCCTGCTTTTGAAGATTGCCTCGCCGCCAATATGGCCACCGCGCAGAAAATTATGGCTCAGGACCAACATGTCGATGAAATGGTTCAGGTGGGCCTGCGCTCTCGCTTCGCCATCCGGGGCCGCTACTCCTGGCAGGAAAGCGCCCAACAGCAACTGAATTCATGGCTGGTGCCCCGCTATCAGGACTGCTGGGATAAAATGAAGAAAACCGGAATGGTTTCCCGCCCGGCCAAGGCCGCGCCAGGGCAATGCAGCGACACCAGCGCCCTGTGTGAGAAGGGGGAAGCCTGATATGAGCTCTCCTCACAGAATGCCGGTCGTCTTTTTTGGACACGGCAGCCCGACCAATGCTCTGGAGAATAATGTCTCGACCAAAACCTGGGCCAAGATCGCCCGGAATATAGTCAAGACAGCGGGGCGCCCCAAGGCAATCCTGTGCATTTCCGCGCATTGGTGTACCCGGGGCACAGCGGTAACCGCCATGCAGAAGCCGCGCACCATCCATGATTTCGGACGCGGTCTGCCGGGGCCTCTGTTTGACCTTCAATATCCCGCACCGGGCGCCCCTGAACTGGCCAAGCGCGTTCAGGACCTGCTCTCGCCGCTGCCGGTCACACTGGACCATAACTGGGGACTGGATCATGGCACCTGGGCGGTTCTGCTCAAGGCCTTCCCCCAGGCCGATATTCCGGTAATCCAGCTCAGCATGGATGCCCGCAAGCCGATCGAATGGCACTATCAACTCGGGCAACGGCTGCGTCAGTTGCGGGACGAAGGCGTGTTGATCATCGGCAGCGGCAATGTGGTTCATAATCTGGGTCGTATGGACTGGAGTCCGGCAGCAAAGCCTTATGACTGGGCGATACGCTTTAATGATCTGGTCCGGGATTGCATCACGGACAATACGCCGGAAAGACTGTTTGACCTTGACCTTCTGGGTCAGGACGCCAGTCTGTCGGTACCTGATCTCGATCACTTCTGGCCCCTGTTTTATGTTCTGGGAGCCCGCGATGGAACAGACAAGCTGACCCTTGATCCCGATTTTATCCAGTATAAATCACTCAGCATGATGAGCTTTGTGCTGCAACACCCGAAAGCCTGATTATCCAGGGTGTCCTTAACGGTGTATTTCAGGCATCCTGAGCTAAGCCATCTGGACAGCGGAGGTCTGTTTACCTATGCTATCAATCAACGCTTTCCGGAAACGAAATATCCGGGAAGCGTTTTTGGCTGACCCCACAAAAGGACACTTACAAGAAGGCGCATCATGAAAACCTGGCAGTTCACAACAGAGGCATTCCCTGAATCCGAGCGTCAAAATGCCTGGCTTTCCGCTATGGACCGTCTGTGCCTGCCCCTTGGAAATCTGCCGAAAACTGACAATTTCCGTGGCAGTGTATCTTGCATCATTTCTCCTTTGGGGCTTGAATTCGCCCGGGTCGATGCCGACCCCCAGGAAATTTCCGGACAATACCCCCCTCAGGAAGAAGCCATCTGGCTGACCCTGCTTCTGGAAGGCGAGGCAATGCTGATTCATGAAGAAAACAGCATCAAGCTTATTCCCGACGACATCATATATGGTCCCACGGCTGTCGGGGCCACCTTGAAATTCACCAGCCGTTTCCGCCAGATATTCATCAAATTGCCCCGTCTGGCCATTAACCCCCGCCTGATTTCTCCCTTGTCCCTGACCTTGGGACACTTGCCGGGCCAAAGCGGCATCAATCATGTGCTCTCGGGTATGCTGCGCGCGCTGGCCGATGGTCTGGATGATATCAATGACGCCCAGCTGCGACCTGTTGAACTGGCCCTGACCGAGCTTCTCCTGACCTGCATCGCCGAACAAAAGGGCATTCTCTCGATTGGCAATGCCGCCAATACAAGGGCCGATAACCTGCACCGCATCTGTCAAACCATCGAGACCCTGCTCGGCGATCCCGACCTCGCCCCGGCACAAGTGGCAGAAGCACACGGCGTCTCCTTGCGGTATATGCAGAAACTGTTCACACTGGCCGATAAAACATTCAGCAATTACGTCCGGACGCGCCGGCTTGAACGCTGCCGGGCGGACCTTGTCAGCCCCCTGTACAGCCAAATTTCCATTACAGAAATCTGTTTCCGGTGGGGGTTCAACAGTTCTGCTTATTTCAGCCGCTCTTTCCGTGACCTTTATGGCATTTCGCCTCGGGATTTTCGCCGCCAGCATACCCCGCAAGACCAGGACGAAACCGCTTGATTTTCCCCATGTGAATCCGTCTCATTTCTATGGCAAAAACATTGACCCTTCAGCAGATAACCGCTATTGTTTCATAGTGACAAATAATGTTTCATATAGCGATACGCATGCCGCGCCGAGACGCCATGCGTCAGGGAGGTATCTTGACATGACTCAAAAAACACGGGTCTATAACTGGGATGATTTGCCAAAAGAAGTCGTACGGGACGGGGTTTCCCGCGCCGGTTTTCGCGGCGACAATGTGCTTATGGTCATGAACTGGCTTGAACCAGGCATGGAAACCAATCCCCACAGTCACCCTTTTGAGCAGGTTGCCTATATTGTTCAGGGCCGTATCCGCTTTCATGTCGCCGACGAAGTCATAGAAGGTGGCCCCGGCAGCATGATTCGCATTCCCCCCAATGTGGTGCATTACGGCGAGCCGATCGGAGACGAACCAGTGATGAATCTCGATATCTTTAGCCCCATCCGGGAAGATTATCGCCATCTGGTGGACTATCAGCAGCCCGACTTCGATCAGGAATGAGGCACATCATGCAGCACTTCGCCCGCCAACACGCCCTGAAACAGCGCATCCGCAGCGGACAGCCCACTTGCGGGCTGTTCATAAAAATTCCCGCGCCGCAGATTATAGAACTCATGGCGGCGGCTGACTTTGACTTTCTGGTGCTCGACGCCGAACATGCGCCCTTTGGCGTCGACCGTCTTGACAGCTGTCTTCTGGCGGCCCGCGCCGTTGAAATTCCGGTGCTTGTCCGGGTGCCGGATCATCATCCATCCCACATCCAGAACGCTCTTGATCTAGGGGCCGCCGGGGTCATCATTCCTCATATTACATCGGCTCAGGATGCCGGCGCCGCCGTATCCGCCGCCACGTATCGACAAGGCCGCCGCGGCTTCGCCGCCTCTCATCGGGCGGCCCGCTACGGCGCGTTAACCGCGGACGCCTACCGGGAAGCCAGCGATAACAGCACCATTATCATCGGCCAGATAGAAGATGCCGCCGCCGTGGACGCCATTGATCAGATCGCCGCCATCCCTGGCCTTGATGCGCTGTTTATCGGATGTGCGGACTTGGCAGTGTCTTATGGTTTTAACCTCTCGGATACCAGCCGACTGGAGCACCCAGTCCGTACCATCTGTGAAGCCGGCCGCACCCAGCAAAAAACACTGGGTATTTTCCTGCCCGACCTCGGCCAGGTTGCCGATTGGCATGCGAAAGGGATCAGCCTGTATTTTATCGCCAGCGATCAAACCCTTCTGACCCGTGCGGCAGATAACCTGAGCGCCGCGTTCAAAGACGCCTTTGCATCAAAGAACCCATAACAAGCGAAAAATCCCGGCATCAGCTTTCTGTTTACCTGGATGTTCTTTGCCATTACACTCTGATTTCATTACAGTTATTTTGACCGAGGTTTATCATGTCTGACAGTGCTCCGATCCAATCCGTCGCCACGACGCTCACCATTCTGGAGACCATGGCCCAGACAAACGGCCCTGTTGGCGTGAGCGAACTCGCCCGCGCTGTCGGGGCCACGAAACCCCGTATTTATCGCCATCTGCGCACTCTGGTAGACCATAATTATGTCATGCAGGACCCGGTCACCGAGAAATACCTTCTGACGATCAAACTGTTCCATATCGGCCAATCCGTTGCCGGGCAGATTGAATTTCTGTCCGAAGCCCGCCGCATCATGCCGGCCCTGCGCCAGCAGGTCAACCAGACCGTCAGCGTTGGTCAAATCGAAGAAACCGGAGTCCGCATTCTGGACATCATCAAAAGCCGGTCTGAAATTGAAATTACATCGCCGCCGGGCACCTTGTTTGATTTCCACTCGTCCGCCCAGGGGAAAATCGCCCTGGCCTTCGGCCCACAACATCTCTGGGACCAGACAAAAGACCAAGCCCTGAGACAATGGACACACAAAACCATCACTGATATTCCCCAACTTGAAACAGAAATTGACCTGATCCGCACACAAGGCTGGGCCGTCGCCCCCGAAGAAGCCCTCATCGGCATCAATGCCCTTGCTGCGCCGGTTTTTGAACGGTCCGGAGTCCTCGCCGGGACCATCAGCATCGTCGGCTCCGTGCAGCATATCACCCCGCAACCCGCCCCCTCTCTCATCGATGCCATTCAGGCAGCCGCCCATCAGGTGTCCCTGCGCCTTGGCCATACCGGTGCGCGTCTTCCCGCCTGATCCCCGGAGTAACAGAATTTGCGTGTCACAAAACAAATATACGTGCGCCAGGGTGAAAGCGCCCGACCACATCCGGCCTTATAATTTCCCGACACGGCGCGCCCACCATGCCCGACGGAAATATCATGCCCCGTCACAGCTATGAGCTTGCGCCATCTGGATTTAATATGATATAAAAGTTAAACGTTTAATGATTTTTATGTCCCGTTTGCGAGGAGAGCGTTTCTTGACCGAGACAACACAAAATTACGAGGTTCATCCCCCGCGCCAGCGCTGGACTCATCTGGCGCTGATCGTCAAGGACATCAATGCGTCGATCGCCTGGTATGAAAAACACACGCATATGTCTCTTCTCAGCCGCACCGAAGATGAAAACGGCTATGGCGCCTGGCTTGGTGATCCTTCCGACCCGGCCCAGGCCGACTCCCCCTTTATTTTGGTTATGGCGCAGTTTTTCGAGGGCAAAGATCCTTTTGCCCCGGCCAATCATGGCATTCTTGGCCCCTTTGCCCATATCGGAATAGAGGTTATCGCACGGGAAGACATTGACCGGATTGCAGAAACCGCGAAGCAGGAAGGTTGTCTGGCCCTGCCCCCCACACAAATGCCCCCGCCCATCGGCTATATCTGTTTTCTGAAAGATCCTGATGGCAATAATGTCGAATTCTCGTATGATCAGGGCGTTTATGAAGAAGCCAGAAAAATATGGGGATCCCATGACAACGCCTCGTGACATCGCGCTCAGCTATCTCGCCGCTTTCTCCTCCGGCAATCCGGAGGAAGTGGCCGCCCATGTCACCAAGGATTTTCAAAACAACCAGATGGGCGTCTTCGGCAGCTGTTTCTCTGGGCGGGACCTTTACCTGGAACGCCTGAAAGGCTACCTTTCCAGCTTCCGGAATCTCCACTATACGACCGAAGATGTCATCGTTGACGGCAACAAGGTTGTTATTGCCTATCACATGACCGCGGAAAACAATCAGCAGCCTCTCAACATCAAGGGGGTCATGATCATCACCACCACAGATGGTCTGGTCAGTATCCGCAGCGATTATTGGGACGGTCTCACCTACCTGAAACAAACCGGCATCGGCCTATAAACCGACGCCGGACTCGTCCTTCTTCAGGTTCTTTGCTATAAGACCACATTTATAAAACCGGCCAGGGGGAAACGAAGGGCACCTTGCTGCGCGCAATAACCCTTTCGCCACATCGTTGAACATTGGCATAGAGTTCGTCTTCATCAATCATGGTCGAATGATAATTATCGATCACCCGCACGCCATCCACCCAGACACTATGTACACCGCGTCCGTCGGCCGACCAGATCAGTTGATTGACAATACTAAGCAACGGCCGCCATTCCGGGCGGTCGGTGTCATGACACACGAAGTCCGCCTTCTTACCCGCTTCCAGTGACCCGATCCGGTCCGCCATTCCCATGCCTTTGGCGCCATTCAGCGTCAACATGGACAGCGCCTCATGCGCCGGAAAAACCCGGGTATCCAGATGTGTATCCTTGAACAGGGCCGCCACCAGCTGGGCCGAATGCATGATGTCGGCGTCATAACCATCCGTACCCAGCATCATATTGACTCCCTCTGCCGCCATTTCCGGGAAACGTCCGACACTGGTGATGCCAAAAACCCCCTTCAGGGCCGGCAGGGGACAAAAAATCACATTCGTACCGCTGTCCGCGATCAGCTGTCGTTCACTTTCATCAATATGCGCCACATGAGTCAGGCAGATATTATCACCCAACACCCCAAGATCGGCCAGATGTTCGATGGGACGGCGGCCATATGTCTCAAGAAACCAGTCCGGGTCATCCTTGTAGGGGCTCATATGCGCTGAGATGCCCAAACCCTTGTCATCTGCAATCTGTTTCGCGGCCAGCCATACTTCGTCCGAGTTTGTCGAATGCCCGATCAGCAATGGCCAGGCGGAAATCCGGGCGTCCTCCCCTGCAGGGTAGCGGGCCACTTCATCTTCAAGCTGTCGTATTGCCTCCCGGTTCAGTTTGGCCTGGTCTTCTGACGCATCATAGGCGCGACCGCCGACCCAGGCACCGACACGCCCCCGAATGCCGAGACTGTCAACCCCCTCAACCACTTCATCAAGATAACGAACGGTACCGGCCTCGATAAAACTCGTCGCCCCCGAACGCAGCATTTCAAGCGCCGCCAGCTGGGCGGAGACTTTTTCATCTTCCGGGCCATGCGCCTCATAACGGGGCAACACCCATTTGGTCAGTTTTTCTGCCGGCGGACAATGAATATCGTCCGGCACATAATTTCGCGTCAAGGGATCGCCTGTGACATGAATATGGCTGTTGACGAATCCAGGCGAGATCACAAACCGACGCCCATCAATGACATGGTCTGACCGATACTTCTGCTCGATTTCCTGTCGGGGTCCCACCGCCGTGATCTGAGATCCCGTTATCGCCAAGGCCCCATCCATATAAACCCGACGTTCCGCGTCCATGGTAATTATTTTCGCCCCGGTGATTAACGTATCAACAACTGTACAAGACATTCTTTCTTTCGCCCTTTTTAAACAGAGGCCTTTACATGAAAGCCGTGCTTCCGGCATAGCAACAGCACGACATCATTTCAAGACACATATGGTCAGCATCCGACAAACGAATGCGCTCCCCCCTCAACAGATCACGTTCCCACCGGGAGTTTCCCCGGCTTTTTTATTACAGTCATCATAGCTTATTCCAGGTCAGGCACTTGACCGTGTACGCACATATACTTGTCACGCCGTGCAGATCAACCTCATGAATTGATTAAGATATTACAATAGGTTAGCATATCATGAACTTGAGAAACATATCATAAAAAAGGCTTGTCCATGTCAAAAATTGAACCTGCTGCATTACGGTCTGCACTGGGGCGTTACCCCACCGGCGTTGCCGTTGTCACCACAACCAATGCCTCCCATCAGCCCGTCGGCATGACCATCAACAGTTTCGCCAGCGTGTCCCTAGATCCGCCGCTTATTCTGTGGAGCATTGATCGGCAATCAGATCTCTTCGACGTCTTCACCGGGGCCAATTATTACGCGCTTCATGTCCTGGGTCAGAACCAGCAGGATCTGTCCAATCACTTTGCCTCCCCGGGGGAAGATAAATTTACCAACCTGACCCCTGAAGAAGGTCTGGAAGGGGTGCCCCTTTTACCGGACCATATCGCACGCTTTCAATGCCGGATTGTTGCGCGTCATGAAGGCGGCGATCATGTAATTTTAGTCGGACATATACACGACATTAGACAAAATGACGGCGCTCCCCTTGTGTTTCACGATAGCCGTTACACCTCGTTGGTCTGAACCAATCCGCCCCTGACATCACAAATATCCGGCACAAAAAAAACCCCCGAAACACCGGGGGCTTTTATGTATCTGCTGTTCTCAAAATCAATGCGGTCCCTTGAAAAGCCAAAGCTTTAAGAGGGACCGCGACGCCCGCCTCAGAAAGTGACTTTAACGCTGCCCACAACTTCCCGGGGAGGAATATATTCCTCACTGGTCCGGTAAGACCCGTAAGGATTGGTAAAGCGAGAATTCACCCCGTCCTTGTCAAACAAATTACTGGCCGTAAGGGAGAAACTGAACCTGCTGTCAAACGGCTTATACTGCACATTAAGATTCACAATGTTATAGCTCGGCACCTTGTCCACCGTCGGATTGTTGAACACCCGATATTCAAAATCGCCGCGATATACATAGTCTCCCCGGACAGTCAAATCCCCCTTGTTCGTAATTTCCGTTGCATAAGTAAGGCTCATCCGACTGGTCAGGCTTACCAGTTTCGCCGGCTCGTTGCCGTTCAGGTTCCGCAGCAGCCCAATACGACCGGGAACATTATACTCAAAGCCTCTTTCTGCGACTTCCGCCACATCAATGGCGTAAAAATCTTCGGTAAATTCACCATCAAGCGCCGCCACAAAGCCATCCAGACGCAGCTTGTCGGAAATCAGCCAGGAAAATTCAGCCTCTACCCCATAGATATGTGCGCCCGGTATATTGTCCGCCCCGCCGGAGAAAGGAAAAGCGTCCTCGGCGATAAACTGATAATCCTCATAGTCATAATAGAAAGCGGCAATATTCAAACGCATGCGCTTATCAAAGAATTTATTCTTCGACCCAATTTCGTAGGATCGAACCGTTTCCGGTTTGAAATTAAACGGCACATTGTAAGCATTTTGCGACCCACTATTGTTGCCGCCGTTGCGGTAACCTGTCGACGCCAAAACATATACGACATTATCTTCGCTCAACGAAATGTCGAACCCGGCCTTCCAGGTAAAGGCATTATGTGATGTGTCAACCACCACAGGCGGACCAAAGAAACCATAAAAGACGCTGGCGTCACTATGGGATTTATCATTTTGATAACGCATTCCGCCGGTGAAAGACAACCAGTCCGTCAACGACCAGGTCAGCTGGCCGTAGACAGCAGAATCTTTCCGGGTGACCGTATCTGTGGTCTGGAAATTCAGATTGGCCGGGAAACTGGTGGGTGGGCTGGACGGGACATCAAGATCTCCCGGCCCCGCCGGCGTAGTGCTGACCAGTTCCAGGATATCCTGATAATTCTTATGCCAGAGATAATAGCCCCCCACAGTCCACTGAACCGGACCATCGTCATCCGATGACAAGTTGATTTCCTGTGAGAACGCCTTGGAATTATTGTCCCATAACGGCACCACATCATAAAAACCGGCCGTGGCGAAATCCAGACGATCCGCGTCAACCGTCTGATGTTTTTCCAGATACTGGTAACTCGTCAGGGATTTAAGAGCCCCAATTGGCGTTTTCCATTCGACAACTGCATAATATTGCGAGTTATACAGTTCAAACGTACTGGCGTAATCCTGGGTCAAGACCCGGGCATCAGCAATCGGGTCGTCCACACTTTTCGCCGCCGCTCCATGCTGCTCCGAATCCTGCCAGAACCCTGTCAATAATACGGAAATATCCTCGGCTGGTTCCCAGGCCAGAGCAAGTTTTCCGGTGACTGAATTTGCATCATCCAGATCGTAGTCTTCAATTCCGGTAACTTTGGCGAAGCCATCGCGGGAATGTTTCTGCAAGGAAGCACGCACCGCCATTGTATCACTTAAAGGAATATTCAGATGTCCACGCGCCTTAACCAGATTATAGGTGCCCAGACTGATCTCACCACCACCGCTAAATCCATTAAGATCCGGCTTCTTGGTCACGACATTAATGGCGCCACCTGTTGTGTTCTGGCCAAATTCCGTGCCTTGAGGTCCGCGAAACACCTCGACCCGTTCCAGCTCCCCAAGGTCCATGCCGATCGCCAGTGGATTGGCGATATAGACACCATCCACATAGAACAGGACACCAGGTTGCGTACTCAGGTTTTGTGATGTTTCCCAGCCAACCCCCCGAATGGCGACAACCCGGCCGGCGCCGTCATTCTTGGTGATGTTCAGCCCCGGTACAAAACCGTTGAAATCATCCATTTTCATTACATTATTGCTGTCCAGGGTATCCCCCGAGGCAACCGAAACGGCCACCAGTGCATTTTGCAGAGCCACATCGCGTTTTCGCGCTGTAACCGTTATTTCCTCCAGAACCAGCGGCCCCTCGGCTGCCGCATCCGCCTCCGCGGCGACGACAGCGCCCCCGGTCAGCATCGCCCCCCAGGACACTCCCGCCAGGATACTGGCTTTTATTACTTCTGACTTGTACTTACGCATCTCCATTCTCCCTGAATATATATTCATAACTCCCAAGACCAGCGTTATCTAGATCAACGCCACTGCAGTACGCCTTCTATGCCTATAGGGAAGGGGATATTTTTTCTTATCAGTTTCCCGGTCCTCAAATAACAGTGACCGTAACTTCCCAGGCATTGCGTTCCGGGCCTCCGCCCGTCACGACATTTCACATTTGGCAATAATTTTCCGAGATCCTCACCCCAGGATACGGGCCATTGACAAAATATAACTTAATCGTTTAATTAATACCTCACTATTTTACCTCTGTCAAGACATGTAGCTGCCTGTAACATCGCCTTTTGCAGTTAAAGATGAACGAATAACAAGGGAAAACAACACCCCTTCCCATACAGAGGAACTCCAAACTATTTATATTCTTCAATGATTTAAAATTAAACGTTTAATTTAAACTTTTCCACAGACTCCTTCATGCGGTCACAAAGACATACTTTTCTCGTCCGCAAGGTCCCCCAAATGGAGCGCGGTCTTTTCGGCGCTGGTCTTTTTCATCACCGCCGAAAACGGCGGCAGGAAGGCAACCAACAGCGACCCAACCAACATGCCCGCCGTAATCGCAACCATGGCAATCTGGTAGCTGCCGGACAGATCAAACACCACATCCATCAATACGGGAAGAAACCCTGTAGTCATGGCGACAGCACTGTACATAACCCCGGATATCGCGCCATAGGACTTCAGTCCGAAATAGCGGGAAATGGAGTAGGGCAATAACCCGAATTCTGTCCCAAGGCCGATTCCCATCATCGCCGCCGACAAAAGCAACACGGGATAACTGTCAGAAAATTCAAGTAACGGAATACCCAGCATTGCGACGAGGAAAAGCGGCGCCACCACCCGGGGATTGGCCAACCGGTCCAGAAGCCAGCCGGCACAAATCTGCCCCGCCACGGTAACAAGGGCGAATGTCGCCAACACCGTCGTCGCCTGTCCTACCGGGAAACCCCGGTCCAGCAACATCGGCACAACGTGAATAAAGACGGCCATCATACATCCAGCACACAGGGGGATCGCCAAAATGATCATCCAGAAGGCTTTGGTTTTACGCGCCTGACTGAAACTATAACCCACCGCACTTTCCCCATCAGGGGTAACTTCGGAAATCTCTAACGGTGGCGGGTCACGCAACAGAAAATACAGCACCGGAATGCCAAGGCACAAGATAATCAGGCCGATGCCCTGATACGCCCCGCGCCATCCATATTCCGCCATCAGCGCCGCCACGATAAGCGGCATGACCGTGCTGCCGACACCATTGCCGACACCGCTGACCATCCCAAGGTAGAAGCCTCTGTTTTTATTGAACCAACCGGCGATCACTTTTGTGAAAATGATGGGCCCCAGTACCGACCCCGTAATCCCGATCAACGTATAGACAGCATAGAATTGAAACAATCCCTTGACCTGGGACACCAGGGCAACGGAGGCCGCAAACAATATACTGCCCAGCAAAACCACGATCCGTGATCCATAGCGATCCGCCAGATGGCCAATTACCGGATAAATCAGGGCGCTGGTAATCGCCAGAATTGGCAAGACGACGGCAACACTGGATCGTGTCCAGCCGAATTCTTCCGAAATCGGAATCAGGAACAGACCAAATACCGTCATGACCGTAGAGGTAATGCCAACGGAAATTCCTATGGTTGAAGATAATACCGCCCCGTGCGCCTGGGACAAAATGCCGAATCCATTAGACCTCGCCATCATTCTGTCCCCTCTGCATCTTCTCTGCCATGCTTCTGGCTGCCTGTGCAGAAATCGCCATGATAGTCCACCTCAAACCTATACCTACTCATCGACACACTCCTTCTCTCGGCCTTGGGTCTGGTCACAAAACAACCTTACCCTTATTCTTTCATATATTAAATAAATACTGAGCAGCCGCATGTTAAATCCGGCCTGCTCCCCCAAGATATGTCTCCACTTCCTGCCAGGATGGTGCGGCGCCTTCCGCCCCGGGCCGCATCACGGACAGTGCACCCGCCGCCGCCGCATATTGCGCCGCCAGAACAGAATGCTTTCCTTTGGCCAGCGCCACCGCCAGGACCCCATTAAACACATCGCCCGCGCCTGTCGGGTCCAGAGCCTCGACCTTGCGCGCCGGCACAAAACGCGCCTCGCCCTCAAGGTCGTAAAAATACCCGGCGCTTCCCATTGTAATAACAATATTGCGCGCCCCTTTTTGCTTCAGCTTCTCCGCCGCCTCTGCCGCGTCTCCCGGATTGCCAGGATAAATATTGGCTATTTCCTGTGTTTCTGTTTCATTCGGGGTGACAATATCCGCCAGCCTCAGCAGTTCCCCCGCGGAGCCAAGCGCCGGCGCCGGATTCAGAATGCTGATCACCCCGGCATCCCGGGCCACCTTAAGAGCTTCCCTGACGGTTTCCTCGGGCACTTCCAGCTGAACGATCAGCACATCGCTTGCCTCAATCAGGGCTTTATGACGCTGAATGTCCTCCGGTGAAAGACAGGCATTTGCCCCCATTGCGACGGCGATCATATTATCGCCTCCCTCCGAAACCATAATATTCGCTGTCCCTGACGCCGTTGCCGCAACCTGACGCACGGCAGAGATGCCCACCTGTTTGTCTTTCAGGTACGTCTGCGCCATCGTGCCAAACACATCATCCCCCACACAGGCAATCAAGGTTACTTCCGCCCCGGCACATGCCGCCGCGACGGCCTGGTTCAGCCCTTTCCCCCCAACCGTCAAAGTCGATTCCCGAGCGAGAACCGTCTGATTATGCGCCGGAAATTCACGGACATAAGCCGTTACATCGGAATTAATGCTTCCCACAACAGTTATTCGTTTAACTTCGGACACTGGCTTCATACCCTGCAACTATCATTACCTTTATTTAAACTCCCCCGGAAACGAGACCCGCCTCTTTTCTGCGCGTCCTCTTATGAGAATTATACGACTTAATCGTTTAAGTCAATCTGTAAATTATTTACATCCATCTCAGGATGGCCTTATGATGGTCTGTCCACGTCACTGTGAATAAAATCGTTTAACCTTTAAGATAAAAATCTATAATAAAGGATCAGGTAGAATCATTCTGCGCCATTCGGACCACAGGGCAGCCGCGAAAGTTTTCTGGTCATCCGATTGAAGAACACATAATAAAATACTGGAGGAACATCCCTGTGACACAGAGCAAAAAAGATAAGCCGCCTGGAAAGGTGACCTTACGGGACGTTGCCCGGGAATCCGGCGTGTCTGTCGCAACGGTATCCTATGTGTTGAATGATACAGGCTCTGTCGGTGAAAAGGTTAAAAAACAGGTCAGGACCGCCATTAAACGTCTGGGATATCGTCCTAATATCGCCGCACAGGCCATGCGCACCGGACGAACGAAAACCATTGGCATTATCTTGCCAGACCTGAGAAACCCTTTCTTCCCGGAACTGGCTCAATCCGTTGAAAGCGCCGCCCGCGCCAACGGTTTTGCCGTATTTATGGTAGATACACAGGAATCTCCGACGGCTGAGGCCGAGGGCATCTACAAGCTGATCCAATATGGAGTGGAGGGAATCGTCTGGTGTCCCTCTTCTGACAAGGATTATTTCAAGGAATATAACGGCGCTGTTCCCGTGGTGGTCATCGACCGGCCCCTGCCCGATTATGACACCGTTTATTCAGATTATGTCAAGGGGGGCCATCTCATGGCCCGCTACCTTCTTGAACAGGGTCATCAGACAATTGGCCTGATTTCAGGTCCGCAATCCATCGAAAGCGCCGCCCAGCGCCGTCAGGGGTTTCTTCAGGGCATCGGCGATCAGGCCAGCCTGCAGTGGGAGCTGGAAAACCCTTTCTCGATCAATCTGTGTCCTGAAGCGGTCGCCGCCCTGCTGAAAAAAGATGTGTCCGTTGTCGTCGCCGGGAATGACATGATTGCCATCGGCGTCATCAAGCTGTTTCACCAACATAACATCAAGGTGCCCGAGGAAATTTCCGTCGTTGGCTTTGACGACATCCCGTGGAGCGAAATTGTCCAACCCGCCCTCACCACCATGCATCAGCCGATTGGTGAACTTGGCAAGGAGGCTGTCAATCTCCTGATGCGCCGCATTGATAACCCCCAGGCATCCCGCAAAAGCGTAATTCTGGACGTCGCACTTGTGGCCCGGCAATCTGTCGCCACCCGTTAGTCCGTTACGGAACCGGCCTGTAAATTACAAATAGAGGGGGCGTCCGACAATATTACGGATTTCCGGCCTGTAAGCGGCGGCATCATACCACGATCCAACGTCAATACGTTTTTGCCCCTCCAGACAATGACCCGCATCCACCGTTGTATAAATCCCGTTGCGCAGCGCCGTCATACGACCGGTTTCACCGGCATCCAACAGTTGCAGCGCCATCATTCCGAACGATAACGCCGCCAGTTTATCCAGCGCATCCGGTTCGCCGCTGCGCAACAGATACGCCAAAGACTGGGTCATGCAGTCCAGCCCCTCTTCTTCCCGGAACGCCGCGCAAATCTGTCGCCCTATCCCCCCGAGACGTCGGCGACCATACACATCTTTCTGACCCTCATATACCGGTTCCCTGCCGGTCAGGCAAACCCCCTCCGCCACAACGGCAAGCGCATAATTGTGCGGGTTATCCCGCTTGTCCTTCAATAACAGGTCACGAAGCCGTTCAAGGTCAACCGGCACTTCGGGAATCAATACCCGGTTTGCCGACGCAATATGGCCGGCAATCAGTGTCGGTTCACCGCTATGTCGCCCGAACAGTTCAATAAGCGCCACCCGTTCATGGCTGCTGATTGACGTTCGAATGGTATTCAGGCTGTCGACACAGCGGGTCACACAGGTGCTGTAGCCAATACAATAGTCTGTGCCATAAACATCATTATCCATGGTCTTGGGAATGGAAATTACGGGAAATCCTTTGCTGTGCAAATGCGCCGCGAAACGTAAAGACCCATCACCGCCAATCGGGATAAGCACATCAACATCAAGATAATCCAGCACCCGGAGAATATGGTTCGTGCCATCAAAAGACCCTTCCACAAGACCGGGCGGCAACTTGCCCTGCAAGAAGCCTGGGACGTCCCTGATATGCAATTGCGCCGGGTTAAGGCGAGAAGTATGAAGGATTGTCCCCCCTATATTTTCAATACCATCGACATCATGTCGGGACAAAACCCTGCAGTGATCACCCTGTGGAGACAATGAAAGATCGCAAGACATCAACCCCCGCCAGCCACGACGAATGCCCACAACCGTCCAGCCTCGATCATCCGCCCCCTGAACAATTGCCTTGATGCAGGCGTTCAGACCCGGCACATCCCCACCACTCGTCAACACACCAATTCTCATTCGTATCCCTCTTATATCGACTTTTAAAAAATCACCCTTGTCGTTTGTTCAGTATTACTTAAACGTTTAACTTATATAGTGATATTCTCTGACAAAAACAAGCCTCGCCTGGAAGCCGTCAGAAGATCACAACAAGGGAGTTGAAAAAATACACTTTCATAAAACCCCGACTGTCTTGCCGGGAGATTATTTTTGCCGCGGTAACAAAGCTGAAATCGACAGCGGTTTGACAGGCCACTGGGCATGATAAGGGCCGATATCCTCAATCGAACAGTCCCTTTCCCGACGGATTACCTCGGCGACGATACTGTAACACAGGCGCCCCTGACAGAGCCCCATACCCGTCCGGGTCATCAGTTTTACACCGTTGGCTTGCAACAGATGAGGATGATCGGTCAGGGCCTGCCGTAAAGCGCCACAGGTGATATTCTCACAGCGGCACACCAGACTGTCCGGAGTCATCATATGGGTCAGCAGATCGTCGGGCAACCGGGAAAAAGCGTTGAGAAAACCGGCGAACGCATTCTGTCGGCTCAACTGGCGGCGGGGCCGGGCCGCGACGGCATCGGCGAGGCCGGTGGGAATAAGACCCAGGGCGCGGGCCATCCCCAGTCCGGCGATACGGCCTTCAAGACAACTGGCTTCGGCGCCCGCCATACCGGTGATTTCGCCAGCGACAAACAAACCCGGCTGACTGCTTTCCTGCCAGCTGTTCGCCGAGATCAGCCAGCCCCCCTGATCGGCGGACCAGACAGCATCGGCACCAGCCTGGCGGGCCAGTTCGGCGGAAACCTGAAAGCCGTAAGACATGCCCAGCCGATCAACAGTAAAGGTTCGGACGGGTCTTTCCGGCTTCGGCGCGCCGGTCGCAATCACGGGCTGCAATGTTACTTTTTCTAAACGGTCTACGCCCTCGGCCTGCTTTACCGCATGCTTAAACAGCAGGGGAACTCCAGCACGACGCAGACGAATCAAACTGCGGGCGGCCATGAGAAAAACACGCCAGTGGCTGAACAGGCTGGTCGAACGCAACAAGCGGCTGACCCCCGTCAGGGGAGACTGAGCGAAGGCGATGGCTTCGATCTGTCCACCGGCGTCCAGCACCTGTTCGGCGACGACAAGCTGCAATGGATGCGTGCCGGCAAAAACAAACCGCGCGCCAACAAGAACCTGCTGGCTTTTGAGAAAGGTCTGGATGGCGCCCGCTCCCATCACGCCAGGCAGAGTGCTGCCCGGAAAGGCGAGAGGCCTCTCATAACATCCCGCCGCGACGAGAACCTTGCGGGCGCGCACAGTCTGTACGGCCCGGTCATCCTGATACCAGACCTGATAGACATCGTCAGTTTGATCAGAATCCGGTGGGGTTATTCCGACCACACTGACCGACATTTTCCAGCATATTTCCGCATGATCTTCAAGACGCAACAGAAGGGCTTTCAGGTCTTTATACAGATCTCCTTTAAGCCAGTTTTTGACCGCAAAATCTTTTGGCGGCTGACGGGTGATTTGACCGCCGGGTCGGGGTTGTTCATCAAGAATGACAATCCGGGCGCCTGTGGAAATCAGATATTCTGCGGCGGAAAGTCCGGCGGGACCCGCCCCGATGATCGCCACGTCAAAAATTTCACGAGACAGGGTCATGAGCGCGTCTCCCGGGGGGCATTCAGGGTGGTGACCTGGAGACCTTCCCGCACCGGGGTCATGCAGGCGCGCACCATGTGATCGCCTTCAGACTCATCGGGATACTTCAGGCTGACGAGGCAGTCAAAACAAACCCCCATATTACAAAAGGGCGCCCGCGGGAGTCCCTGCCTGTCCCATCGACACACAGGGTCATCGGACATCATGATCACCGTGGCGAGAGTTTCACCCTGATAAGCGGTGATGGTGCGCCCGTTGAGGCTCAGGCTGACGGGAAGTCCGCGGGTCACCTGATCCGTGAGACGTTTTGACATGGGTTAGCCGCCTTTCATAAAACCGTTGATATGATCAAAACGCGCCGGGCTGAACAGAGAAATATCATAGGCCGTGGCGCCGGTGGTCATCAGCTCTCCCATCAGGCGGGCATAGACGGGACCGAGGGTAAAGCCACTGCCGCCCGCCGCGATATAATATCCCGGAAAACCGGGCACTTCGCCAAGCAGGGGCAGTTGGTCCGCGGTGACGCCGACAACGCCGGTCCAGCAGCGCAGAAGATGATGCCGGGTCATGTCGGGCACCAATTCCGCAGCAAGCGCCAGATTACGAATGACATTCTGTTCGATCAATGCCGGTCTTTTGTCAAAATCCGGCCGACCGTTGGTCATCTGGAAGCGTGATGACCAGCCTCCCCCGATCAGGATATTACCGTCCGCGACCTGTTTCATGGACAGTTTTGCGCTGGCGCGCTGCACCAGATGCGGCAGGAATGCGGGCGCGGCTTCCGTCACATTCATCATCAGAGGAACGGGAAAGACCGGCAGATGAATATGCGCCAGCAACGCGCTTGAGGCTGCCCAGGCGCCGGCAGCATTAAGGATTTTACCGGCACTGACCTGGGTGCGCCCCTCCTCAGTTTGCAGGGTGGCGATCCAGCGGTCCTTGTGATGGTACAAAGAAATAACCTCGCAGGATTTGCGGATGCTGGCCCCCTTTTTCCGGGCGGCGCGGGCGTAGGCAGGGGTAACGAGACGCGGATTGGCGTGACCTTCTCCGGGGAAGTAGGCGGCGGCGAGGACTTTATTGCAGAGGTAAGGCGCCTTGCGTCTGGCGTCTTCCCCGGTCAGCAACTGGGTATCCATACCGTTTTTCTGCTCCAGCGCGTGCTTTTTCTTGAGCAGGGTGACTTCAGTGTCGGTCAGGGCCGCCATCAGCCCCCCCTTCATCACCACTTCCAGCGGCGCTTCCAGCTCCGTCTCGAGATCGGCCCACAGCTCTGCGGCCAGACGGTTAAGAGGAATAATGCGGGAGAATTGTTCAGCCAGCGCATCACCATGTTCAATCAGGCGATGCTCCAGTTGAAAATGCAGTGAACCGGCATTCTGGCCAGAAGCCTGACGGTTGATATCGCCTTTTTCCGCCAGCAGGACAGAGGCGCCGCGTTGCGCCAGGTGATAGGCGCTGGCGCAACCAACAAGTCCCCCGCCAATAATCAAGACATCATATTGTTCCATGACAAAAGACTATACGCAAAAGGGTTTTGGCCATAAAGCTTATTATACCCTTACAGGATTCCAAGGTCGGCAAGAGAGGCCCGGATGATCGCCTGCTCATTTTCTTTCAAAGGCAAAATCGGGCGGCGCGGATTGCCGCCGGGCAGTCTCTGAAGATTGAGTGCGGTTTTCATAATGGCCTGCGCCGAACCAAATTTAGCCATATAATTGACATCAAACCAATCATTCATGATCCGGCGATCCATAGCCCCGAAAGACAGGGCTTTATCGAGGTTACCCCGCCAGAGTTCATCAAAAAACGCTGGTTGATTGCGGCCCAGAACCGCACCCGCGCCCATCAGCCCGTCCGACTTCTTGTCCAGGACAAGCCTGGCGCCAAAGTCATTCATTGGCGCGCCAAAGATGCGCAGGTCATCATGCAATGCCTCGGCCTCCAGAACAAACTTGCTGCTGTCTCCTGTGGAATTTTTCAGGGCCACCACCTTATCCAGGCTGCTGATTTTCCGCAATAACGAAAGGTCCATATCAATCCCGGTGCCCGGGGGCCAATTGTAGATACAAATGGGCAAATTAACCGCCGCATTGATATCCTCATAAAAAGCATAAATTTCCCGTGCTGACGGTTTGGCATACGGGGGGGGCGTCACCAGAATGCCATCAAAACCACAGGCCTGTGCCTGGGCCGCCAGTACAATCACTTCGCGGGCGGTAAACGCATTACATCCCGCCACCAGAGTGATTTTGCCCGACAAAATGTCCCCGGTCGTTTTGTAAAGCTGGAATTTTTCCTCCAGAGTCATGGAAAACCATTCGCCGGTGGTGCCGGCCACGACGATCCCGTGCATGCCTTCCTGATGAAGCCACTCCAGAAGACTGCCAAGCATGGGAATGTCCAGCTGATCCCGATCATTAAAGGGGGTTGTGATCGCAGGAATGTAACCGCGCCAGTCAATATCGTGCCTATTCATGCGGGAATTCTCCACGTAATTATTTTCTAATTCATCTCTTTCTCAATATTTACTGGTCTATGTTGATTTCGCCAATTACAATAAATAATAAATAATGTTGCTTATAGCGCAACATTTAAGATGTTAACAAAAGCAGGACGCCATGAATTTCAACCTTTCCCGATTACGATATCTCTATGAAGTGGCTCAATGTGGCTCCATGCGGGCGGCCAGTGAAAAAATGAATGTGGCGCCCTCTTCGGTCAGTCGACAGATCGCCATTCTGGAAGATGAATTGGGGGTTGAGGTTCTGGAACGCGGGCGCGGTAAGGCCAAATTGACCGAAGCGGGTGAAATGGCGGTGAAATATTATCGCGATGATCTGGGCCGAAAGGAAATTCTGGCCTCTCATTTGAATGATATTCAGGGGCTGCGCCGGGGGTCCATTACCATAGCCATGGGGGAAGGCTTTGTTAGTGATTTGCTGTCAGAAGCCATGCAGGCCTTCATGGGAGAATATCCAGAGATCGAGATTGATGTCCGGGTTGCCGGCACAAATCAGGTGTTGTCACTGGTCGAAGAAGACGAAGCACATATCGGGATGGTTTTTGATTGCCCTTCCCTGCCGCGGATTACAGTTCAGCAGGCCTATAACCAGCCGTTAAAAGCTGTGATGGCCGCGTCTCATGCTCTGGCCGGACGAAAGAGTGTCAGCCTGGCTGATTTTATGTCCCTTAAATATGCCCTGCCCCAAAAAAATTTCCGGATACGGGAAGTTCTGGATGAGGCCGCCTATCAGGAAAAACTGGTGCTGGATCCTGTCCTGACGTCAAACTCCCTTCTTATATTGAAAAATATGGCCATGACACCGGACGGGGTTACCGTTTTGCCGGACATCGCCATACTTAAAGAACTGAAAGCCGGGCATCTGGTCTCCATCCCTGTCGAAAGTGCCAGCCTGTCCAACACGTCGGCCGATATCGTGACCCGCTTGGGACGCCTGTTGCCTGGGGCCGCACGGGAATTTCTCAAATACCTCAGGGCACATTTTAATTATGAACTGCAATAAGGACTTTCACTTTATTTCGTTGCACAAAAGGCAACATAAATCATTCTTTATTGTTATTGTAACAAAGAGCGAGCTCCTCCTAAGATATCCTTTCGCGACAAGACAGCAGTGACTGATCTTAAAATATTATGTGGAGGAAATGATGCAAGCATCTAATATTCAGACCAAATTAAAGCACACAGTAATGGCCCTGACCGCAACGACAGCCTTGTGCTCTGTTGCCACGTCCGGGGTTGCACAGGAAGTTTCTGTATTTGACGAGATCGTCGTCACCGCCACCAAACGCGGGGGGCTGGGGCTTCAGGATGTGCCTTTTGCAGTACAGGCGGTCAGCGGGGATGCCCTGTCCAAACGAGGTGCGGTGGATTTTGATGATTTTTTCCGCCAAATTCCGGGAGTCGCTGTTTTTGACCAAGGTCCCGGCGACAAACGCTATATCATTCGCGGCGTAAATTCCACAGGCGCGGGAACTGTGGGTCTGTATATGGATGAAGTGATCATCACCGGCGAAAATGCCCAGGATGGCGGCGGACGCCAGCCGGATATCAAATTGTTTGATATTGACCGGGTGGAAGTCCTTAAAGGACCGCAGGGCACGACTTTCGGGTCCAGTTCCCTGTCTGGCGCCATTCGCTATATCACCAAAAAACCTGACCTGACAGAGGTTCAGGCCGCGGGCTCCGTCAGCCTGCGCAAGACCGAGGGGGCCTCCCTCGGCTGGAATATGGAAAGCGCGGTCAGCCTGCCGGTTGTGGAGAATAAACTGGCGGTGCGTGTCGCCGGTTATTATCTGGATGAAAAAGGCTACATCGACAATGTGTTGGCCGACAACGTCAATAACGAAAAAACCTATGCCGGCCGCCTGACACTTCTGGCGGAACCCACAGACAAGCTGACCTTTTCCCTGATGGCCATGTATCAGGATATGAAAACGGATGGGCCCGGCTATTTCAACCGGGTGGATTACACCGGTGCCCCGATTTCACAAAATGATTATTTTCAGGCCGATCTGACCCGCGCCCGTTTCCAGGACGAAACCCAGATTTATAATGCGACGCTGGAATATAGTTTGGACCAAGGCAGCCTAACGGCAACAGCGTCACTGTTCAAGCGGGATACCCTGTTTGACCGGGATTCCTCTCTGGCGCTGGAAGCCTTTATCGGGCTTGACGCCGACGGGGCCGGACGCAGCATCATCACACAACCCAAATCCCGCGAATTGCAAAGCTATGAAGTGCGCTATGCTTCGGACTTTGAAGGGCCGTTTCAGGTGCTGGCCGGGGCTTTCCTACAGAAAGAGCGCCGGAACTTCAGAAGCGCCATTCTCGGCAGTGACGCACAAGGCAATATCGCCCAGCCGGAAATCCCTTTCCTCGACCGGATTTCTCATACGGAAATTGACGAACTGGCCTTCTTTGGCGAGCTCAGCTATGCCATCACCGATCGCCTGACGGCGACAGGCGGTTTGCGCTACTATGATTTTGATCTGAGTGAAGTCTCGACCTCGGTCACAGGCTTTGGCGGGGGCGCCGGCAGTGGTCAGGGGCCTGAAATGACGTCCCGTGATGATGGACTGATTTTCAAAGGTAACCTGGCCTATGACGTCAGCGAAGACATTAATATTTATCTGCAGGTGGCGGAAGGGTTCCGATCCGGCGGGGTGAATGACCAGACAGCGGCGGCGATTGCCAATGTCACCATTCCTGAAGGCTATGGTTCTGATTCCGTGATCAACTATGAAGTCGGCTTCAAATCTTATCTTCTGGACGGCAAACTGAAAGCCAATCTCGCGGCCTATTGGATCGACTGGAGCGACATCCAGCTACAGGATCAGGCCTCTGACGGTCAACTGGAATTCCCCTATCGCGGCAATGGCGGCGGTGCAACCATCAAGGGATTGGAAGTCGAACTTCTGGCGTTTCCGGTGGAGCGGCTGGAACTGGGCCTGAATATGAATATTTCCCAGGCGGAACTGAATCAGGACAACCCGATTGCAACGTCAGGACAAAAGGGCGACGCCATTCCGTATATTCCGGAATTTACCCTGTCCGCCTCGGCGATGTATAGCTGGCTGGTGGGACCCAACGGGATGGAAGCCATCGTGGGCGCAGACGTCAATTATGTCGGGGGCCGTAATACAGAATTGCGCCCGGACAGCAGCCTGTTTATCAAGTTGGACGATTACGCCCTGGCCAATGCCCGCATCGGGGTGGAAACGGACCGTTGGTCAGCGACCCTCAATCTGCAGAATATTTTCAATGATGATACCGTTACCGATGTGTTTCGGGTGATTTCCGGGGTATATCCGGAAGGATTTATCTTTAATCATCCCAGAACTGTCATGTTGAGCTTCAGCGTGAAAATGTAACTTAACCCGAGCGCGAGCAGGTAGAGCAATGCAAAACCGTAAATGGACGTCCAATCTTTATTTTCTGGCTGCCGCCATCGGCAGCGCTGTTGGAATATCCAACATCTGGAAATTCACATACGTGGCCGGAGAGAATGGCGGCGGTGCTTTTATCCTCGTCTATATACTGGCCTTGTCCTGCATCGCACTTCCTGCGCTGATTGCCGAATTCGTGATCGGCCGGCGCGGGGGCCAGGGCGTGGTGCGCAGCATGGACGTACTGGCACAACGGGAAAACATATCCCCCAAATGGCGCTATTATGGCTGGTTGGCGGTGATTGCCGTCTTTATCGCGCTCAGTTTTTATTCGGTCGTCGCGGGCTGGACCATTGATTATTTCGTCTCTTCTCTATCCTCTGAAAATATTGTCCGTTCCGGCGCGGCGGCTACGGCCCGGCTCGATGCCATGCTTGCCGACCCTTTACGGATGATGCTGTATCAGGTGATCTTCATTGGTCTGACGGCGGCGACAGTGGCTTTCGGCATTAAGAACGGTCTGGAAAAAATGCTCGGCTGGATGACGCCGGGGCTTTTCATTATCCTGGCGGTTCTTTTGGCTTACGCCACCCTATACGGCAATATGGGGCAGGCGCTGCGCTTTTTATTCACGCCGGACTTCTCCACCCTCACCCCGACCATCATCCTGATGGCCTTTGGCCAGGCGTTTTTCTCTCTTGGGGTCGGGGTCGGGGTCTTGATGACCATCGCCTCCTATATGGACCGGGAAACCCCGATGATCCGTTCCGCCATTATTGTGGCGGCGGCGGATGGCGGGGTCGCGTTACTGGCGGGGCTGGCGATTTTCCCGATCGTCTTCGCCCATGGCCTGTCGCCGGCGGAAGGCCCTGGACTGATTTTCGCCACCTTGCCCGTGGCGTTTGGCCAGATGCCGGGCGGCGCGATCGTCGGCCCCCTGTTCTTTCTTCTGCTGGCGGTTGCGGCGTTGACATCGGCGATCACCTTGCTGGAAACGGTGGTGGCCTGTCTTGAGGATCTGACTTCTCTGTCGCGGATAAAGCTGACGATTATGGCGGCGGTCGCATTATGGGGACTGGGCCTGTTGACGGTCTTTTCCTATAACATCTGGGCCGACGTCAAGCCGTTGTCTTTCATCACGATCTTTGAGGATAAAACCATTTTTGGGCTGCTGGATTACCTGGTGTCAAATATTCTAATGCCATTGGGCGGGATTTGCGTTGCTGTTCTGGCCGGGTGGGGTCTGGGTAAAGCAGGCTTGCTGGATGAATTGCAGGTTGCCGACAGCGTCATGTTCCGGATCTGGCTGTTTCTGATCCGGTTTGTTGTGCCCAGTGTCATCAGCGCCGTATTTCTAATAAATCTGATGTGATGTGGAAGTTCCACAAAAGGAGGTAAAAATGATACCCGGATTTTGTCATGTGGATCATGTATCCATTACAGTAGCCGATTTGAGCCAGGCGGTCGCCTTTTATCAGGAGGTGTTTGGGGCAGAGGTCGCCTATCGTATGGGCCCGTTTGATGCGGCCGAAATTCCGCCCCTCGACGATGGCCGGGACTGGACGGAAGCCCATGTCGATGTCAGGGGCGCCCGCCTGTCGTTATGTATGCTGAAACTGGCGTCCAACCTGATGATTGAATTGTTTGAATATGAGAAGCCGGTGGATCAGCAGACAATGCCACCCCGCAACTGCGATATCGGCGGGCATCACCTGGCCTTCAAGGTGGATAATATCGAAACGGCCGTAGCCTATCTTGAAACGAAAGGTTGCACGGCCATGGCCGGCCCCATCATCATGGAAGAGGGCCCGACACGGGGCGCCCGGGCGCAATATCTCCGCGATCCTTTCGGCAATTACATGGAATTGATGGAATATGACCTCCAGGATTATATGGCGGAAACCGGGGTAATCCCCTATGGCGTCACGCCGGTCTGACAACAGAGAAAGGATAACAAACAATGAGCAGAGAGGTACTTAACCCCGAAGATATGTATGGCACCGTGGCATTTGGGTTTTCCCATGCGACAACCAGCACATCTGTCAAAACCATCCATTGCGCCGGGCAGGTGGCGTGGGACAAGGACTATAATGTGGTCGGAGGAGATGATCTGGCAAGCCAGTGTCGTCAGGTGTTCGATAATCTGAAACAGGTATTGGCCGCCGCCGGGGCCACCCCCGCCGATGTGGTCCGCATGCGGACCTATGTCGTGAATTACAGCCCGGATAAACTCGACCATATTGGTCCGGCCATTGCGGCATTTTACGGCGACAGTTTGCCGGCCGCCAACACCCTTTTGGGGGTTGCCGCCCTGGCGATGCCAGAATTCCTGATCGAAGTAGAAGTCACCGCCCAGATCGACGCCTGACGACGGCTCTTGGTCTGTCTCAGATCACACCATTTTTAGACAAAACAGGCTAGGGTTTACTATATAGCCCTGGCTTGAGAATAGGTATATCAGGTAGAAGTTGCCGGTCATTTTAATCCCCTCTGTTTTTAAGAATACAGGAGAGGTCCCCGCAGTCCTGTTCCTGCACCAAAAGAACCGTGCCTCGCCACCTTGCCTGATTTCACACCCGTCCGGGCCCTGTCGCGCAGAAGTATTTACGCCATTATTTGCGCCCACAGATGACGGAATGCGGACCGGGTGTGTCAACAATGCCTTCAAAGGCAAAGCCACTGGCTTCGATCAGCGTTTTAAACTCATCGACGGTCCTTTCCTTACCGGTAGTCATCACGATCATTTCAATATCGAGCAGTTTCCCCAAGTTCGGGGCGTTGGGTTCATTGATGATCGCATCACAGATAAATAAGTGCCCGCCCGCCGGCAGCGCCTGATAACAGTTTTGAAGGATTTTCACCGCGCTTTCATCGTCCCAGTCGTGAATGATGAAGCTCAGGATATGCGCGTCCGCGCCTTTGGGAATATCCTCAAAGAAGCTGCCCGCCATAATTTTCAATTCAGGATATTTGGCGTCCTCCGCCCCCGCAACCACATGGGGCAGGTCAAACACGCCGCCCTTCAGGGAGGGGGCTTTATCCATAAGAAACTTGATCAAATGTCCATGGCCGCCACCAATATCATAGAGGGTGTCGACGGACGATATATCCAGAACGGAGGCCGTTGCGCTGTGCACGGCCTGCCCATTCGAACTCATCGCCCGGTTAAAGACTTCGGAAAAATCCAGGTCGGTTTTACAATAGTCAAAGATGCCCGCGCCGTGTGCCTTTTCAAAACCGACATTGCCGGTTTCCAAACAATAGTGCAAATGGTCCCAGGCGCGATCATGCACCGGATCATTGACAAACAAGAGCATGTCACGCGGCGAGCCCGGCTCATCCAACAAACATTCGGCCAGCGGCGTTAGGGTAAAATTCTGCCCCTCCCCCTCATGAAAGATGCCAACACTACTCAACGCCCGCAGTAACCGATAGAGCATGTCCGCCTTGGTGCCGGTTTTTTCGGCGAGGGAGGCCACATCAGTCACACCGCTTTTAATATGATCGGCGAGCTTGAGCTTGGCTGCCACATACATTGGCTTGACCACCCATTTCGCGGTAATCAATTGAAGAAATTGCACACTGACTGGTAATTCATCCGGCGTCATTATTAAACCCTTCCCGATATTTCGAATTTTAGTTTGTGTTTTGAATCCTTGTGGCACGGGAACAAAAGCCCCGAGTTCTTCGGCCAAAACTGTGAACCAGCCAGAACATATAGTCAATAGCTATTGACCGGGTCGGTCATGGGAAATTTTTAAAGCTTATGGCACCGGCGAAGAAACATTTTATTTGATGCGTCCCAACCGCCATATCGCCGCAAGGTGGAAACACATCCAGCCAGATGACGTTATCCATGGTTTTATTCCATGAGATTGGCGGCTCCAACCTGAACCAGAGTGAGATATTTCTGAGCCAGCGTGAGATATCAATGAAAATATGACACCTTTAAAAGGCCCCGTCTCAGGCCCAGGCCAAATCATAATATTTCAACACGGTTTAACGGGAAAGCCCCCTTTCAGAGCTAGCTCCTTTATTTCTATTTTACCCAGATAACTTTATCGATATTTACCAGATTTGCGAATTTCAACAATTCACGGTCTAGTTTCTGTTGCCGCCCGACCCCCCACTTAATCCCTTCTTCGGCCCAGAAGTTAAGGACATTCAGGCACCCCGCTTTACGGTCTGCCTTCACCTCTATCCGCCCGACAAACCGCTCTCCCTCAAGCAAAGGATACACATAATATCCCCACCGGCGCTGTGCAGCGGGAACAAAAATCTCGATCTTGTAATCAAAGCCGAACATATGCTTCAACCGCGTCCTATCCCGAACGGCAGGATCAAAGGGGTTTATGATCCTCATACGCGAAGAAATCGGAGATATATTCTGCAACCGCTCTTCAATATTATTAAGGGCAAATGATTTGATATAGGAGCCGCTGGCTGTTTCCCACTCAACGGGGATAATTTGGTCTGGGTTTTGCTCTACCCACGTCTTTACTTCTTTTATTTCTTTGGCTTCCCAAAAGTTTTTAATTTCCTTTAAACTGCCCGCGACCAGGCGGCTCAGGGCAGCATGACACAACCCCTCCAGCTGCTCCTGATCAGAAAGAACTTGCGTCCTGATATTGTGTGGAATAACACGTTCTGGCAAGTCGTAAAATTTTTGAAAATTCTCTCTGTATGAGGTGGAAAGCTCCCCCACATACCATAAATAATCCAGCACCTGTTTATGGGGAGGCCGCGACCACATTTTCTTCTCCCCTTTTATTTTACTGTCAAAATCCCTGGTGGAGAGAGGCCCTTCTGCGGCGATACGGGATTTTACCTCATCCTGCCAAATACTGTTTTTCAGGTCCTCATAATATTTTGACCCGTCCGTTTTCTGCCTGATTTTCCGAAATTTTCTTTGCCACACGGGATAGAAGTCCATTGGCAAAACCGATGCATCATGGGTGAAATGTTCGAATATATCCTGTTTAGAACGCAGCAGCTCGTCCAGCATCGGCTCCCGATATTTTTCATTGCGGCTCCATAATATATGGTGATGAGCCCGTGATACATTCTGAATAGTATCAAGCTGAACAAACCCCAGTTTCTTAATAATCTGAACAGGGTCAGGCGCCCCTGACGGCTGCCCTGCAAGGCCATTTGTCTCAAGCCACAAACGCCGCATATCACGGTTATTAATCCTTAAGGCCATCTTATCCCTATTTATTAGACCTTCCCCTGACGGGACGATGTCAAGCTATATCCCACCGACACATTACGTCTTTAGTGGTTTAATCCCCGCGCCTTATGGAGTTTTTTATAGCTTTCGATCAATTTCAGATGTTTGTCCAGGCCTTCGAGTTTCATGCTCGTCTTGGTTAAGCCGGAAAATCTGACCTCCCCCGTCACAGACCCCAGCACGTTTTCCATAACCTGCACACCGTACATTCTGGTGAGGTTCGGGACATAATCATCAATATCCAGCTCATCATCAAGGGTAATATCCAGCAACGCGTTCATGGCCTGATAAAACAAAACACGTTCCACGGTATTGTCATTAAAGTTCAAGAAGTCGGCAACGATCTCTTTCGCTTCTTCAAACTGTTGCAGGGCCAAATAAATCATTATTTTCAACTCCCCGATATCCAGCCGACCCCATATTGTATTTTCATCAAATTCGATTCCGATCAAGTTTGAGATGACTGTATAATGATCCAGTTCAGACTCTTCAAACCGCTCAAGAAGATCCTCAAGCTCCCCATCCGTCAAGGTATGGATATTTAAAATATCTTCCCGGAACAGGAGAGCTTTGTTGGTATTGTCCCAAATCAAATCCTCCACCGGGTAGACTTCGGAATAATCCGGCACCAGGATCCGGCAGGCCGCCGCCCCGAAGTCTGCGTAAGTCGCGATATAAACCTCTTTCCCCAAGTCGGCCAATATCTGCATCAGTCGGTTGTTTTCTTCCGCGGTCGTGCCACTGAAATCCCATTCGCAAAAGGCATAATCCTGTTTCGCGCTAAAGAACTTCCAGGAGATGACGCCGGTTGAATCAATAAAATGTTCAACAAAGTTGCTCGGCTCGGTCACGGCATGGCTGTTGAAGGTCGGCGGCGGCACGTCATTCAAGCCTTCAAAACTGCGGCCCTGCAATAATTCAGTGAGGGAGCGTTCCATCGCCACTTCAAAGCTGGGATGCGCCCCAAAGGAGGCAAAAACCCCGCCTGTTTTCGGGTTCATCAAGGTCACACACATCACAGGGAACCGCCCCCCCAAAGACGCATCCTTGACCAAAACGGGGAAGCCTTTATTTTCCAGCTCGTCAATCCCGGCCAGAATAGCCGGGTATTTTGCCAGAATTTCTTTGGGCACATCGGGCAGGATGATTTCCTGCTCGATAATTTGCCGTTTGATGGCGCGTTCAAATATTTCCGACAGACATTGCACCTTGGCTTCATGCAAATTATTGCCGGCGCTCATGCCATTGCTGAGGAATAGATTTTCGATCAGGTTAGACGGGAAATAGACGGTTTCCTGATCTGAATGGCGCGTGAAGGGCAAGGCGCAAACTCCCCGGTCGGCGCGTCCCGAATTGGTATCAATTAAATGCGACGCCCTTAATTCATCCTCTGGATTATACAGGCTAAGACATCTTTCATCCAGCAACCCTTCTGGCAAGGTATCATCCGGGCCGGCTAGAAACCATTTTTCATTGGGGTAATGGACATATGTGCTGTGTGCGATTTCTTCGCCAAAATAATAATCATTATAGAAGAAATTACAGCTCATCCGTTCGATATATTCGCCCAAAGCCGAGCAGAGCGCGCTTTCCTTCGTCGCCCCTTTCCCGTTGGTGAAACACATCGGTGACGCGGCTTCGCGGATATGCAGCGACCAGACATTGGGCACCAGATTGCGCCAGGACGCAATTTCAATATTAACGCCAATATCGGACAGGATCGACGACATATTGGCAATCGTCTGTTCCAAGGGCAGGTCCTTGCCGACAATCATCGTTTGGCCATCGCCGCCAAACCCCTGCAGCAACGGCGCATCATTCAGATTTTCCACAGGATCAATGGTAAACGCAGGCGCTTGCTGAATGACTTTTTTCACCGTGCAGCGGTCCGCCGACCTTAAAATACCCAGCCGGTCCCGTTCCGAAATGCTGGACGGCAATTCGACCTGAATTTGGAAGGTTTGATTATATCGGTTTTCCGGATCGATAATATTATTCTGCGACACCCGGATATCATCTGTCGGGATATCACGGGACAGGCAATAAACCTTGATAAAATAGGCCGCGCAGAGGGCGGAAGAGGCCAGAAAATAATCAAAGGGACTTGGCGCGGTGCCATCGCCCTTATAGCGAACAGGCTGGTCGGTCGTCACCGTAAAATCATCAAACTTCGCCTCAAGCCGAAGATTGTCCAAAAAATTTACAGTGATTTCCATTTGACTATTCTTTCCTAAAAACACGACATCAATAAGGGGTCATTACTCATATCAGATAGTTTGTCAAATCAAACCTGCTTTACTCGGCTCGACTTACCGTTTATCTATAGTTTTTTACTTATATAGGCTTTTCTCCATGTCTCTTATTCTTGATTCCCTTCCCACAACAGAAGAATTTTTCCGTGACTTTTGGAATAAAAAGCCCTTTGTCGTGCGCGGTATGATCCCAAAGGAGATCACAGGCGCCCTGATTGATGAAGACCATCTCGCGGGACTCTCACTGGAAGAGGACGTCAAATCCCGCCTGGTGCGAAAAGGCGAAACACAGCGCGACTGGACATGTGATCACGGCCCCTTTGACGAGACGGTTTTTGGCGAATTAGGCGAAGAAGACTGGAGCTTGCTTGTCCAGAATACCGACCAATTTCATGAGGAAACGGCGGCGCTTCTGACATATTTCAACTTCACCCCCCGGTGGCTGCTTGATGATATTATGGTCAGTTTTTCGCCAAAAGGCGGCACCGTAGGCGCGCATACGGACAGTTATCATGTTTTCCTGGTCCAGGGGAAAGGCGAAAGACGCTGGAAAGTCGCCCATGATGCCCTCAAAAATGAAGACTATATCGAAGACATCCCCCTCAAAATATTAAGAAACACCTTTGAAGGGGACGACATCACCGTCACAGAAGGAGATGTCATTTACATTCCCCCAAGGTTTGCCCATCAAGGGGTCAGTTTAGCACCCTCCCTCACCTATTCCGTGGGATTTCTAGGGCCGTCCCTGTCCGAAATGCTCAGCGAATTTGGCCATTACATAGAAGAACATCACCACGACATCCCGCGATATCTGGGTCAAAACCTCAGCGAAAGCGCCGTCCCCTTTCAGGTTGCCCCAAACCATATTAATGATTTAAAGTCTTTTATGACTGAGATTTTCGATCAGGATTATTTCACCAAATGGCTGACCCATTATTTTTGCGCCCCCCATCAAACTTATGACGATACAGATGATGACGCCCATGATGACGCCCATGATGATGATGATAATGCAACGGACATCATCGCGGGAAATATCCTGCTGATCAAGCCACCCGCCGTGAAATTAATGTTTACCCCTTTGAACGTCCCGCAAAAATATTGTATCTCGGCAGGTGACTTCACCTTCGAACTGGATTTTTCTGATCTGTTTCTCGTCAATATGATGGCGCAGGAAGCCCCCTTCTCAGCGGAACTATTTACCAACCATCCTGAAATTTTACAAAATCTACTCGACCGAAATATTCTTGAAATAGCCCCCTGTAAATAAGGGGTCTGGAGCAACGGACAGTAAGCCTGCCTTGTCAGAATCCAGAGCAGTGGTCCGAATCCGGGTACACCCCACCCTGTCCCCTCCTCTTGTCCTCACCCGCGATCAAGCCGTCGAGATTGTCATGGATTCCATCAATCCGAATATTTCGCCATGATTTTTATCGTAGAGTAAAGGCCTGATACATTACGTTTCCTAAATTCTGTGCCATGAAATTCTCATGAAACCTCAAATTCTAGCTCTTAAGGCGGTATCCCGTCTTGAAAATCCAGGCGAGCACGGCGATGCACAACAGGAGAAAAACCAGAATCATAATCAGGCTTGTCATCAGACTGACGTCGGAACTTTCATAAAAGCTCCAGCGGAAGCCGCTGATGAGATAGACCACCGGATTGAGCAGGGACAGTTTTTGCCAGAAGGCCGGCAGCATGGTAATGGAATAAAAACTGCCCCCGAGAAAGGTCAGCGGCGTCACGATCAACAACGGGATAAGCTGCAGCTTTTCAAACCCGTCCGCCCAGATGCCAATGATAAAACCCAGAAGGCTAAAGGTGACGCAGGTCATCACCAGGAAGAAGGCCATCCAAAAGGGGTGCTGGACCTCTAGCGGCACAAAGAAACCGGCGGTGAACAGCACAATCAGGCCGATGACGATCGATTTGGTCGCCGCCGCCCCCACATAGCCGATGGTAATTTCCAGAAAGGACAGCGGCGCGGAGAGGATCTCATAGATCGTCCCGGTGAAACGGGGAAAATAAATGCCGAAGGAGGCGTTGGAAATGCTCTGGCCCAAGATAGTCAGCATGATCAGTCCCGGCACGATGAAAGCCCCATAAGGGACGCCGTCGATGTCGCTGATGCGCGACCCGATGGCCGATCCGAAAACGATAAAATACAGCACCGTGGAAATCACCGGTGCGGCAATGCTCTGACCGATGGTGCGGAAGGTGCGCGCCATCTCGAATTTATAAATGGACCATATCCCGCGATAATTCATGCCTCACCCACCAATTGTACGAATATTTCTTCCAATGAACTTTCCCGGGTATTGATGTCCCGGCATTTCACCCCCTCTTGCTTCAACCGTTCCAGAAGCCCCACCGGACCGTTGTCTTCTTTGGTCGGGTCATAGGTGAAAGTCAATTGCATACCATCGTCGGACAGATGCAGATTGTCCCCGGACAGAGCCCCGGGGATTTCCCCCAGCGGCGCGCAAAGCTCCAGCACCAGTTCTTTCTTGCCGAGCTTCTTCATGAGGGTTTTCTTGTTTTCCACCAGGATAAGCTTACCCTGATTAATCACCCCGATCCGGTCGGCCATCTGTTCCGCCTCTTCGAGATAATGGGTGGTGAGAATAACCGTAACGCCGGTATCGCGAAGGGCGCGCACCTGGTCCCACATGGATTTCCGCAACTCGACATCGACGCCCGCGGACGGTTCGTCAAGGAACAGGATGTCGGGCTCGTGGGACAGGGCCTTGGCGATCATGACCCGCCGTTTCATACCGCCGGACAGCATGCGCAACTGGGCATTCTTCTTGTCCCACAGCGACAGTCTTTTCAACAATTCTTCGAGATAGTCACGATTGGCCGGTTTATCGAACAGGCCCCGGCTGAAACTGACCGTATTCCAGACCGTCTCGAAGGCGTCTGTCGTCAGTTCCTGAGGCACAAGACCGATGTGGCGGCGCGCCTGGCGGTAGTCTTTCACCGAGTCCAGGCCGAGAACCTCGACCCGGCCACCGCTCGCGGTCACGATTCCCGTGATGATGCTGATCAACGTGGTTTTTCCGGCGCCGTTGGGCCCGAGCAGGGCAAATATTTCTCCCGGCTGCACGCTCAGGCTGACATCATCCAGGGCGAGAAAACCGCCGTCATATCTTTTAACAATATTATGAACTGCTATTGCGGGGGTCATGATGCTTCCGTTATGTTTTATTTGTCTGTGACGGAACGGCAATGACCGCGTATTTCCGTCGAAATCGTGCGTCGCCGGGAGGCAGGATTTCAGGTGATATCCCCCGTCACCAACAGTGTCGCCGCGAGGGCAATATAACTGTGGCAACTTTCCCCGTCAATCACCAGATCAATCCTTTCAATGGGCCGCCGCCTTGCCGTTATACGCTAAAAAGATGAGTATAACCGCTTAAAAACCCCGATCGCGGAGTCCATTGTCGTCAAAATTTTCCGAATGAATAATGAAATTTATTTTGGCAGAACCGATTGGACCGGCCTGGATTTAGCTCATGCTCAATCTGACGAAGGACGCTTCTGCGTGCAGGATAAAATCTCGAATCCGGGACGGGGGATGTCTGACCTGGCCCTGATCTGCGGATCAGAATGGGAACGCCTGCCGCATCCTGCACGCGGTTATATTGACGACCGATTATTGTGTACTATGGCGTGCATGTATAATATGGTGAACTCACAATAAACGGGGAAGCAGATAATATGGGGACACTATTGGCCCATCCCAGAGCATTCATCAAAGCCGGCATCCGGTCCGACACGTTGTCGCCGGACCTCAACCGCACCCTGGCGATCATTCGGGTGGGCTTCAATGAGGCCAGCAGACCCGTTCCCCGCCGCGCGCCGCCAAAAGCAGACCCACACCCCACAGACGATAACTTCACGCCACCGGTGAAAAGCTTACGCGCCGGGCAGACCCTCAAACCCCGCAAAGACCCGGCAAACCTGAACAAAAATAACCTCGGCCGGATCCTGCGGATTTACAGCTTTGACGACCACCAAATCTTCCCCGGCCGGCAGATCTTTGTCGAGGTCAATCAGAAGAAAATGACCCGCCCGAAAGTTTGGGCGGCGGTGCGCCAACAGCTCGACGCCCTGACGGCGCCGGTCTATCTGCGGGTCGATCACGCCCGCGGGGTGAATGGCGCGGTCCGTCACAAGTCGCCCTTTTACCATCATGTCCTGTCCCGGGGCCGACTGCTCTATGAGGACGGCAGCAACATCTGGGCCTCTGATCCGGCGCCGGAGGACACAGACCCCGCCGCCCGCGCCCAGCGCCAGCAGGATCAGTTTCAGGCGGAGATCGCGGCCTTTATGGCACAGCAGCGTCAGTTCTTTCGGCAGAAGAATTACCGCCGCGCCGGCGCCCAGCTCCGCAACAGCATCGAGGCGGCCTATCATATGCTCCTCACAACCCTCCACGGCCACAGCTACCCCGAAACGGACATCGCTTTCCTGCGCGCGCGGGCCGAGGCGCTGGCCCCCGACCTGCGCCAGCCCTGGTTCCACGGGACGGAGGACTATGAGGCCGAGTTCGACCGCCTGCGTCACGCCCACGGCGGCACGCACCGGTTCCGGCAATATAAAATGAGCGAGGCGGAGATCAAACGCTTAAGCCTCTGCCAGAAAAGACTACTTAAAATGGCCGATAAATTATGTCAGAAGAAGATTGAGGGGTTGGGGTGAGAAGTTTGCTACTCGCCTATCGCGGACACTAGAGTATTGATTCACAGATACGAGTAAAATCAGAGGAGTATGAATTAGTGATGCTTATTGCTTACACCGCCTTTCTAGGAATGATTGGCTTGGGGGGGTTCATATATATCAATGGCCGGCCGAGAAAAATTTTCGTCAGTTATTACTCGAAAGGTAATAGTCATTTTAAAAATCTTATTATGGCTTGGGGAAAGACTAACCGACTAAATATAGAAGATGTGTCAACTGGTATAAAGATAAAAAGCAAAGACGAATATTACCTCAAAAAAAGAATAAGAGAACAGATTAACAAAGCAGATTATTTTGTTGTATTTATTGGCGAAAATACTCACACAAGACAATGGGTTAATTGGGAAATTGAACAGGCCAAAAATCTTAAAAAGAAAATTGTAGCTGTTAAAGAGAAGAAAACTCATAAATCACCGCAACCACTGCTTGGTTGTGGCGCAATCTGGATATATGGGTTTTGTGAAGAGGAAATAAAGAATGCTCTTAATGCTTAATGCTGCACAATGCAAAAAATAACTAAACATATCAAAGGGAATAGAAAATGGGATTACCAAGGACTTTTGTAGGATTTAGTAGTAACGACATTAAAAGTTATGGCCTTATGAAGGCTTGGAAGGCTAACAAAAATATTGATTTCAACTTTACTGACTGTCAGTTAAATACAGAAATCAAATCAGAAAACGAACAATATATAAAAAGTAGGTGTCGTGACCGAATTAATATGGCTGGAAAATATATTCTTCTTATTGGAGAAGATACTAAAAGTAAGCACAAATATGTGCGCTGGGAGGCTGAGGTCGCAATCGAAAAGAAATGTACAATTATAGGAGTAAACTTGGACGGTTCCCGTATTATGGTTAAGGATACATGCCCTCCAATTATACGAGAAATAGGAGCTGTTTTTGTCTCATTTTCTCCTAAAATTATTGCCCATGCCATCGTAAACTATGAGATGGGAAGTGATGGTCTTTCATATTATTATGAAGATCAGATATACAAAAAACTAGGGTGTTAATTATGCCCATTAAAAAGTTTGATGATGAGCACCTTCCTGCACTTTTTCAATCTGCAGATATGGCGTCCCTGAAAGCTCAGTCTCGCTATTACTTCGCGCTTAAAAGTTATCTGATTTTACTTGTTATTGCTGCTCTTATAGCATTTTATTTTCCTAATGAATCATATGGTGCATTAGCCTCTGTATCCCTTTTTCTGATTACATTAGGTATATTAATATGGTTGAATGTGCAAAAACCCGAAGATACTTGGTACAATGGAAGAGCTGTTGCTGAGTCAATAAAGACAAGATCTTGGCGGTGGGTTATGAGAGCAGAACCCTATGATCACGAAGTCCCTGAAGAACAAATAAGAAAGGAGTTTTTGTCAGATTTAAAGTCAATTCTAAATCAGAATAAGTCGTTATCCGGGCATTTGGATTCACAAAATAATAATGGCAATGCCATATCAGATGAGATGAAGGAAATTAGAAATCTTCCTCTTGAAGAAAGGCTGGAAATATATAAGAAAGAGCGTGTTGGTGATCAAGCAACATGGTATGGAAAAAAAGCCCTCTTCAACAAACGTAAAGCAAAACAGTGGTTTATAATATCTATAATTTTGCATTCTCTGGCGGTATTTATGCTTTTGTATCGGGTTAAGGAACCCTCAATATCATTACCTATAGAGGTCGTAGCAACCGCGGCGAGTGCCGTTTTAACTTGGCTTCAATCAAAGAAACATAATGAGTTGAATTCTTCTTATTCTCTTGCCGCGCACGAAATAGTGTTAATTAAAAGCGAGGCGGAAGACGTTGAATCTGAAAAATTGCTCTCGAATTTTGTAGTAAACAGTGAGTCAGCATTTTCAAGAGAGCATACTCAATGGTCTGCAAGGAAAAGAACCTAATCATAGTGATGTTGGGGAATTAATCTCTAGATATGGCTCTGTTGAAAAGAACTCACAATTATAAATCTATTGGGTACGATGAGGAGTAGTTTGAGCTTGAAAGCCATATTAGAAGATGCAGTCATTATAAGATCATTTGTTTTCAAAAGGGATTTTAATGAGAGTAGAAACAGAATACAAAAAAAGCGGTCTTTTTTGGTTGCCCGAAAATGAGAATAAAAAGATTCCTGGTACATTAATCATCAGCGACGGTGGAAAAATAGAATTAGAAGTTATTGGCCTTTGGGACGAAAGTGCCAAATCTTTTAATGACGATTACGAAATTACAAGAATAATAGGTGATATTGAACAAGGCGGGCTAGTTACCCTTAATGATTGTTTTTTCGCCAACAAGTCATACGGAACAGGATGTATATCAAGGATTATCGTTAATGGCGCTTTAGTTGGGGCCGCTTGGGAGAAAGATGAAAAAGTTACCTTTAACACTCTATCATTTTCTGTTGATTGTCTGGATGAATGGGTTGGAATTCGCAGTTTAAGTACCGATACGGATCAGAATAGAAGGACAACAACAATTAGCTGCAAGCTACCAGAGAACATTGGCTTTACATTAGATAATGGCATGGAACTTGATATTTTTTTCCGCCGAGTGTTGTTAGAAACTTCAAACCCGCCAGAAGCAAAAATTACTCAACTGACTTATTTTAAGTTAAAATCTAAAGAATTACGGGGCCTATCAGAATTCACAGATGTTGCTTTCAAGCTTACAAATTTAATGTGCTTTGTAATGGATGAAACCGTGACAATGAAAAATATTTCAGCAACAACGTTAGAAAAATTAAGCGATTGGGGAGGGAACAAAAAATACCCCACACCAATTTCTATTTACTATGAAAGCAAACCCTACTCTGAAAAAGTGCCCAGCCAGGCACAACATAAAATGCTGTTTAATTTTGATTCCATCAAGGACAACGCACAACTTATATTTAATAAATGGATAAATGCGTATAAAGATTTATCCCCAGCTTTAAACTTATACTTCTCGACACAAAATGGCGGTCAAAAGTTTCTTGAAGGAAGATTTTTAGCCCTTGCTCAAGGACTTGAAAATTATCACAGAAGAACGAACGATGAAACGCTAATGGATTCAGAGGAATATAATTCTTTGAGAAAAAAGATTCTTGACGGATGTCCCCGAGACCAAATGAAGTGGCTAGAAGGTCGGTTAATGCATGGAAACGAAATCAATTTTGGAAAGCGACTTAAAAGGATTATAGAGCCTTTTAAAAAATTCCTAGGAATTAATAAAGAAAGGGAGAGCTTCATCTGGGATATAGTTTCAACAAGAAATTATCTGACTCATTACAGCAAGTCTTTGAAAGACCAAGCCGTTGAAGGTATAGAACTCTGGGAATTATGTGAGAAAATGGATGTTATTTTTCAATTCCATTTTTTGAAGGTTATTGGTTTTACAGATGAGGAGATCAATAGTGTGGTAGAAAATTGCTATCCATTACAAAGAAAGCTAGAGAAGTTTAATAAATCATAGAACAAGGGTGCTCCAATGCTGTGTTGGATACTATTCGATAGAACGTTCTTATCTAATTAAGTTTCATCCGTATCGTCGCACTTTATAATTGCGCCCAAAAACTTATTCCCGTATAATGATCTTGCTCCCGGTATGTTTTTTTCCGTGGGAAATCGTCATCTTTGATGGCGTGTGCTTCGAAGAGCACGACGACTAGAAGAGCGCCTTTGTCTCCCGAGTGTCTTTCATGTACGGAGCAGCGCAAACGAGATTTGTGGTTTACAGAATAAAGGGTTATCCCTATCCTGTGAATTCGTTGGCTTACGCGAGTGAGCCAATGTGGCCGGGCGGAAAGATTCTTTTTGAGTTTTTTTGTCGGGAGCGCTGCAAAACAACTTGCAGCAGGCGTCTAGTCGCGTCTCTTCGAGCCCCGAGCCGGGCTTTTTTTTATGACAAAGAAAGCCCGGTCCCAGTCCAGGGCATGATCATCAGGCCCTGGTCGCATCAGAACACAGAGGCCCCAGATGACCGACAGACCTTCACACGCCCACACCTCGCCGCCGCCCCACCGGGATGACGCCCTTTCGGAAACCATTCCTTCAGACCCCGCGCCTTCAGAATCTCTGACGCCTCCGCCGACATCCCGCAGCCTGTGGGACATCGCCCACCCGCTGGAGGTGGCGCACAGCATTCTGCTCCACCACCCCGATCCGATGCAGGAGCTGCGGCGGCGGGTGCGTTATGCCCGCAAACGCGACAACCCGGAGGAAAACCTGCGGTTCTGGGGCGAGGTCGCGGCCTATCTCAAGGCCGCCCGTCATTATAGCTGGGATGTGTCCTGACCCCGCCGAAGTGATCCGTTAAGAGGTTTTTTTGGTCATCAAATCACGGAAGTTTGAATCAAAAAAACCAGCAAGTTATGTGACTTACTGGCTTGTGATTTGGTTGCGGGAGCTCGAACTAAACGGAAGTTGACACAACGGATCAAATGTAACGTGAAAAGTGTCTAACAAACTAGGGCATCTCATCCAGTCCTCAAGTGAAACCGCTTCGCCTCGGAATAGTTAACATACCAAAGCCAGTGGCTGCTTACCTCCCGTCCCTTTGTTCAACTCTTCTCATCACCCGCAACAGATTGCCCCCCCATATTTTCGCGATATCTTGCTCGTTATACCCGCGCGCCACCAGTTCCCGAGTCACATTGGAGGTCTCAGAAGCGTCATCCCACCCTTCAATGCCGCCGCCGCCATCAAAATCAGAGGCAATGCCGACATAGTCAATGCCAATCAGCTTAACCACATAATCAATCTGATCTACCAAATCTTTGACGGACGCCCTCCGCCATTTCGCATCAACCTCCTTCTTCAGGCGCAAATGATAGAGTGCCAAAAGCTCGGGTGAGGCAGTGCGCTCCATATGAAAATCGATCAGCCCCAAGTCCTGACGAATATTTTCCACCGCCGCATTATATTCAGCCGAGCGCTGCTGCAGAAACAAATCCACTGCCGTAATTTGCACCACACCGCCTGCTTTTTTCATGGCCAAAAGTTGCTCGTCATCCATATTTCGGGGATGATCCACAAGAGCCCGCACCCCGGAATGGGAGGCTATGACGGGGGTCTTTGAAATTTTTGCCGCCTGCATCATGGTTGTCTTCGCCGCATGAGAGACATCCACCATGATGCCCAACTCATTCATTTTGGCGATCACTTCCCGCCCGTAAGCGCTTAACCCACCATGTTCCTCGGGCGCATCCCCAAAATGGTCTAAAGGCTGGGCGCTGTCGCCAATGTCATTATGACCATTATGAATAAGCGTAATATAACGCGCCCCCAGATCATAATACCGTTGGAGCAAATTGATATCCTTGCCGATGGCAAAGCCGTTTTCTATACCGATCAAGGCCACTCGTTTGCCGGTTTCAGCAATCTTGCTCACATCATCTGCGGTCAGAGCCAGTCCCACACGTTCAGGATAGGTCCGCACCATGCGGTGAATGGCTTCGAACTTCATGAATGATGCTTTTTTTACCGCCTCATATTCCCAGTCATTGCGATACTCCTGATCCACATAAACAATAAAGAAAGCCGCATTGAGACCGCCGGCCTCCATTTTATCCAAACTGACCTGTTGATGAAGGTCCCGGGCTGCATCGACCATCGGCGTGGCAAAATTATAAGGAATATCAACATGAGTATCCATCGTCAGAACCTCAGGTATGCTTAATTGATCCGTCGTCTTGGCATAAGCCGCAACAGATGTCCCTATCATCAATAGGCTGCACAAGGCGCGTGTATAATTCTTCATCCTGTTTTCTCCGTTTTAAATGTTTAAGTCTCGTCTAGAGCAAAACCAAACTGGCGATAATATAGAGGATCAGACTGATCCCCCCTGCGGTCAAGGCATAGGGCAACTGAGTGCGTACATGTTCCAAAAGGTCACAGCCACTGGCAATAGCTGATACTGCTGTCGTATCCGATATGGGGGAACAATGATCCCCGAACACGCCGCCCCCCATAATGGCCGACAATACCAGAGACGGCGGCAGGCCCAATTCATTAATCAGCGGCACCCCAAGCGGAATAAGAATGGCGAAAGTTCCCCAAGACGTTCCCGTGGTGAAGGACATCAATCCTCCCGCAATAAACAGCATCGGCACGACCAGATACAGGGGTAAAAAATCCCCCACCAGTCCGGCAATAAAGATTCCTGTCCCCAGTTGCTTCAAACTGGCTCCCAAGGCCAAAGAAAACAAAACAATCGTCACCAGGGGTAAAAGTTCCCCCATACCGTCAAAAGAAATTTTAACCAATTGAGAATGACCGAATTTCCCGGACATCAGCATCATGATATATCCGGTCAGACAGGCGAGCGCCGTCGCATATAATACTGATTTTGATCCGCTGCCTTTAGACAGATCCCCGTCCCCCGTCCAATACATAAAACTAACCATGCCCAGGACCATAACCAGCAGAGGAACCACCATAAAACGCGCCTTGGTTGGGGCGTGTTCCGGTATAGGGCTACTGTCTCCTGTATCCATTCGGGCCTCGGCCGCCTTCAGGGGTCCATGAACCCGGCCGGTATAAGCCGTGTAAAAAACGATCGCCAAAGTCACCAATGCATAAAAATTAAGAGGGACCGTTCCCCATAATATTTCCGCAGGGCTTAATTTCAGGTCATATCCGGCTAACAGGGCCAAAATATAAGCCCCCCACCCATTCAGCAGGATCAAAATACACACCGGGGCGCTGGTGCTATCGATGATATAGGCGAGGCGCGCCCGGCTCATGCCATATTTATCAAACAGACCACGCGATAATATACCGGCCGTCAGAACGCTTAAATTGGATTCGATAAAAACAACCATCCCCGTCAGGCTGGTTAGCGCACTGACCGAGCGCTGACCGCGCGCCAGACCACTGTTGATCAGGAGGCCCACCATGGCCGTCATGCCCCCGGACACCCGGATAAAGGCCAGAAGCGCACCGATCATCAGGCTGAATATCAATATGCGGCTGTTACCCGCGTCGGTAAAGACCGTCGTGACCCGTTCCAGACTGTTCAGGAGGCCCATTAGGGGCAGCGACACTCCAGGACTGGCTACCAGAAGAAGTTCCGATGTTAGAATGGCCAAAAACAAAGCCAGAATGACTTCCTTGCGCCATACCACAATAAAAATGGCCACAAGTGGCGGTAATACACTCAACGCTTCCATATCACCCGGTTCTCCCTTTTTCGCCGTGTCGTCTGTTTATCAATACGTCACGTCTGAACTATGCATTGAACCGGACCGGTGAATAGGCCTGAAGATCCAGTGACGTCTTTCCCGTACAAATCAGTTCCGCAATAAGCTGCCCTGTTCCCGCTCCCTGGGTCATGCCTAGATGACCATTCCCAAAGGCGAGAAACAAGCCCGGATCTCTACTAGCTTTGCCTATCACCGGACGGCTGTCCGGCAGAGAAGGTCGATACCCCATCCAGCGGTCTGTCACATCATTCCCCAGTTTTGGTAGAAAATTCTGAGCCACTCCCGCCAGTTTTGTAATGCGATTATAGTCAGCGGGCTGATCCAGACCGGCCAATTCAACACAACTGGTCATCCGAATGTTCGGCCCCATGGGACACAGGGCAATATAGCGATCCATGTTGATCACCGGTCCACTCAGGGACGCCGCACTGTCAAACATCAGATGGTATCCACGCTCTGTTTCCAGCGGAATATGATAACCCAGGGGCTCTAATAAACGTTGTGACCAGGCTCCCGCCGACAACAAAACTGTGGCGCATTCATGGGGGCCTCCGGTCAATTCCAGTCGATATCCGTCTGCCTGCCGTTCAATCGCCAATACATCCGCTTTTTTGAAAATAGCCCCCCGCGACAATGCTGCGGCGCATAGGCGCTTCATAAGTTTTCCGGGGTTGGTGATAGCCAGAGATTCCGTCTGGCAAAGCCCCCCGTAAAAAACAGGCGCAATATCCGGCTCCCGGTCACAAATCTGCTCTCGGTCCAGAACCTCATAGGCGATGCCCAGTTCGGTCATCAGCTGTTGCTCCAGCCGGGTTTTGGCAAAACTGGCCTCGCTTTCATACAGTTTGAGCCATCCCGTGGCCTGAACCAAATCACCCAACTTCAGATCTGCCACAGTTTTTCGCCAGGCCGCAGCGGACACAAGATTGAGATCGCCGATCGCATGGGCTGTCGCCAGCGCGTTTCGTTCTGAACTCGTGGCGCAGACTTTTGCCACCCAGGGGACGGAACGATGCCAATATTGAATTGGCAACATCAGCGGCGCCAACGGGTCAATCAACATCCCCGCCCCTTCCTTGATAAATCCCGGTTTTCCCATGGGCATCATGTTACCGATGGATATAGACCCCGCATTGCCGTAGGACGTCTGCTCTCTATCACCGGGCTCGTGACGGTCAATGAACGTCACCGCTACGCCTCTCTCCAAAAGCTGCAGCCCTGACATAATGCCGATAATTCCGACGCCGAGAATAGTAACTTCTGTGGGGGATGCAGGGTGCACGGGCTTGACTCTCAATTTGGGCTCTACTCTTGTTTGGCTTTACTCTTGGGGTTCCTCAGTTTGGAATAATTTATGCCAACTATTATTCTGAATGTAAAGACTCTTTGCAAACCCCCGTGAAATAACACCATAAATTCCGCAATATTGAATGAAAACGTCTTGTTTTGATAATTTTCCCTTCCCATTATTTACGGGCCTGTTATAGTTTGAATAATTTATTCTATCACCTATCAAACGCAGACAAATTTTAGACTCAAATACCTATAAAAACAGGGAACAGACTAAAGTGATCACAAACGGTTTTACCTATCTGGCTGTTTTAATATTTATTGGCGGCGCCATTAAGCTGCTGGAAGATACAAAACGGTTCAGAATATTTGACTATGTGCCCGGTGTGGTTGCCCTGTATTTTATCGTTATGGTCCTCGCCTCTCTGGGGCTCTGGTCCGAAACTGATAGTGTTTCCACCACCTATAGCGGCGTCAAAGGTAATCTACTGCCGGCCATGATTTTCCTGATGTTACTCAAAGGCGACCTGCGACAGATTGCGGCCCTCGGCCCCCGCATGCTAACGGCCTTTGCCGCCGCGTCAGTCAGCATCGGCATTGGTTTTATTATCACCTACAGCCTGCTGATGCATTGGCTGCCGGACGGTTCCTGGAAGGCCTTTGCCGCGCTCAGCGGAAGCTGGATGGGCGGGACCGGCAATATGGCCGCCATACAGGGAGCCTTGAATGTACCGGATTCGAGCATGGGTTATACCCTGCTGATGGATTCCATAGACTATGCCATATGGGTGATTCTTCTGCTTGCTCTGGTGCCCCACGCCCCGATCTTCAATCGCTGGACAAAAAGCAATTCTCGTCTGCTGGATGAGATCGGCCGCAAGATCGAGGCGGAAGAAAACAAGACCCCGCGCCCGTTGAACTTTACCTCACTGATTTTTCTGATCGGGGCCGGTTTGATGGCCTCGGCTGTGGCCCAATCCCTGGCCGGACTGATGCCTGTCAGCAGCTTCTTCTCCCAGACGACCTGGGCCGTACTGATTGTCACCGTTTTTGGTGTTCTGGCCGCCATGAGCCCCCTGGGCCGCCTGCCGGGATCGAATGAAATCGCCAACGTCATGCTCTATGCGATCATCGGCCTGATTGCCTCCAAAGCCGATTTTTCCGAATTGACCCAAGCACCGCTTTTTGTCTTTGCCGGTCTGATGATTTTACTGATCCACGGGGCCTGCATGATGGTGGCGGCCAAATTATTCAAGCTGGATCTTTTTTCCTGCGGCGTCGCATCGCTGGCCAATATTGGCGGTGTGGCCTCGGCCCCGATCCTTGCCGCCGCCTATTCTCAAGCCCTGATCCCGGTCGGCGTACTTATGGCGATGCTGGGGTATATCATTGGCACGGGCGGCGGCCTTTTGGTCGGGAAAATACTGGCTCTTCTAACTTAGAGAAAATTCATGACATACCGTAACATTGCTCCCGCAAAAAAAATAATGGCCTCAACGCTTATGACAGCAACCTTCGCCCTGCTGCTCACCGCCTGCGGGCCGCAAGACAGCCCGCTTCAACAGAGCTTACCTCCCCTGACGGATCCTTTTGTATCTGATGTCATGGGAATTACGGAAAAACACCTTTCTCCGGACCATTGGGTTGCCTCGTCATCCCGTTCGAAAATTTTGATGACAGCGGCAGAGATCCACGACTTCAATGCCCGTAATATAGCCGCAGAAAAAACCCTTTATAACCTCGCTTCCCTGCCGCAAAACTTGTCCAGAGACGATCTTTTGGCCCGCATTCGTTCCATCAGCAACGTCCCTAAATACCCCCGAATTTATAGCGATGGCACCCCTGTCACCCAAAAAGATTTTTCCCGGTACGAAGCAAGCCTCAACCTGGAGGCGATCAAAGAAAATAATATGCTGCGGTTCGCCATGGCGGTGCGTCGTACACCCTTACGCACCTACCCCACCCTTGACCTTCTGTTCAGTAGCGATGCGGATAATAGAGACATTGAACGGTTTCAGGAATCCACTCTGTTTCCTGCCGATATTGCTGTGATCCTTCATGAAAGCGTCGATGGCAACTGGTCCTTGATCCAGAGCAATACTTACATTGCCTGGGTTCAAAACAAGGATATCGCCGTAGGCGCTCGCGCTGATATTCTCGCCTACAAGGCGGCAAAAGATTTTCTGCTGGTGACGGGCGATAAAATCCACACCACCTATAACCCCGAGGTGCCGGAAGTCTCCGAATTGCAGCTGGACATGGGGGTTCGCCTTCCCCTCGACCGTCCAGAAGAATTTCAACATAACCTCTATGGCCAAAATCCTTATCTCAGCCATATGGTGAAACTCCCCATACGTCAACCAGACGGCAGCCTCGCTTTTCGTCATGCGCTGATTTCCCGCGCCAAGGATGTTCACGTAGGCTATTTACCCTTTACGGAAGAAAATATTATCCGGCAGGCGTTTAAATTTCTTGGCGAGCGCTATGGTTGGGGGCACCGCTACAATGGCCGGGACTGCACAGGCTTTGTTTCCGAAGTCTACAAAAGCTTTGGTATCCTGTTGCCGCGCAATTCCGGTGATCAAGCCAGAAGCCCCATCGGACAAAATACACGCTTTGATAAAGACACCCCCCGGGACGTCAAGCATACTGTCTTGCATCAATCCCGCGTGGGGGATATGGTCTATATGCCTGGGCATGTCATGATGATCCTTGGTCAGTCAGACGGACAACCTTTTGTGATCCATGACGTTACGGGGCTTGGTTATATGCAGCAGGATGGGAGTATATATAAAGGCACCCTGAACGGCGTCTCCATCACCCCGATTATTCCCTTGCAAAGCAACCCGAAACGAACTTATGTGGATACAGTATCCAACATCAAGTCTATTCGATGATCTTTTATCCAGGACCCTATTATGAAAATTACTGATTTCAAGCTCGCTATGCTGAATGTCCCCCTGGTAACCCCATTCAAGACCGCGCTACGTACCGTAGAGCGTATCGAAAATATCGTCCTTATCATTGAAACAGACACCGGCCACAAGGGGCATGGCGAGGCCCCGGCAACGGCTGTGATCACCGGCGACACCCACGGATCCATCATCTGCGCCATCAAGGATTATATCATGCCGCGCCTGATCGGTCGCCCGGTCACCGATCTCAATGAAATCACCCAAATCATCCAGGGGGCGTTGGTGAATAACCTAAGCGCCAAGGCGGCAGTGGAAATTGCTATTTATGACCTTTTCGCCCAGTATTTCAATACCCCTCTTTATAAAATTCTCGGCGGCGGACAACCCCAGTTGTCCACGGATATTACCATCAGCATTGATTATATTGACAAAATGGTCGCCGATTCCGTCCAGGCGGTCGAAGCCGGGTATGAAATCCTTAAAATCAAAGTAGGCAAGGATATCGGTCTTGATATCAAACGCATCAAGGCCATTTATGCGGCGGTAAAAGACCGCGCATTGCTGCGCCTTGATGCCAATCAGGGCTGGACCGCCCGTCAGGCCGTGGATGCTCTGGATATTCTGGAACAGGCTGGCGTCAAGCTCGACCTCATTGAGCAACCCGTGAAAGGCAAAGACCTGCAGGGCATGCAATATGTCACTAAACGGGTCCGGACGCCGGTAATGTCCGACGAAAGCACCTTTGGCCCGCGCGAAGTGATCCAGCTTATCCAGATGCAGGCGGCTGATATCATCAACATCAAGTTGATGAAAACCGGCGGCCTTTCAAACGCCATCAAGATTGCCGATATTGCGGCCATTTATGATGTGGAATGCATGATCGGCTGCATGCTGGAATCCAGCATCAGCGTGGTGGCCGCCGCCCATCTTGCCGTGGCTAAATCCCACGTGATCACGAAGATCGACCTGGATGGGCCGTCGCTCTGCAAGATCAATCCCGTTGAGAGCAAAACCTGTTTCAATGGACCGGAAATCACCCTCAGCGATGAGCCGGGGTTGGGCATTAAGTCGGTTAATAATCTTACGATGTTATAAATTCAGGGGATCATTTAATCCTTTATCAGAATTATCGGAAGGGCATGTTCAAGCGCCCCTTCTTTTTTGCTCCGGTTTTATTTCTCTCTATGAAACAGTAGGTCCTGGAAATCAAAACTGAAATCGGTATCTTCTGAAACGGGGATCATTTTCACCGTGACGATTTTGCCCGCCTCATCCGGCGTAAAAGAGACATAAGCGTCGGCCCCCATATTACGGTTATCCCACCTTACAATAAAAGTATTCCCTTCAAAGGGTTCGAGATTCCCTTGAAGCTGGATTGACTTTATCGAGCGGAACCGCAACCCCCTTTTGGTTTCCCGCACTTCCACCTGGCCGAACCACCGATCCCGATACAAGCCCACATAACGATGGGCGGGCAGCGCCATACTGCCGCTGCTCACTAGCGGGGCGGTCTTCGCTTTTGTTTCAGCCCTGGCCTCTTGCTGCGCCTGAGTATACTCTTTGATCCAGTTCTTTTTAGGAGCGCCCATATAGGATTTGACAATTGTTTGCATGACCGAAGACCGGGCCGCAGAATTGGACCCGTTACTCAGGATCATAATCCCGACTTCTAATTCAGGCACCAATGTCAGGTAGGCCTGCATGCCGGACAAGGTACCTGTATGGGACACCACTTCATATCCCCGCACATCCGCTTTGCGCCAGCCGAGGCCGTAAGTTTTGAAATGCGTGTTATCCCACGCTCTTTCTTTATCCGACAAAGGTAAGATAGTGTGGGACCGCCACATTTCGTCCCGTTGCTCTTCACTGAAAAGACGGTTTCCTTCGGGGCCAACGCCGCCTTGTAACTGGGTCATCATCCAGCGCGCCATACCCCGCACATTACAGACCATTCCCCCTGCCGCCGCCGAGGCTTTCACCGCGCCGTTAATGGCATTGCGTGGAATGGGGACAATTTTACCTTCCACAACCCCATGAGGGGTGGCCACATTATGGAGGCTTTCCTCCGGTATTCTCCCCGAATAACAGGCCATATTCAAGGGGTCCAGGATACGCGTCTGCACAAACTCTTCCCAGGAAGTGCCGCTGGCCACAGCCACTACCTCCCCGGCGACTATATAAAGAAGGTTATCATAAGCATATTCGCTGCGGAAACTGGTCACCGGATCCAGATGACGGAGGTTGTGAATAATTTCCGTGCGGGAGAATCCGGAAGGTTCCGGCCATAACATCAAATCTCCGGCGCCGGGCCCCAGCCCACTACGATGCGTCAGCAGGTCGCGGATGGTAAATTCCCCGGTCACCCAAGGGTCAGCCATTTTGAAATCTGGCAAATGGCTGGTGACCAGATCATCCCACCCGAGTTTTCCTTCATCCACCAAAATGGCGAGCGCCGCTGTTGTAAAGGCTTTGGTGGTGGATGCGATGCTAAACAACGTATCGGCGTCCACCTTGTCAGAGGCCGCGTAATCCCGTTTGCCATATCCCGCCAAATGCACAATCTTGCCCTTATGGACAATGCTGACGGCCATGCCCGGGGTGTTAAAGCGATCCAGCGCCTGCCGGACCACCTTTTTGATCTGCCACTGACTAGGGCCTTTTGACGGTTTAGCCTGGAGATCGGGGGAGAGGCCCAGGCCCAGGCCCAGACACAGGCTCAAGCAGAAACCCAGACAAAGGTGCATCACCTTGCCAAGCTTTAGACTATTCTTAGGATGATTTCTGACTGGTGACACAAACACTAATTTTCTCCCTAACTCTGGTTCCAGTGAGTGAAGTGCGCCAAACTGGAATAACTTATTCAATAGGTTTTTTGATAGCAAAAAATCTGGCCTCAGCTTAACTGTGACCCGAGGCGCGTCGACTATCGATAAGCAATTCACGCATATGCGCATTACGGTTCGATAACAGTAAAAACAAGGCATCGATGATATGTTGCAGGGCGACACGCCCGGCAATATGCGGAACATGTTCGATTTGACTAGCCACCGCCTCTTCCGAACAGAGAAACAGGCTAAGGTCGGCACAAAGACTGAGAGGGTTTACATCATATTCCGTTACGCTGATTACTGTGACGCCAGCCTCCTTAGCCGTTTCCGCCAGATCAACAATTTGGCTATTTTGTCCGGAAACAGACACCGCAAGCAGAACATCGCCCCGCTTCATAGAGGCCAGGTTAGCCTTTTGTAAAAACAGATCGCTTTCCGCAATAACCGACTTGCCCATGATCATCAGTTTGAGGGAAAAATCCTTTAAAAGGAGCGAGTACCCCCCGGCAGCAACAAATTGTATACGATGTGCCTCCTCAAGTACCCGAACAACATCAAGCAAAACCTCTTCCTGATTCAGCTCGGCAATGGTGTTTAGAATATCCCGTTTCATTCGGGCTATATCCTCAAAAACACCGCCCATGGCCGGCGTCGTCCGGGCACCGGCTTGAACAAGATCCGACTGTGTCGTTCCGCCTCGTCCCAAATCCTCGCTCACGGCCAATTTCAGGTCAGGATAGCCCCGATACCCCAGTTTCTGGCTGAACTTCACCACACTGGATTGACTGACTCCCACAGCCTCCGCCAATTGTTGTGACGAATAATCCCGCAGCAAAGACGCATTATTAAGAATAAAGTCAGCCAGTTTTCGTCCGTTACCAGACATTTCCCGGACCGAACGCTGCATTTCTCCCAAACAGTCTTTCATCAATTTCACCCACAGAATCTGCATATATCATAGTGGTTTTAAGAAGCGGCTACAGCCTTTGGACTGATGTCTCTTTCAACACACACCTCCGGCGCGACATTTTTGCCTCGCCTTTCTGGTATTATGCAGTTTCGACCATCATAATAAAATATATTATTCCGTGCAAGCAGCAAGAACTTGACAATAGGAATAATATATTCCAATTTTGCCTTTTCGCGCTTTGTGATGTGAACAGTTTCACTCCTGCGTACAAGCAAAAAGGCTACTATAAATGGATTCTTTTGCATATCGGCATCATAAACTGCATGCGGAAGATTTCCCCCTTGAGCGGATGGCCCAGGAAATCGGGACGCCCTTCTATTGTTATTCGACAGAAACGCTCATCCGTCATCATTCTGTATTTTGCGAAGCTTTTACGGACCGCGATTTCCTGTTGTGTTACGCCGTTAAGGCGAATACCAATCAGGCGGTGATTAAAACTCTCGCTGATCAAGGAGCCGGGGCCGATGTGGTGTCGGAAGGCGAATTACGCCGGGCCTTAAAAGCCGGCATCCCGGCGGACAAGATCGTTTATTCCGGGGTTGCCAAAACCAAGAGAGAGATGGCTTACGCCCTGGAAAAAGGTATTTTTCAATTTAACGTGGAATCCGAGCCGGAACTTTATCAGTTAAACGACGTAGCCAGCCGGTTGGGCAAGGTCGCCGCCATTGCCTTCCGCATAAATCCTGATGTGGATGCAAAAACCCATGCCAAGATTGCCACGGGAAGGGCGGAAAATAAATTTGGCGTACCTCTGAAAAGGGCCCGGGCCATTTATGCCGACGCCGCAAAACTACCCGGCATCAGGGTACAGGGGGTTGATCTTCATATCGGATCCCAATTGACAGACTTGGCGCCTTTTGAGCAGGCCTTCCATATCGCCGGAAAATTGGTGGAGGATTTACGACGAGACGGTCATGACATCACCGTTCTTGATCTGGGCGGCGGTTTGGGGATTCCGTATGACCAGACAGAAACAGCTCCTCCCTTGCCCCACCTTTATGGCCAGATGGCACAACGGATCGTTGGACATCTGGGTTGCAAGATTATTTGTGAACCCGGGCGACTTCTGGTGGGGAATGCCGGCATCTTGGTGTCCGAGGTTATTTATGTCAAAAAAGGCGAGGATCGTAATTTTCTTATCATTGATGCGGCCATGAATGACCTGATCAGGCCCAGCCTGTATGAAGCTTATCACGAGATCGTCGCCCTGGAGGAAACCGGCGCTAACCCGGTAACATACGACATCGTCGGCCCCGTCTGCGAAACGGGTGATACCTTTGCCCAAGGCCGGACCTTGCCCGAACTTGCAACTGGTGACCTTGTGGCCATCCGTTCCGCAGGGGCTTACGGAGCCGTAATGGCTTCGACCTATAATACAAGACGGCTTATCCCGGAAGTATTGGTAAAGGGTGACTCATATGCCGTTATTCGCCCTCGACCGGACTATGAAGACATCATTGGTCTGGATGTCCTGCCAGACTGGCTTGACTAACACAGCGCAGTCGCCCCTCCAATAACATGCAATACATGTTTTAGGACTGTTTCTTCAAAACAAAATCTGAACCATTTTGGCTCAGCCTTTTTGATCGTATCCCAAGTCAACCAAAGGCCTCCCCCTTCCTCACACCGTCTTGCCATACGTATAACATAGCCCCTTACCACTGATCAAAACAAGTAAGACAAAAACCTTACCTCTGGAATTGTTTTCAGAAATAATTTGCAAAATGGTATCTATAATAGTAGATAAGGTATTATTATGGAGTACAACAAACAATACCAATATTGCATTTTTCGTATGTAGTATTTGATTTTTTACATTGCTTTTTGCCACAATGCGAGACTTTAAAAGGGACAAATTATGAAATATAAAACCGCCAAATTTTTATCAACGACAGGGAAAATTGCGCTTCTTGCCGGCGTCGCTTTTGTAGGAAATCCTGTTTTCGCCCAAGAGGCAAAACAGCAGAATAAGCAGAATGGCCCCGCTGAAATGGAAGAAATTCTGATCACCGGTTCACGCATTGTACGCACCGATATTACAGCCACCAGCCCTGTGATGGAAATTAATGAAGAACAGATGCATATGGATCAGTCTGTTAACATTGAAGATATCACACGGAAAATGCCACAAGCCGCTGGTGGGGCCAATTCCACAGGCGCGACAGTTGGCGATTCCCTCGGCTCCTCAACCATTGATTTAAGAGGTCTGGGGCAAAACAGAACATTGGTTCTTATTAATGGCACCAGAGCTGTACCCTTCAGCTTCCGAAATTCCGTAGACGTAAACTCAATTCCCGCAGGCATGTTAAAAAAAGTTGAAGTCCTGACAGGCGGCGCCGCGGCTGTTTACGGCGCTGACGCCGTCGCCGGAGTGGTCAATTTTATCCTTGATGACAAATATGACGGTATTGAGCTTTCCGCAGGCTATAAATACGCCGCAGGCGGAGCCGCACTTTTTAATGCGGAAGTCACCATGGGCAGCGAAATTCAAGACGGTCGCGGTCATATCAGCGGTTATATCGGCTACTCAGAGCGCTCTAAACTCTTGGCGGGAGAGCGAGACTTCACCAGTAGTGTCAAAACCCTGATCCCGGGGGAAGGCGGGAACTTCACCGATGTTGCCAGCGGTAACTTTTTCGCCTACGACGGCAGTGGTAATATGACCACTACCCGTCAAACGACGGATGTCACGGCACAACGTTACCTGATTCAGCCCCTGAAACGCATGAATGCCGGTGTTTTCTTTAATTATGACGTCGTCGAAGATGTTGCCGAAGTATATGGCCGAGCCATGTTCTCTCAAGTCAAGGTAACCGGCGCCGGCTCTACAGGTCAAACACCTGTTTCCGTTAATGAAGTCGTTACTATTACCAACGACAACCCATTCCTGTCCGCGGAAGCTGCAGCGTTGCTGACCTTTAACGGCGACGGGGAAGCTCTGGTGAATGTTGAGAGAAATCTTGGTCTTGGTCTGCAAGAAACCAAACTGGTTCGTAATACATTCCAGGTTCTTGTTGGGGTGCGCGGAGACCTGGCCGACAATGTCCGTTGGGATATTTCCGGTCAATATGGCCGCACCGACGGCACCGCAACAGTTTATAATAACGGCATACGTACTGATAAAAACGGCAACAGTCGCTTTGGGGCCATTGCCAATACGGTTGATATTTTCGGCCCGGGCACTGACCTGAGTTCCTTAAGCAGCCCGATCATCCATTCCGACCGGGAAAGAACCCAGTCCGTAATTTCGGGTAACCTGACCGGCACATCTGCGGATATCTTCGAGTTACCTGCCGGCCCCATCGGCTTTGCTGTCGGCTATGAATACCGTAAAGAAGAAGGCGCTCAAACACCTGGTTCCGCTCTCAGCACAGGTACGGCTTACGGTCTTGGCGGCATCGGCCAGTTCAAAGACAGCTTTGATACCAATGAGATTTATGGCGAGCTCCTTGTGCCCCTGTTAAATGATCTACCCTTTATTCAGGAATTGAACGCGGAAGGCGCCTATCGCACATCCGATTATTCCAATACCGGTAAAGCAGATACCTACAAATTAGGTTTGAGCTGGGCTGTCAATGATGACCTGAGGTTCCGTGGCACACGTCAAACCGCAATCCGCTCGCCAAATCTCGGTGAATTCGCCAGTCCGGAAACAGCGCTTTCATTGGCTCTTTTTGATCCCGAAAGCCCCAGCTTCATCCCCCGCCTAGGCGGCCGTTTTGACGGTGACCCCTGTCTAGATGGCAGAGGGGATGCCACACAATGCGCCTTGTTCGGTGCCGCCGCGCCGGGAACGGCTTTTGACACCTCCAAAGCCATCTATACCTTTGGTGGGAATCCAGACATCAAGCCTGAAGAAGCGGTCACTTATACCCTCGGTTTTGTCTATACACCGAATTACCTCGACGGCATGAGCCTGACAGTTGACTATTATAATATCAAGATCACCGATGCGGTTAGCCAAATTCAGCCCATTTCTGCCCTGACAAACTGTTATATTGATAACCCGACCCCAGACAACCCCCTTTGTGGCGCAGTTCTCCGCGATTCTTCTACCGGATTGATCAGCAAGGCGATTGTCAATGACTTTAACCTGGCCAGCCTGAAACAAGCCGGTTTGGATGTGGGTTTCCAATATCGTTTCAATGCCCCTGAAGGGTTTGGCGAAAGCATGCAATTTGGCTATCAAGGCAATATCGTATTGTCCCAATCACGTCAGAACAATGCGACCGTCGAACCTATCGACTGTAAAGCCACATTTGGCACCTCCTGTACCGGTGACTTCGCCAGTGTATTGCAGGCCGGCTACAAACACCGTGTCACCCTTGACTGGAGCAGCGAAAATGTTAATGTCCAGCTTGGATGGCGTCGGATTGGCAGTGTCAAAAACGTTCTGGACGAGACAGACGTGATTGACGCTCAGAATTATGTCGATATTGCAGCCGTCTGGAACATCACAGAAAGTTATCAGTTGACCGCGGGTATTGAAAATATCTTCGATAAAAAGCCACCACTTCCAGCTTCAAATAGCAATTTGTACGGCACCGTCAGCGACTATGATGTCATTGGCACAACGGTTGGTCTCACCTTCCGTATTCGCCATTAAGTGTACTTTTAATATTCTGAGGCAACATCCTCCTCACGGCGTTTTTTTGCCTCAGAATATATAACCAATTGATGCCCTTAAGAAGAAATTGGTATATGATATTCTAATTATATCATCAGGATAATACTTCACACTCTATACTGAATTTAAGAAGACTTAGGATAATAATGACAGAAAATGTAAGCCAACGGTTCTCGGACTTTGATCAATGGTCTACACAAGCCATGGTTGACGCCATGTATGAAGGACAACTGGTGGCCATAGCCACAATCAAAGGCGCCCTGGAAGCCATTGCTCTCGCTGCAGAAGACGCGGCACCCAGACTTGAAGAAAAGGGCCGGCTTATATATGTGGGTGCGGGCACATCTGGACGCCTTGGTGTACAGGATGGCGCGGAACTGGGCCCCACATTCGGCTGGCCCCAGGACCGGATGGTCTTTTGCATCGCCGGGGGACTGAAAGCGCTCATCGTAAGTGCGGAAGGGGCTGAAGACGCCTTCGATCAAGGCGTTCTGGAAATACAAGAGGCCGACGTCAACAAAAATGACGTTGTGATTGGTATTGCCGCCAGTGGCCAGACCCCCTACACTCTTGGTGCAATCAAGGAAGCCAGATCACGCGGCGCCATGACAATTGGCATTGCCAACAACCCGGGCACTCCTCTTCTGAAGGAAAGCGAATACGCCATTTTGGCGGAAACGGGCAGTGAGCTGATTGCCGGATCGACCCGCATGAAAGCCGGCACCACGCAAAAGGCGATTCTGAATATTCTGTCAACAGCCATCATGTCAAAACTTGGCAGAATTTATAAGGGGTTTATGGTTGATATGGTTGTATCAAACCAGAAACTGGAGACCCGCGCCATCAGTATGATCGAGGATATTACGGGCTGTTCAACGGAAACCGCCCGAACCTCTTTGAAGGTGGCCAATAAAAATATTAAGGTCGCCGTCCTGGTAAGCCTGGGAGAAACTCTGGAAAATAGCCAGGCATTTCTGAAAAAATCCAGAGGAAACCTTCGCGATGCCTTGGCTTTATTAACATCAGACGGGAATCAATAGGCATGCATTCCGAATTAAAAAAAATAGTTTCAAAATGGGATAACTCTTCCCCCCTATATATTCAACTGGCCAATAATTTAAAGCAGATCATCCTTGAAGGTAAAATGGCTTCAGGAGATTCTCTCCCTTCGGAGCGTATGTTGACCGAAATAACTGGAGCATCCCGCGTCACCGTTAGAAAGGCGATCCGCCGCCTGATCGAAGAAGGTCTTCTGTTGAGCCGCCAGGGCGCGGGCACGTTTGTCGCCCCCGCCATCGAACAATCGGGCGAAGAATTGACAAGTTTCACAGATGACGCCCAGGACCGCGGGGAAGAACCGGCCTCTATATGGCTTGTGCGCTCCATAGCCTCCCCGACGGAAGAAGAAGCCCGGCATCTGAAGATCTCCCTTAATGATCCAGTCGTTCGTCTCGGAAGAGTTCGTTTATCGGATGGCGAACCGCTGGCCATCGAACATGCTGTCATCCCGGCGGCTTTATTGCCCAGCCACGAAAATGTCGGCCTTTCGCTTTATCAGGCGCTCGAAAAAATCGGCGTCTATCCTGTAAAAGGCACGCAAAAAATTCGCGCCTCCCTGGCGACCCCAACGGAAGCGGCACTTTTATCCATTCATGAAGAAAGTGAAATTCTTAGAATTGAACGGCATACATTTACGAAAGACGGGACGCCCGTGGAATATACAAGATCCGCCTACAGGGGCGATAAATATGTTTTTGTCAGCTACCTGCATGAATGTATTGATTAACACGGCTGTCTTCACTGATCCGATAAAGGGATGAAGACAACCACCCAGAATAGACTTGGAAATCACTATGTCCGACATCATTGACGCCCTTCAGGAACGGTTCGGAGAAAAGGCTGTACTGACAGCACATCAAATCGCAGAACGCGCCACCGGTTATTGGAACAGCAGTCCCATGACGGCAAAAGCCCTGCTTCGTCCCAAAACAACCGCTGAAGTTTCAGCAATACTGAAAATTTGCCACGCTCACGACCAAAGCGTTTTCACCCATGGCGGCCTGACCAGCTGCGTGCAAGGGACAAAAACAGGCGAAAATGATGTCATTATTTCTCTGGAACGCATGAATTCAGTGGTCGAGGTAGACACCACCTCCGGCACGGCCACTCTGGAAGCCGGCGTTGTCCTGGAGCAGGCGCAAAAAGCCATTGCCGAACAGGGGTTATATCTGCCCCTTGATCTCGGGGCGCGGGGATCCTGCACGATTGGGGGCAATATTGCCACAAATGCGGGCGGTATCAATGTAATCCGCTATGGTATGGCCCGTTCTCTGGTGTTGGGACTGGAAGCCGTTCTGGCTGATGGCACAATACTCAGCTCCATGAATAAAATGTTGAAAAACAACAGTGGTTTCGACCTGAAACAGCTCTTTATCGGCACAGAAGGTACTTTAGGTATCGTCACCCGGGCCGTCGTGAAACTTCAGCCTCAACAAACAACCAAAAATACCGCTCTTGCGGCCCTTCCCGATTTCAACTCTGTACATATATTACTCAATCACATGAAAAATACGGTCGGCGCAAGCCTGTCCGCCTTTGAAATGATGGAAGGGGATTATTTCCGCGCCGTAACCGAACCGGGATGGCACCGCCCCCCCATGGAGCGGGATTACCCCTATTACATATTATTTGAATGCGACGGCAGCGATCCTCAGCGGGATGATGAGCGATTTTCCGAGGTCATCGAAGACGCCTTTGAAAAGGGCTATATTCAAGATGCCGTAATTCCCAAGTCAGAAAATGAACGTCAGGCACTTTGGGGCATTCGGGATGACTTCGAAGCCATTTTACAACCGAAATCGGTTTATCTTTATGATGTCAGCCTGCCTATTCTGTCCATGGCGTGTTATATTCAGGATGTGAAAAACAAACTGGCCCTGTTCCTGCCCGCATCCAAAGTCTTTGTGCTCGGTCATGTGGGGGACGGAAATTTACATTTCTTTGTGCAGCCCCATTCAGAAACACCCGCCGCTCGGGAATTTTCCGATCGGGGAATCTATGAACCCCTAAAAGCCTATGAAGGTGCCGTTTCAGCAGAACATGGCATTGGTTTCGAAAAGAAGAAATGGCTCAGTCAAAGCCGCAGCGCGGAAGAAATTGCTTTGATGCGCCTGCTGAAGGCCACCCTGGATCCTAAGGGAATTTTAAACCCGGATCTTGTTATTGACCAACCAAAAAAACAATGAATGACCAAAGAATAATTTAAATTATGCCATAGCATAATCAAGGAAATCGCCGTGTCCCAGCGTGAAATGCAAACCAAGATGTTTTCAGAAGCCGGAGAAGCCTCTGCTTCGGCTCGAATTTATCTCTCTCGCGCCACTTCTGCGCTCCAGAGAGTGGTCGAAAAAATTCATCTCTTCGACCCTGCTCTGGTCATCACCTGCGCCCGGGGGAGTTCGGACCATGCCGCCACATATGCCAAATATATGATTGAGAAACATCTGGGGCTTCCCGTCGCCTCCCATGCGCCTTCCATGTCATCCCTGTTTAAGCGCCCATTGAAAATGGATCGGGCGCTTTTCATCTGCATTTCACAGTCCGGCGGCAGCCCAGATCTGGTTGAATCGGCCAAACTGGCCCGCCAGCAAGGCGCCTTCACGGTAGCGTTGGTGAATGAAACGGCCTCTCCTCTGGCGGAAGCCTGTGAATATGTCATACCCTTATACGCCGGACCCGAGCTCAGTGTCGCCGCCACTAAATCATATATTTTGTCTCTGGTGGCCATTGCCCACCTGACCGCCTGTCTGTCCCGGGACCAAGATTTATTGGCGGATATTGAAACACTTCCCCAAAAATTGTCCGACGCTTGGACTTTGGAGTGGGGTGCCGCCCTGCCAATTCTTACGCCTGCCCGCAATTTCTTTGTTGTTGGTCGGGGCCTGGGGCTGGGAATTGCACAGGAGGCCGCCCTGAAATTTAAGGAAACATCCGGGCTACATGCAGAATCCTATAGCGCTGCGGAAGTCCGGCATGGGCCCATGGCTCTGGTCGAAAAGAATATGCCTGTCCTGTTATTCGTGCCTCAGGATGCATCCACCAAAAGCTTTGACGTCATCGCTGAAGATTTTATTCAGCGCGGCGCAAAAGTTATCTCCGTCGGCAAATCCTATCGCGGCGCCGTGGTGCTCCCCACCATAGATGGCCTTGCACCGGAACTGTCTGTCATTTGTATGATTCAGACTTTCTACAAACTGGTCAATCGCTTGTCTCTGGAACGCGGCCTTAATCCGGATTCTCCCCCCTCTCTCCGCAAAGTGACTGAAACCGTATGACCGCAACAGGAATATATGCACCGGAAATATTAGTCGATGGCCGTTTTGTCACAGACCACATCGTCCTGATCGAAAAGGATGTGGTCATAAATATTCTGCCAAAAGAGCAATGTCCTGATGGCGTGCCAGTAATTTCATTTGATGACGGGAAGCTTGTCCCCGGTTTCTTTGATATTCAGGTTAACGGTGGCGGAGGTGTTCTTTTTAACGACGACCCCAGTGTCGCCGCTATCAAGGCTATCGGCGCCGCCCATCGTATATTCGGCACCACCATGTTTTTGCCCACCCTGATCAGCGATGATCTTGAGAAGATAGAACAGGCCATTGCGGCCGTTGATGCAGCTATAGATCAGGGCGTTCCCGGAGTTGTTGGCATTCATCTGGAAGGACCTTTCCTCAACGCAGAAAAAAAGGGCATCCACGATGCCCGCAAATTCCGCCGTCTGGATGAGGCCGCCATCCGGCTTTTATCCTCCTTAAGAAAAGGCCGCACCCTGATCACACTTGCCCCGGAAATGACAGATTGCGCCTCTATCGCCAAACTGGCGGCAACGGGCGTCGTCATCGCTGCCGGGCATACCAATGCCACCTATGAGCAGACCCTGGAGGCTGTCAAGGCCGGGGTGAGCGGCTTCACACATCTCTATAACGCCATGTCCCCCTTTCAAAGCCGCGCCCCGGGAGCCGTAGGGGGCGCTTTTGCAACGACAGATACTTTCGCGAGTCTGATTGCCGATGGCTTTCACGTCCATCCCGCCAGCCTCTCCCTTGCCATCCGGACCAAAGGTGTCGCCAAAACTATTCTCGTGACAGACGCCATGCCCACCGTCGGATCTGCACAAAAAGAATTTTGGTTAGGCGAAGAACGTATCACGGCCACAGGAGGCAAATGCGAAAATGCCTCCGGCGTTCTGGCGGGCTCTGACCTCGACATGGCCTCGGCTGTCCGTTTTATCGTCAACAACACGAAATATACGCTCGAAGACGCCTGCGCCATGGCCAGTAAATCTCCGGCCAGTTTTATGAAAGTTGATCACGCGGTCGGCGACATCAAGATCGGGACAAAGGCCAATTTTACCCTGCTGGATAATAACCTGATGGTTTCACAAACATGGATTGACGGCGTAATATTTAAAGGACAAACAAGAAGATGATGTTTTATTTAGGTATTGATGCGGGCGGTTCAAACTGTCGCGCCCGACTGGTAAATTCAGAAGGCACTGTCTCAGGAGACGGAAGTGCTGGCCCGGCCAATATCAGACGAGGCATATCCGCCGCCGTCAGCGCCATTGAAGAGGCCTTTCAGAAAGCCGCCTTTGACGCTGGCCTGAATGATGTTTCCTTATCCGAAATTTCCGCAGCCATTGGTATCGCCGGCTTTTCCATGACCGAAATGATTGACAGCTTACGGCAGCAGCTTTTCTTTTCAAATCTCAAAAGCGTCACCTTTGTGAGCGATGGTGAAATCGCCAATCTGGGCGCCCATGGGGGCCGGGACGGTGGTACGGTGAGTGTGGGAACCGGCGCCATCGGCATTATTAAGCAGGGTCAGAAGCTCACCACGTTGGGCGGACATGGCTTCCCCATCTCTGATTTGGGCAGCGGCGCCTACATCGGGCTTAACGCGCTTAAAGACACACTCAGAGCCGCAGATGGCCTTATCCCCGAGACCGGTCTGACCGTCGAAATATTCGACATTTTCGATAATAATCCCCGAAAAGCGATCACCTTTCAGGATACCATGGCGGCGGCGAATTACGCGGAATTTACCCCGATTGTCATTTCTCACGCTCAAAAAGGGGATTATATTGCAAATAAAATCATGCAAAAATCCGCCCGGCATGTGACAGAACTGATCATGGCAATCCATAGAATGGATGTACCGCGCATATCTCTGACCGGTGGACTGGGCCCCGTACTCCTGTCCTGGCTTGATCCAGAGGTTAAGGAACTGCTTTCTGCGCCTCTGGGAAGCCCTCTCCAAGGGGCCATTGGGTTGGCAAAAGCACATCCCGTGAAAATCAAGAGGTAAAGCCATATGCACCCCCATATCCAGAAACTTCATAACATAGCAGGCAAGACAGATCGGTTGATTATCGGACTGATGAGCGGAACCTCGCTCGACGGACTCGATGTGGCATTATGTCGAATTTCAGGCCAGGGAATGGAAACCGGCGTAGAACTGCTGCACTTCGATACGATTGCCTATGACAAAACCTATAAGGACAAAATCAAAAGCGTCTTTTCCAAGCGTCAGGTGGATCTCCAGAATGTCTGCCTGCTGAATCCCTGGATTGGGGAACTTCACGGTGAAATGATCCTCACCTGCCTGCAAAAATGGGGCCTTGACGCGACCTCTATTGACTTGATCGCCAGCCACGGCCAGACCATTTATCATAGCCCAAAATCTCTGCATCAACTGGCAGATTATTCAAACGCCACCCTGCAGATTGGCGACGGCGATCACATAGCCTGCACAACCGGAATCATCACCTGCAGCGATTTCCGGCAAAAGCATATCGCCGCCGGGGGAGAAGGCGCCCCGCTCGCCGTTTATGGCGATTATCTGCTGTTCAGCAACGCGGCGGAAAATCGCGTGATGCTCAATCTGGGTGGCATTGCCAATTTAACCTATTTACCCAAATCCCTGGACGCGTCCCATGTTTTCAGCAGTGATGTCGGCCCCGGCAACACCATGATGGACGCCTTTGTGCAGCAGCATTGCCCCGGTCAGTATTTTGATGAGAATTCAGCCCTGGCCTTACAGGGAAATGTCCACCCCGGCCTGTTGACTGCTCTTAAATTTCATTCTTTTTTTGATCAGCCACTGCCCAAAACAACCGGACCCGAACTGTTCAATCTCGCTTATCTTCAGGATGCGCGGACAAGATGTGGCGTCAGGGAAATTTCGCCCGCAGATATCATGGCCACCTTAAATTATTTTTCCGCGGAAATGATTGTTCACGCCTTGAATATATGTGTCGACAAACTAGACAGTTACGAACTTTATGCAAGTGGCGGCGGCGTTCAAAACCCCCTGCTGATGAAAAATATCAGGAGTCTGCTCGGTGGTAAAAAAATCCGCTCCACCGCAGATTTGAATATTAATCCAGATGCCAAGGAGGCCGTACTTTTCGCCATTCTCGCCAATGAATGTGTCGCGGGGGGGAAGACTCGATTTGGCAATATGAAAGAAGGTATTCCATCCATCACAATGGGCAAAATCAGTTTCTACGATTAAAGATGGCCGCCGCCCAACCTGTTGCGACGCATGAATTAACATCTGTCAACGGCGTCAGCGGTGCGGCTTTTCCTTAAATAGGGCCTCATCCGGATAAAGCAGATACAGCGTCCGACGCGCCTTGAACTCATCCAAATCCGCTTTCCAGCTTAACCGTATCTCCTCGGCGCTCAGCCCCGCTTCTATCTGTCGCCGAAACAGATCGGTTCCCATCAGCTTGTCCAGCCATTGCGGCCGGTCAAGGAATTTCTCCTCCAGCGCCTTCGCCTTATGATACCAAGCGATCAATATTTCGATATTCAGGCCAGTGACAGAACTAGAACGGAAATCCCGACCGAAAAGTTGTTGCCCCTTTAATTTGGGATCAAGGGCCGCGCCCGGTTTCGGGACCGGGGTAAATTGAAAGCCGCCATATTCAGGCCGGACACCACCCAGTACCTGAAAGGGGAAATCCGTCCCCCGGCCCACGCTGACGGTGGTGGCTTCAAATAAAGCCAGAGATGGGTACAGCTTGATCGCCTTTTGATTGGGTAAATTGGGGGAAGGCTTGACAGGCAGGATATAATCCGTGGCGTGGGTGTAATTTTGCACAGGAATAACCGTCAAATCACATGTCGCCCCATAGGGCAACCACCCTTCCCCGTTGATCATCCGCGCCAGTTCCCCCAAGGTCATGCCATGCAACAGAGGAATGGGATGCATTCCGACAAAGCTTTGGAAGGCCGGCTGCAAAATGGGGCCGTCAATATAGGCGCCGTTGGGGTTGGGACGATCCAGCAACACCAGTGGAATCTTGTTGCGGGCGCAGCTGTCCATGACATAATGCAGGGAACTCAGGTAAGTATAGAACCGCACTCCCACATCCTGAAGATCAAACACCAGAACATCCAGATCGGTTGTATCCTCGGCCGACGGGGATTTTTTCTTGCCATAGATTGACAGGATGGGTAACCCGCTTTGACTGTCCCTGCCATCGTCAACCTTGGCGCCAGCATCTGCGGTTCCGCGAATACCATGTTCAACGGCAAACAGTTTTGTCACCGCGACCCCTTCGGCCTGTAAAACATCAATCAGATGACGATCCTCAACCCGGGAGCTTGGATTGACGATCAGGCCCGCCCGTTTTCCCGCCAGCGCCTGTGTTACCAGATCCAGCCGTTCCGCCCCAGGCACCGCCTCCGCTTCCAGCTGGATCGGCAGATGACCCTGAGCTAGTTGATCACCGGCAAGTATTTGCACCAACGCATTAATGCTGGGACTTGAATAAGCGCCGCTCTGTTCATCCTTCACAGTGTTATAGTTATAGATGGCATAGGCGGCATCAACTTGATTGACAACAGACAGGATATCCGTCGGAAAACGCAAACTGATGAACACCGTTTCCTGCCCCGCCATGCGTGCCATGCGGTGAAGATTTTGCACCAGCTTCAAGCTTTCCGCCGTGTCTTCTTTGCCCCGCCATTCTGTGTCCGTCTTGGCCTGCCAGTCATTCACATCTCCCATACCACCCAGATCCACCGGGCTCGCCGCGGGGGTAATATGACCCGTGATCAACAGATGCGTCGCCGGTGTCTGGTCCTGTGTCGGCATGATGTCCGTGATAATTTCCGGTGTAAGATCCGACAAAGAGGTGCCTTTTATATCAATTCTTTGTTCTGGGAACCGCACCCTCAGAGCCGATAGAAAGGCTTGCGTCACCTCTTCTGTTGGCATAATCACATGAATGGAACGAATGTCGTCGCCGACCACTTTTCCGGCCCGGAGTGTCTTCAGCGCGGTGATAGCGGCGACGGCCAGCTTTCGTTCAACATCCCGGTGCGCCGCCGTCCCGATGGTCTTTTCCGCCTGAATGATTTTTTGACCTAGTGACCGTTCAGCAGTTTCCCGGATGTTGAATTCTTCTTTCAGCCTCAGGATACGCCGCACGCTATGGGTAATGTCCTGTTCCCTGATCTCACCAGCCTCAACCCTGCGGGCAAGGTGCTCGATCAGGGCATCAACATCTTCCAGGTCGCGGGCGGACTGCACCTGGACCGGCATCAATAGAAGATCAATGCCCGCTTTGAGCGCGCTTGCCATAGCGTCTTTGCGGTCCAGCAGGCTGGATATGGCTTTCATATTCATGGCATCCGAGACAATAACCCCGTCATAGCCGAATTCATGACGTAAAATTCCTGTCAGCATCTTTTTCGACAGAGTGGCTGGGGCATAGTGTAAGGATCCGTCCTTTGCCGTAATCTTATCGCCATCTAGTGCCGGGAACTGGATATGGGCCGTCATGATCATGGGCGCCTTCCCCGCAGCGATCAGGCGGGCAAAAGGCCATAAATCCGTATCATAAGACCTTGCCCGGTCATGCCCTACCTGGGGCACCGCAAGGTGACTGTCCAGCGCCGTATCGCCGTGGCCGGGAAAATGTTTTAAAGTCGAGATAACACCACTGTCCATCATGCCCTGGGCCATCTGTCCCGCCAGCGCCGTCACCTTTTCAGGCTGATCGGAAAAGGACCGCACGTTAATCACCGGATTGTCGCGGTTGGTATTAATATCAACAACCGGGGCGTGGTTGACATTTATCCCCAGAGCCATAAGCTCCGCGCCCAAAATGGCGCCAACCTTGCGGGCGAAATCATTTTGTCGTCCCGGCGGCGTGGCTGAAATGGCCATATTACCGGCAAAATTAGTCGCCCAGCTCCCGGGCAACCGCGCCACTTTGCCGCCTTCCTGATCAATGGAGATCAAAAGCGGCACCCCGGACGGAGACCTCAGGCTATGCCGTTGCAACCCATGGGTCAGCCGGACTGTCTGTTCGATGCTGTCAATATTATCCGCAAACAATATCACGCCCCCCAAGGCATGACGTTCGAGAAAACCGGCGACTTCGGCGGGCACTTGTTGCATGGGGGTTCGGCATTCTTCCTTTTCCCCTTTAGGCTCAGAACAGAAATAGCGGAAATCAAGGATGATTTTCTGCGCTATTTTATCCTTGAGCGACATCCGGGAAAGGGTTTCCGACACCCGTTCTTCAGGCGTGCTCTTCGAACTGCAGCCTGCCAACAACATCACGCCTAGCATAAGAATTAGCATCAAGCGGGAGAAAGCAACGGGCAGGACTGATCGGTACGACATATTGAATTTCCACGGACGCTAAAGTTCACTCGTTACCTGTTTGTCATTTCCGGCCAGACAAACCAGAAAGGCACAACCGGTGCCAATACAAAGCTGCCAAGAGAACGCCAACGCCTTCCACCCTTGTGGAAGTCCCAGAACATCAACAATATAGCTCTGTTGCAACAACGTAACCACAAAACCCACCACCAATGCCAGAATAACAGACCGTGGGGAGCCCCGCTTTGTAAACAGGACCGTAAAATAGACCCCCAGCAACCCGGAATAGGAAAACACCATCACTGACAGGGCAAATTCCAACAGGGGCATATTGGTATATTTCTGCCAATAGTAACAAAGCACTGCCATCAGGAATAACCCAATCCCCACGCCCCCCATGCAGATGCGGCCGGCGATAACAAAATGCTTTTCCGCCACCACTGATTTGCTCTCGCGCCAGGGTTTATAAAAATCCTGCACAATCACAGACGACATGGAATTCAGGCCTGAATTGATGGTTGAAACCGCCGCCGCAATCACCCCAATGGTCACCAGTCCCCGCATCCCAGCGGGGAGTTCGGTGAGGATATAATGCATAAATATGGTAATCTTCTCCCCCGCGAATGTCTGATTGGCAGCCGAGGCTACGCCAGCACCCATAAGGTCAGGCCGTTCATAAAAGACATGCAACAATTGACCAATGGAAATGAAGAGCCAGACCACAGGAACGGCAACAATAGCCGAAATCAAAAGCGCCTTCCCGCCCTCATTCTCATTTTTACAGGTCAGCACCCGCTGCGTCATATCCTGATCAAGCCCAAAGGCGCCAATGGACAGCAATGTGAAACCGGTCAAGATTGAAATCAAGGTAAAAGGTTCGGAAAAATTCATCGCCGTGTTGATAAAGCGTAGTTTATTCTGCCCGTCGGGAGCTTGACTGAGACCGGCGAAAATATCATCGGAACTGGCCGGAATTTGGTCCCATAAAAAAAACAGCACAGCGCCCACGGCGATACAGTATATGATAAACTGGATCAGGTCGCTCCAGACAACCGAATTGATTCCACCGAGAAACGTCATCACAAAGCCCAGCGCCATCATGATAAAGGCGGCCATAATGATACTGTCCGCATCCACATTTGAAAAAAGGATCATGGCCACGGCAATGGCCGCCAGATAAAGCCGGGCGCCACTGGCGAACATGCGGCCGATCAAATACATACCGCCCGCGGCCCGCATGGTCGTCGCGTTAAACCTTACTGCCAGAATTTCATAAACCGTGGTCGCCTTATAGTGATAAAATTTCGGGATCAGTATTTTGGCAACAAACAACGCCGCGATCAAGGTTCCGATATTTGTGGTAAGATAGGTGTAGTCGCCGCGAAACCCCTGATCCGGCCCCCCGAGAAAAGTGGCTGCGGATTGCGATGTGGCGAGCACTGATATGGACACCACCCAGAAGGGCATTTTATTGCCACCGAGGAAATAATCCTGCGAATTTTCTGATTTGACCCGGGTGGACATCCAGCTCATCCCCATTAACAGGGCAAGATAGCCCCCGACGATAACCCAATCGAGCAACGCAAAACTATCCGTCATAACAAATCCCTCACCTCACGCATTTTGACTTTTAGAAGAGGAACACCGGTCAAGACGGTTGATACAGCCGGCTATCACAATGTGCGACCGCCTGAAATCCGGCAAACACGTTTTCTAATTTTCTCCCACACCCAAGAAACCGCGAACGGTTCTCTTGGTAAAGGCTGTGTATACACCACTTTCAAGTGGTATGCAACATGAGGAAGATCATTATAACAAATTCTCTTTTAAAAAAGACCGAATTTGAAGAAATTCAAACCTTTCGATAAATATTTTCTCTGAAAAATTCATGACATCGTTTTTTAAAAATGAGTTCAATTTATATTTTTTATTCAAATATTACAAAATGTTAAATGATATATTTCGAGAAATAAAATCTCAGAAAGACATACAATCCCGCAAAATAATTTCGGGTTTTTCGAAGAAAAAATTCCCAAAAAACCTTACAAACCATTTGCTATATGGTATTGTAATTGGTATCTAGTTAATAACTTGAAACGATGTAACAAACTCATCATAGGCCTCTATCTGTACTGCTTGTATCCTCTGGCTATATAGGCGCTTACCCTGTGTCCTTATGATGTTTTCACTTTGGAAGATTCCCATGACAGAAACCCCTGCTCTCCGTCCTGCCAGTACGACCTCAAACGTCATTTTTGGATGTTCAGGGCTTCGCCTCACCCGGGCGGAAATCAACCTGTTCACGGCAGTAAAACCCTGGGGATTGATCTTGTTTTCCCGCAACCTGCAATCTCCGGATCAGGTCACGTCACTGGTCGGAGATTTTAAAGAAGCCATCGGACGAGACGAGGTTATGGTCTTGATTGATCAGGAAGGAGGGCGTGTGTCCCGGCTCCCGCGGGAATTCTGGCGCATCCCCCCAAGCCCGACCCTGTTTGCAGAAATCTATAAAAACGCCCCCCGGGACGCCGAAACCGCCATTTACCTTAATTACCGACTGATCGCTCACGATCTGAAAACGCTGGGCATCAATGTTAATTGCGCGCCAATGCTGGACATTCCTCTGGCGGGCTCCGCCCCCGTTGTCACAGATCGGGCGCTCGGGACCACACCAGAGGGGGTTAGCCAGCTGGCTGTCCAGGCCATCGCCGGCATGAAAGCTGGCGGCGTCGCGCCTGTGATCAAACATGGTCCCGGCCACGGGCGCGCCACAGTCGACAGCCACCATGACGTGCCCCGCGTCGCCGCATCCCTGGAATCTCTTGCTGCCTTTGATTTTATTCCCTTCAAAAACCTGCACAAGGAAGCCATGTTGATGACGGCCCATATTATATATGACGCCATTGATTCCACCTTGCCCGGCACCATCTCGCCAATCATCATCAATAATATCATTCGGTCAGAACTGGATTTTGGTGGTCTGATCATGACCGACGACATTAACATGCATGCTCTCTCCGGGCCCATCGAACAACGGGGCAAACAGGCCATTGCGGCGGGCTGTGATGTCATTCTACACTGCAGTGGCATTCTGGAAGAAATGACCCGACTTGCAGAGGTAGTTCAGGATCTAGAGGGCGCCAGCCTGAAACGGGCGAAAAAGGCAGAATTCGAGGCTTTTGCCGAGGCGGGGGAAATTGATCCGGTCCAAATTCAGGCGGAACTGGACAGAATACTTCACGACTATTTGTGATACGTCCTCGAATTGCCATTATTCCCTGTCGTTATATCCCTCATAGTTCTTCCTCTAAAGGCGAGCGAAAGGGGGAGAATTTTACTATAAATACTTGTAATAGACATTTTATTTTTGATGGTTATTCTAATCTTTTCCATTCGATGGTAATCTTATGGAAATAATAACAATTTCTGCCCTGATTTCAGGAGGAGAGACACGATATATGGATGGGATTTTTTACAAATGAAATTGGAGAGAATTACACCTGACAAAAGCACTGTAACGCCTCTATATATACAGATTGCGAATAACATCCGCACCTATATTACCGACCATAACGTCGAAGTTGGCGAAGCCTTGCCCCCGGAACGGGACCTGTGCCACATGACCGGGACGTCCCGGGTGACCATTCGCAAGGCCTTAAACAAGCTCGCAGAAGATAAAATAGTCCAACGTCGGCAGGGCGCGGGCACCTTTGTTCTGCCCCGGGTTGAACATCTGGGATCAAATCTTAGCGGCTTTACCGACAATGCTCTCAATCAGGGGCTCAGCCCCCAAGCCATATGGATCATGAAAACCTATGGCAGCCCCACCGCCGAAGAAGCTGAAATTCTGAAGATTTCTCAAACAGATAAAGTCGCACGCTTCGGCCGGGTACGCCTATCCGACAACCATCCACTGGCCATCGAACATGCCGTAGTTCCCGCCAAGCTCTTGCCAAATATTAGCGATATATCCGAATCCTTGTATCAGGCACTGGAATCAATGGGCAATCATCCGGTAACGGGCACCCAGCGGGTCAGGGCCTCTTTAGCCAACCCGACCGAAGCAGGTCTTCTGTCTGTCGCGGAAAACAGCGAAGTTCTGCGCATTGAACGACGATCCTATCTGGAAGATGGCACCCCCGTCGAACTGACACGTTCTGCTTACCGTGGCGATCATTATGATATCGTGATGAATCTGGAAAATATTGAATAACATTCCCTCTCACACCCACCGCTAGAACCTCTCTTTCCTGTAAAAAAATGTGGGGAACAGGACGCTATGGGTTACGTCGTGTCCAAAAAAAACGTCTGGCTCCCGATATAGGGAGCCAGACGCCATTTAAATCACGGAACGTTGTGTTTTAGCTCAGATTAGAACCTGAACTTAGCTGTGAGCTGCAGACGACGCGGGTTATAAAAGCTCCGCGCTTCGCCAAAACCCGCGCTGTTGACTTTGTTCTGAATGTTATAACCGGTCTGTTTATCAAATACGTTAAACAGGTCAGCACGCAACTGGACAGTATAGCCGTTATACACCTCTATATTCTGGGTATAACTCAGGTCAAGTTGTACATGGGCATCCGTACGACGGGAACCTGCTGGTTCCGCATAACGGCTCGTATCACTTTTACTGCCTGTCAGATGGCTATACAGAGAATAATCCCATTTTTCCCACGGCTGGCCGGATTGGGCGATCAAGAAAGCACCAAGTTGCCCATCCCAATCAAACTGGTAATAGCCATAGAGTTTGAACTGGTGACGACGATCCCCACGCAGGAAACCTTCGCGGAAGTTCCAGAGCTGACGACCCGCACCGTCCGCAATAAAGGAAGATCCGATAAAGGTATCTGCATCATTTTTGGTTGTGGTGTTATCTTGGTCAAAGTTACCCGTATACCGGCTCCAGACGTAGGACGCGGATACGAATAGATTCTCAGTGGTATATTCAGCCTCAGCACTGACTTCCCAATAATGGGTATAAGCATTGTCCAGTTGAGCAATGACATAGGATGATCCACCGATTTCAGCGCGAATATCTGCCAAATTTGGGACATAATCAGTCGTAGGAGTTCCTGCGGGAGGTTCAAAACGGGACCGGGCATTGTTTTCTGTATCCTCCCAGAAATTCCCGCCTTCACGATAACGTACATGAGCTCTCAACATCAACCCATCCGTAATCTGACTATTCCAACCAATCAAAAACTCATCAATTTTACGAGGGCTCATATCTTCCTGGAATACTTTGCCAGATGACGACCTAACTGACGTGCTCTCAATAATATTGCCGGCTTCGTCGAAGAAAACATCCACTGTTTTTTGTAAATTCCGACCCCAGGACGCTGCCCGGGCCAAGGAAGATGCAGAAGGATTATAACGCGCATAATTCACATAGACAGCACTGGTATCTGAATAATCCCAATTGATGCCAAAGCGTGGCTGGATCATATCAGTCCAGTCAACTTCATACATCTTATACTGGTTTCCTAGCGCCACCTCATAACCTGAGACGGTACCTTCTTTTTCACGCAGCCCTTGACCGAAAAGAATATCGTTGCTGATCAACGCCCCTACATTAATAGTAAAATCACCTGTTTCAATGGTATCATTAATTTCCAAACTCTGCAGTTTCGATTTCGATTTGATTGAAGGCACCAATGCCGTCCCATCAACCCCTTCAAGACTCATCTGATTGAGGCGAGCGACATAATATACCGGCGTCACTCCGTCCTCAGCAAAGGTCTCTCCCCCATGGGCTGTAATGATCCCCCATCCATTTGAGTTACGCGCCAGATCTTCTTCAATTTCCTGATATTGATATCCGATATGAACGTCGTGGGTCGTATCCCCAGCGTAGAAAGACCGGTCATAGGCAACCTCAAAACTGATGCGGGAGAAGTCCTGGTCATTAATTGTAGACCCTCCACCAACAACACCACCCCCGGCTGCCACACCATTATCAAGATAGCCATACTTGTTAACCAACGGTGTAGCAAATGCATTAAAGGCATTTGCGGCATTATTATCGGGATGATTAACGTCTGTTTGATTGGGGAGGTCCCGCAATTTAGGTACAAGAAATAGCCCCTGTTTATCCAGTGCTGAAACATCCAGCTTACCGTCTAATGAACGAGGAAAGTCAAAAAGTGTATCAGGACGCCCTGTTGACTTCAGTTCAAAATTGGTAAATTTAAAACTCAAAGAACTGTCTTCATCCACAATCCAGGAGCCTTCAACAATAGCAATATCCTGTGCAGTATCCGAACCATTTGCCGCTGAAGCTGCGGTAAAACTTCCTACATCCTCCGTACGATCTGAACGGTCTGACGTCCGGTAACTGGCATCCAGAAGAATATCATCTGTCGGCGAGAAGGTCAGCTTCCCAAAAAACTCATTACGCTTACTGCTGTAATTCGGAACATCGCCGTAAGCATTGCTCACATTGTCCCGAGTCTTGGTCGGACGATAATAAGAGGTATAGAAAAATAATCTATCTTTAATGATTGGACCACTGAGATTGGCCGTAATCCAGGTTCTATCTTCATCAAACTCTAAGGGTGTATCGCCATTCTTCCGGCTACCGGTCATACCGGCTGTTTGGGTTTTGTAACTAATTTCCCCGTGGAATTCATCCGTACCGCGTTTACTGATGGTATTCATCAGGAAACCGCCTGAACGGTTAAAACCAATGGCCGTCGCGCCACCACGCACCACAGACACCTGATCAATATCATGCGAAGATGGTTCCGCAGACAGTGTCCCGAACATGGGCAGGGAAATATCAACCCCATCAAACTGGTACATATTATCCTGGCCACTGCCACCAGCATTTGGCCCACGACGTGTATCTTCGGAATATTGCACCCCGGGAATCAATTTTTGCAGATCGCGATAATCCTGACCGACTGGCAGACCTTCAATGGTTGCGGAACTGATGGAGTTCTTCAGGCTCGCCCGACCGGTAACGACGCTGCTCTGGGTACCCACCACAACAATCTCGTCAAATTCCTGGCTCTGGGCCATATCAACTTTTGATTTTTGTTGTAGTTTCACCGCTACATTACGCTTTTGTTCACTGCCATCAGGGAATTTAAACGTGAGTACATAATTGCCCGGAGGCAGCAAAGGCAGCTGATACCGGCCATTCTCAGCGGATGTGGTTGTCCGGGGTTGCGGCAGCACATCTCCTCTGGCTTCAATCGTCACACCGGCAAGAGCTGTTCCGTCTGCCTGGGTAATTCGACCGGTCACGCCACCGGCTTGCTGGGCGACGGCGGGCGCACTGATCACCAGCATACTGGAAGCCAAAGCCGCCCAGGTCAAACTCTGGGTCGCACTGAGACGCGGCTTCCTCAATAATTTTGAAATTTTTAACATTCGTTTCCTTTCCCTTATGATCACTACAGTAAATTTAAGTGGCTTTGTGGTTCTTATAGTTGTTAGAAACATTACCAATTTCAGGAGCAAAGTCAAATACCAATTCAAGTCCTTTGTGAGAAAAACGCTAAATACCGGCAATTTTACCGATAATAAGATACCAATTTAAGACCTTTATATAAGTCCTTTCCATTTTCCTTTGCCATGTGATATAGCTGATTCATGGAAAACGGATGTCGAGAACAAAGAAAACTTATTCTTACTTGCCTACAGAGCTTACCTTTTCTTTCGAACGGACTGGTCTGGCAAAGACCTCTGCTGGTCTATGACCAGTTAATTGGTCTTCTTCTTGGGTACAAAAAACGGAATAGAAGAGCTGTGACCGGCTGGCACACTCCCATGCTTCGAGGTGTGATAAAACAGTTACTCCTTCTCAATTTCCACTGGACACATAATGATTTATTGATTTAGGCTTTATTCGTGATGACAAAAAATATCTTTACCCCCGCCCCCAAACGCGTCCTGCTTCGGCATTCCTTGTTGGTTGCCAGTTTACTTTCTCTCTCCGCCTGTTTTCACAACAGTGGCACAGTCCGTTTGCCGTCTGAAAACTTCAACAGTCGCATTAGCGTCATTGTGCTTCATCATACGGCGACAAATTTTGAAGATGCCGTCAATATTCTGACCCACGCCTCCTCCAATTCGGTAAGCTCCCACTATTTGGTGCCAGAACCCGATGACGCCACATACACTGACGACAAGTTGAAGGTTTTTGAACTTGTCCCCGAATCACAACGCGCCTGGCATGCCGGACGCAGTTACTGGGCAGGAAAACAGGGACTCAATGACCAATCCATTGGCATTGAAATTGTCAATAAAGTCCATTGTGTGCCATACGATCCCCTCCCCCTTCTCTATGCAGAAAATACCGCGCATCAAGAAATGGGCCTGCCTGTCAAAACGGATTCTCCTGTTAAAACAGACATGCCTTTGGAGGAGAGCCTGCCTGTAGAGTTGGGTCTGCCTATTGAAACGAGCTCACATGAAAAGCCTGAAGCAACTGCCCCGGCTGCAGAGGCTGCCCCCCCTGAATATCCTAAGGATTTATGTTTTTACCCGGATTTTGCTGAATCACAGATCAGTGTACTGATCGAACTTTTGCAAGACATTCATGAACGCTATCCCGACTTGGACCCCACCAACATTGTTGGCCATTCGGACATTGCTCCAGACCGCAAGATCGACCCAGGCCCCCGTTTCCCCTGGCAGAGGCTGTACCAGCTCGGCTATGGCGCCTGGTATGATGATGACACGGTAACGCGTTATTGGAAAAAATTTATCGCGGCCCCTCTCCCCCTGATCACTGTCCAAAAAGCCCTTCACGCCTACGGTTATGAGATAGAGGAAACAGGGGTGTTGGACGAACAAACACGTAATGTTCTGCGGGCCTTCCAGATGCACTTTCGCCCTTCCGCCGTCACCAGCAAACCAACAGTGGAAAGCACAGCCATTTTATATGCCTTGATTGAAAAATATCGTCCTGAAGCTTTGGAGAGCCTAAATGGTAGTGTCAAATAAACTATCGCTTCGATTAGGTTCGGGATCTATTAATTTAGGAAATTTCGATTTGGTATAATTTATGATCACTCATGGTATAAGGAGACACCCCATGAGTGATCATTTTGATTTGTCATACCATCAATTAGATTATATTCGGCCCTATTTCCCAAAGTCCCATGTCAAACTACCTCGTACTTCCCCCCCACAATTAATTGGTTCTGTGCAATTTAATGCTGTAATTCCTTCAAGGCTTACAAGAAAGTTCCCGTTTACATTGTGATCACTGAGTGTTTCGTCCTGCGGAATCTTGTAACCAACGCTGCATAATTGAGGCTTCTATTGAAAATTCTTCGCGCTGAAAAAGTTAAAGTGACAGCCCCCTGAGCCGGACCGCTTTAAAAACCGTGCCAGCCGTTTTGCAGCCTATAGGAGATTTTCTGGCTTGTAAAATCGCAGGATGTTGAATCAAAAAAGCCTGCCAATACAGTGCACTAGCAGGCTTTTTATGTGTATTCTTGGTTGCATTGATATGATTTAAACCTATGACCTTCAGGTTATGATCCTGATGGGGTATATTATAACCTATTGTAAATAAACGATATAAAATCAAAATAATATTTTCCGTGCTAGAAACCGTGCTAACTCCGAACCGCCTCAAATGCAAAATGAGTATCAAAAAATTTCATGTCTGCTCGCTCACAATTCAATCTCGTCTTCACACCTACCAGAAAATTCTAAGTCTTGTTACATCACAAAGCAATCCCTCTCTGAACCAGAATTCCTCATAATGGCTCTTAGATTAATTTTCCTTATGGAACGATGAAAAAGGATCATTTGTTGTTTTTCCGCCCTTTCTTTACCTGTTGAGTTAACGCTTAATTCCAGGAGAGAAAAATTTATGACACGTTTGTCAGGGGCTGATGCCATTTTGCAGTCCGTTATCAATAATGGAGTCGATACCATTTTTGGCCTGCCCGGGGGGCAGCTCGATTATTTCTTTGATGCGATGTATCATGAAAAAAGTCGGGTGAACCTCATCGGCACCCGTCATGAACAGGGCGCGGCCTACATGGCTTTTGGCTATGCCCGCTCCACCGGTAAAGTCGGCACCTATACGGTTGTTCCCGGCCCGGGCGTGCTCAACAGCACCGCTGCGCTCTGTTCCGCCTATGCCACAGATACCCCCGTGCTCTGTATCACCGGCCAGATCCCGTCCCGGTCCATCGGCAAGGGCTACGGTGAACTGCATGAATTGCCGGATCAACTGGCCACCCTGAAAAGCCTGACCAAATACGCTGAACGGATCGAACATCCTTCTCAGGCCCCCGATGTGGTCAATCAGGCCTTCAAGGCCCTTACATCCGGCCGTCCCCGTCCGGTTTCCCTCGAAATGCCGATGGATATCATGGCGATGGAGAGTGATGTCACCCTGCAAACCGCTTATGAAAACACCCCGCTTGCACCGGATCTGGACAGAATCAAGGCAGCCGCCAAAATCCTGGGACGCGCCAAACGTCCCCTGATTGTGGTGGGCGGCGGCGCTATTCATGCTGCTGCAGAGGTCCAGGAAATTGCCGAAATGCTACAGGCGCCCGTGGTATCCTTCCGCAGTGGCCGCGGCATTGTCAGTGACCAACATTATCTTGGGCAAAACTATCCCGCCGGGCATCAACTCTGGGCTGACGCCGATGTGATTCTGGGAATCGGCACCAGGCTGCAGTTGCAACAGCAGTTCTGGGGAACCGACGATGATCTGAAGATCATCCGCATTGATATTGACCCCGTGGAAATTGACCGCATCACTGTGCCAGAGGTCGGCATTGTCGGTGATGCAAAACTGTCCCTGCAAAACCTCATCCCGGAAGTTGGCCGTCATAATGATAAACGCGAAAGCCGTGAAGAGGAGTTGAACGGACTCAAGCACAGCATGCTGCAAAAAATCGGCAAGGTTCAGCCGCAGATGTCCTACCTTGAAGTCATTCGGCAGGAACTGCCCGAAGACGGGTATTTCTGTGACGAGATCACTCAGGTTGGCTTTACGTCATGGTATGGTTTCCCGGTGTATGAACCCCGCCATCTGATCACCTGCGGGTATCAGGGCACACTGGGTTATGGATACGCCACGGCGCTGGGCGTCAAGGTGGCCCACCCGGACAAGGCCGTGATCTCTGTCACCGGGGACGGCGGGTTTCTTTTTACCGCAACTGAACTTGCCACCGCCGTACAATATGGCATCAATCTGGTGACCATCATCTTTAACAACAATAAATTCGGCAATGTTCAGCGCCAGCAAAAGGAATGGTTCGGCGGTCGTTTGATTACATCTGATCTGCATAATCCCGATTTTGTCAAATTTGCCGAAAGCTTTGGCGCCGCCGCCTACCGCACCAACAGCCCGGAAGGTCTGCGCCAGTTTATCCGTAAAGGCCTGGCCCATAATGGCCCGACCATCATCGAAGTCGAAATTACCGAAGACATGGCATCACCGTGGGAGTTTATTTTAACACCGCCCGTTCGCGGCCAGAAATAAGCCAGAATAAGAAAAATAAGAAAGACATAAGAGCATATGACACATCTCACCGCACGCCCAGGCATTCTCAAGATCGCCCCCTATAAACAGGGGGCAAGTGAAGTGGACGGGATCACAAGTCCGATTAAATTATCGTCCAATGAATCTCCTCTGGGACCCAGCCCGCGCGCCATTGCTGCTTATGAAAAAGCCGCCGCCGAATTGTTTCGCTATCCCGACGGGTCGCAGCATAATCTGATTGCCGCAATTGCGGGTCGTTTTGACCTGCCGGAAAGCAAATTGATCTGCGGCAACGGATCTGATGAACTGATTCAGATGCTGATCCGCGCCTATGTCGGGCCGGAAGATGAAATCATCATCAGCGAACAGGCCTTCGCCATGTGCCGCGTCCATGCCCTGGCCCAGGGCGCCACCGTTGTAACGGCCCCCGAACCGGACCTTGTGGCCGATGTCGACCAGATACTGGCTCTGCTGACCTCCCGCACCCGGATGGTCGCCCTCGCCAGCCCCAACAACCCCGCCGGGCGTTATCTGACAAAAACGGAACTGCACCGCCTGCATGAAAACCTGCCGGAAAATATTCTGCTTCTCGTCGACAGCGCCTATGCGGACTATGTCGAGGCCGAAGATTACGACCCGGGCTTGATGCTGGCCAACACCACAAAGAATGTTGTCATGACCCGCACCTTTTCCAAACTTTACGGTCTGTCCGCCCTGCGAATCGGCTGGGCGCTCTGTCACGAAAGCATCATTGATATTCTGCAACGGATCCGCACGCCTTTTAATACCAACGCCCCCGCCCTCGCCGCCGCGGAACAGGCCATTCTTGATGTCGCCTATGAAACCACGGTGCGCGCGCATAACACCGTCTGGCTTGAGAAACTCTCCGCAACCCTCACCGATCTCGGTATTGAAGTCATTCCCAGCGTCGCGAACTTCATTTTGATGCGCTTTCCAAATGATCCGGCCAAAAACGCCGAAAGCGCCTGGCGGTTTTTGCTGTCCAAAGGCATCATTCCCCGTCCGGTCGGCGCCGGCGGTCCCGCCAATTGCCTGCGGGTTACCATCGGGCTTGATTCAGAAAATGAAGCCGTGATTGCCGCTCTGAGCGAATTTATGAAAAGGTAACCTCATGACGCCCACCTCCACCGCCCTGAAACAGATCCAGACCTTTCTCGCCACTGAAAAAAAGATGCTCCTCAACGGGCAGTGGTGTGCGGGTCAAAAGGGGGAAATCCTCCCCGCGATTAATCCTGCAACCGAAGACATCATTGGTCGTTTCTATGCCGGGGGGACGGGCGATGTTCAGGTCGCCATTGAGGCGGCCCATAACAGTTTCCACGACAAACGGTGGCGCAACAAGACCCCGGCGGAAAAGGCCCGGATATTATGGCGCCTGGCCGACCTGATTGAGGAACACGGCGACCGGCTGGCGCTGCTGGAAACTCTGGATGGGGGCAAGCCTTATCAGGCAGCGCGTCAGGGGGAAATCCCCATGGCGGCGGAGAGCTTCCGCTATTACGCCGGCTGGTGCACCAAAATTTCCGGCAGAACCAGTGATATTTCCATTCCCGGCGATTTCCACTGTTACAGCCGCCGCGAACCGGCTGGTGTTGTCGGCCTGATCACCCCCTGGAACGGTCCTCTGGTCATGGCGGCGTGGAAAATGGCCCCGGCGCTGGCCGCCGGATGCAGTGTTATTCTCAAACCTTCGGAAGTGACTTCCCTGTCAACGCTCTATCTGGCGGAACTGATTGTCGAGGCCGGCATTCCCGACGGAGTGGTGAATATTGTGCCTGGCCCGGGCGCGACAGTGGGGGCTGCACTCGTCAACAGCCCTCTGGTGCATAAGGTCAGTTTTACCGGTTCGACCCAGACCGGCAAAAGCCTTGTCCAGGCGGCCATGGGCAATCTGAAAAAACTGACCCTGGAACTGGGGGGAAAATCACCGGTGATTGTCTATAAGGACGCCGATCTTGCAAAGGCGATCCCCGGGATCGCCGACGGGATATTTGGCAATGCAGGACAGGTTTGTGTTGCCGGATCCCGTCTGTTCGCCGCCCCGGAAATATATGATGATCTTCTCTCCGGGCTAATCGACTATGCCCAGAACATTACAGTTGGTGACGGGGTAAATCCAGAGACCACCATGGGGCCTCTCATTTCTGAAGAACACCGCGCCCGCGTCACCGGATATGTCGCAAAAGGCCTCGCCCAGGGCGCTACCCTTGCCACAGGCGGCATCGCCCTTGACCGCAAAGGCTACTTCATGACGCCAACCATTCTCACCGATGTCACGCCTGGAAATTGTGTCGCGGCGGAAGAAATCTTTGGCCCCGTTCTCTCTGTCATGAAAACCGATCATATGGATCACGTCATCGCCGCCGCCAATGCCACCGATTTTGGTCTTGCCGGCAGTGTCTGGACCCGGGATATCAGCACAGCCCATAAGACTGTCGCAGATATCAGAGCGGGTCTGATGTGGATTAATTGTCACGGCATTCCCGACATGGCGATCCCCTTTGGCGGTTATAACCAGTCCGGCTGGGGGCGTGAAGGCGGCCCGGAAGGCATCGAATATTATACCGAACTGAAATCTGTAGTGACCGCACTTTAGGTCTCTAGTCGGTTTTCAGACCATCTTTCATTTCGATAAATTTATCCGCTTCCTTCATCAACCAGTTGGTGAAGGCGCGGATCTTTGGTTGGTCAGAGGCGGTCTTGGTGCTGACCAGATAATATTTATAGGTGCAGGGAATCTTGGTTTCAAAGGGAGCCACCAAATCCCCTTTTCTCAGGGCGTCCGCCACCAACGCGCCTCGCCCCAAAGCCACGCCTTCGCCAAAGATCGCCGCCTGCATCACATGATGAGAATGGGTAAAGCCCGGCCCCCGGCTTGGGTCCACGCCCTCAACTCCCGCCTCTTCCAGCCACTCTTTCCAGCCCATAACCCCCACATCATGCAACAGTGTATGGCCTTTCAGGTCTTCCAGACTTTTTAACCCGCCCGTTTCCTTAATATAAGCCGGGCTGCAAACCGGATATATATTCTCGCTCAGGAATTTTTTAGCATGCACATGTTGCCATTTCCCGTCTCCGTAGCGGATATCCAGATCCACGTCCCCCTTACTCAACAAGTCGGTTTCCCGGTCAATGGTCACGATACGCACATCCAGATCGGGATACTGGTCCCGGAAACTTTTAAGGCGGGGCACCAGCCAGATAGAGGCAAACGAGCTCAGGGTCGAAATATTAAGGGTTTTGATCCCTTCCCGGTTGATCAGGTGGCTGGTGGCGTCCGACATAATGTCCAGCGCCCGGGTCATGGGCCCAAGATATTCTTCGCCCTCCTCGGTGAGTTTCAGGCCATTTTTCAATCGTTGAAACAGCAGCACCCCGAGCCATTCTTCCAATACCCGGATCTGGTGGCTGACGGCCGCCTGGGTGACATGCAGTTCTTCTCCGGCCTGGGTAAAGCTGAGATGACGGGCGGCCGCTTCAAATACCCGCATTGAATTCAACGGTGGTAATTTTCGGCCCATACTCTTCATCCTTTCTTGGCGACATCATAAATAAATCTAATCCACAGTATGACAAAGTCTCGTTTGCGCGCAAGCTTGAAAGTGAATATTTTCAAGGGGAAAATCACAAATAGCAGTGGAAATCCTTCTTATGAAAATCACAGACGCCAAAGTTATTGTTACCTGCCCCGGGCGCAATTTCGTCACCTTGAAAATATTCACCGATCAGGGGTTGTATGGCATCGGCGACGCCACCCTGAACGGGCGGGAAAAGTCGGTTGTCTCTTATCTGGAAGACTATGTCATTCCCTGCATCATTGGGATGGATGCCCACCGGATTGAAGACATCTGGCAATATCTCTATCGCGGCTGCTATTGGCGGCGGGGTCCTGTGACCATGTCGGCAATTGCCGCTGTCGATACGGCGCTTTGGGATATCAAGGCCAAGGCCGCCAATATGCCGCTTTATCAATTGCTCGGCGGCGCCAGTCGCGAGGCCGTGATGGTCTATGGTCATGCCAATGGCGCCGATATCGAAGAAACCAAGGATGAGGTCGGAAAATATATTGATCTGGGTTATAAGGCCATACGCGCCCAGACCGGAGTGCCGGGCATTCCGTCAACCTATGGCGTCTCCAAAGATAAAATGTATTATGAGCCAGCTGACGCCGAACTGCCGTCCGCCAATGTCTGGTCAACGACCAAATATCTTGATCATACCCCGAAATTGTTCGAAGCCCTGCGAAACACATATGGCTTTGACCCCCACCTGCTCCATGATGTCCACCATCGGCTGACACCGATCGAAGCCGCCCGTCTGGGCAAGTCTCTGGAGCCCTACCGTCTTTTCTGGATGGAGGATTGCGTCGCTGTCGACAATCAGGAAAGCCTGCACCGCGTGCGCGAACATACGGTAACGCCGCTGGCCATCGGGGAAATATTCAACACGATCTGGGACTGCAAAACCCTGATCGAACAGGAATTAATTGATTATATCCGCACCACCGTGGTGCATGCCGGAGGCATCACTCACCTGCGGCAAATCGCCGGCCTTGCCGCCCTGCATCATGTGAAGACCGGTTGCCACGGCGCCACGGATCTCTCCCCTGTCTGTATGGGGGCGAGCCTGAACTTTAACCTCTGGGTGCCTAATTTCGGGGTTCAGGAATATATGCGCCATACAGAAGAAACAGACACCGTTTTCCCCCATGCCTATCATTTCGAGGACGGCTTCCTGCATCCCGGCGACCAACCCGGTCACGGTGTCGATATTGATGAGAATCTGGCGGCGAAATACCCCTATCAGCGCGCTTGTCTGCCTGTGAACCGTCTCGAAGACGGCACCATGTGGAACTGGTGAGTCCCCTCTGAACTCAACCCGGCCAGGTCAGCGTTTGACCTGGCCCATAAACTCACCCCCGAGAAGATCAACGATTTCCTTGCGGGTCACCCGATTGATGTCCCCCGGAATAGAATGTTTCAGACAGGCCGCCGCCGTGGCGAAGTCCAGCGCTTTCTGTCCCCCCTGATTCTTCATCAACCCATAAATCAACCCGGCGGCGAATGCATCCCCCGCCCCGATCCGGTCAACAATATTCTGTAAGGAAAAATTACGGCTGACATAATAGCCACTGCGATCTCTCAGGCCTGCGCTTAAATTATGATGGTCGGCACTGATGACATCCCGAAAAGTGCTCGACATGACTTTCAGGTTGGGATAGCGCTCAAACATTTTTTCCGTCAGGGCGTAATTCCGTCCCTGACCATCCGGCGATGTATCCCCCACAGAAACATCAAGGCACAACATGCAATCCCGTTCACTGGCCATCAAAACATCCACATGCTGGACAATTTTCCGCATGATATCCGGCGCATCAAGCCTGTTGTCCCGCCACAGGCTCTCTCGGTAATTGAAATCAAAGACCACCGTCAGTCCGCAGGCTTTCGCCACACGAATGGCCTCCAGCGTCATCTCGGCAAGTTCCCCGCTTAACGCCGGAGTAATGCCTGACACCAGAAACCATTGGCTGTCGGCCAACGCGTCTTCCCACGTGATGTCGTTTTTCTGGAAATGGGCGAAGGCCGAGCCTTTTCTGTCATATATGACTTTACCGGACCGCTGATTTGATCCTGATTCCAGGAAATATTGCCCCATGCGGGCGTCATGTCGCCGGATATCAGAAGTTTCAATCCCGAAAGACCTGATATCGCCAAGGCACGCCGCCCCGATATCATTTTCCGGCACTTGGCTGACGAGTTTGCAACGAAGGCCAAACTGGGCCAGAGAAGCCAGAACATTATATTCAGAGCCGCCAAAGCTCGCCTCCAATGTCCCTGACTGCATCAGCCGTTCATGGCCCGGCGATTTCAGCCGCAGCATGATTTCACCAAAGGCCGCAACCCTTATACCATCCTCATAATCCATCAGATAATGCATGCTATTGTTCATCTTTACAGCCCCTTCCTGATCCGGGTTATTGTTTCCACCGTGGCGGCCGCATTCTCTTGTATTTCAGTGAAATTCCCTGCATCTATCAAGACTGTCGGGGCGATCCAGCTGCCGCCACAACAGATCACATTCGGCAAGGATAAATAGGCGTTAAGCTCCCCAAACCCGATTCCTCCCGTCAGCATATAGGTAATGTCTGGAAAAGGACCGGCCATCGCCGGGATAACAGCCTGGGCATTTTGCGCCGCCGCCGGAAAAAACTTAACCAGATCTATCCCCAACGTCTGCGCAGCGCCAATCTCGGTCGCGGTCGCACACCCCGGAATGAACGGCATTTCCATTCTCAGGGATTTCTCAATCAACGTGGCGTCAAATCCGGGAGAGACCATAAAGTCCGCGCCCGCCACCCGCGCCTGGTGCAGCTGCGCCAAGGTCAATATGGTGCCTGCGCCAATTATCATATGTGGCAAAGCCTGCTTGACGGCCGCGATCGCCTCTGCCGCGGCGGGTGTACGAAACGTGATCTCGGCCACGGGGAGCCCGCCATCCGACAGAGCTTGCGCCACGGGTATGGCGTCTTCAACCTGTGTCAGGGTGATCACCGGGATCACCCCGAAATGCCTTAATTTCTCGCGCAACTGCATTGAATCAAACCCACGGGTTGTTCATGGATTTCGGCGTGACCTTTTCTTCGCGGTCACGAAGCCCTCTGATGTAAAACCAGGGAAACAACAAAATAAAAAGTATGGCCGACAGGCTTTTGAAAAACGCCTTGAGCGCTCCCACCACATCGCGGGGATGGACATAGACCTTTGTCGGGATGCCCTCCCCCCCTTCATTGGTGATCACCAAGCGATTACCTTCCCGGTACATGCGCCCGACCGTCAAATTCATATTGGCCAGTTTGCTGACGACTTTCATGCTCAGTCCTCTCTTAACAAACCAATTTTCTGGGCGGCGCGGATGCGTTTTTCATGCAGATTGGCCATATCCTCGACCGTTTGACCGGCAGGCGGTGTAAACTGACCCCGGCCATACACATCAAGGAAGACTTCCCTCAAAGGCTTCATTTTATCCGCTAAATTGCGCGGCGGCCGGCCAGACGGGAACTGGTTCGGCGGGTAGATTGGGTTTTCATAGATCTGACGGAACCCTTCGGTGCGCACATCAACCCAGGTATTATGATTGCAGCGTGAGCGATGCTCGCGCAGGGATTCAATATCGATCGGACAACTGATCACCTGTTCTTCCGGATAATCCGCCCGCCGCAACACCAGACCGGTATAATCGATGATAAAGCTATGCCCCGGACAGAAGGCTTTCGGATAAAATTTGTGATCGACCGTGCCCCAGTTCGACCCCAGCAGATAACACATATTGTCATGGGCCCGGGTGCGCCGGGTAAAGGTCCAGAAGTCCCACGGCTCATTGACCCCTTCGACTTCCTGAATGGCGCCAGGGTGACAGATAACCTCGGCCCCGTTGTAGCCCAACGCGCGGGAGACTTCAGGGGTACAGCCATCATGACAGGTCATGGTGCCGAGCTTGCCAATATCCGTATCCACCACCGGAAACAGATCCTTGATATCACCACCAAAAACTTCCGAATATTCATCAAGAATATCATGGGGACTTGTGCCCAGGCCAAGAGAAGCATTGATGTGCCATTTGTGGTATTTAAGGATAACTTTCCCATTGGGGCCGATGATAAAGGCTGTATTGAACCAGCGATCCGGGAATTCCGGCACCCGTTCAATAATACCGCCGCCGGAAATATAGATATTATATTCTTTCGCTTTTTCACACAATCGGCCAATTTCCGGGCCATCAAAAGTCACCGCCTTTTTCATGAAACCGTCAAGACCGTCTTCCCCCTTGCCGGGCGTGGTCACCCCCTGCATGAAATATTCAGGCAACACCACCAGCCGCGCCGGCAATTCCCAATGATACCCCACGCTAAAGTCAATCAGATTACAGATCCGGTCGAGATTTTTACGCACCGCCGAGTGATCATCCGAGATGGTGACCTGGGGCTGGATCACAAGGGCGGTATATTTTTCGATTTTTTTTGATGGCTGAGACATAAGATCCTCGTCTGTTTAATAATCGTTACTTTTGAGGCCAAAATCCTCAAGCATGATGTTGGCGGTGATGGTCCCCATAGCAGAAATCGCCCCGCCCGGGTGGCAATGCGGTCCGGTCATATACAGGTTCTTCACCGGCGAGCGATAATGGGCATACCCCGGGAAGGGCCGGAAATAACCGAGCTGTCCCTGTATGCGCTCCCCGCCGGTGGTCACTCCGTCGACAAAACTCGGATTGGCCGCCTCGAGACTTTCCCGGGTTTCAATATATTCCCCGAGGATCGTGTCCTGATTAACGTTCGGCGCATATTGCTGCAGTTTTTTCAGCAGAACATTATGGGCATAGTCTTCCTTGATATTGTCCCAGCTCTGACCATCGGCCAACCAGTTGGGCACGAACGTGTCGAAGATCAATGTATGCTGTCCTTCCGGCGCCCGGGTCGGATCAACCACTGTCCAGCAGGCGCTCCACAGGAACGGATCACTTGGGGGGATACCCTGGGCGATCTCGGCATATTGTTTAATCAGTTGCGGCGCCGTATCGACAATACGGTGAAAGGCGCAACTGCTCATCAGATCACCGTTGTTAAACCGCGGCGCCTCTTTCAAAGCCAGATGCACCCGGCAAATGGTGATCTTGCCAAAACTGTAGCGGTCAACCATTTGAGTGAATTCCTCACTCAACACCCCGGGTTTGATAAATTTACGAAATGTCTGTTTTGGTTCCAGGGCACTGACCACCGCCTTGCGGGCGCGAATTTCCGTGCCATCCTCCAGAATACAGCCCTTCGCCTCACCACCTTCAACGATAAACTCTTGGATTGGCGCCTCTGTCATCACCTGCCCGCCATTGTCATCAATATAGCGTTGCATGGCGACCGGCAGCATCATGCTGCCCCCTTCGGGGATCGATTGGCCGAAGACATGAATCGCCGGAATCATGATATAGCAGGACTGTCCAGCTCCTTCCTGTTCCGGCAGGATTTGCGGCGCCATGGCCCAGTTGAGCATCGTCGCCTTGACAAATTCATTCTCGAAATTCTGATCGACCCATGCCGTGGCGCTCAGGGAAAATTCCCGCATGCGTTTGAGGCCTTCCTTGCTGTTTTCCATGGCCTGCGCCATATAGCTTGGCGGTGACGGCGGCGAGAAAAAAGCCTTGAGAAACCCTTCCCGCACCAGCTCGAAATCTTCATAAACTTCGCGATATCGGGCGGCGTCCTTTTTGGAATATTGCGCAATACTGTCGACGGTCTTGTCAATGCTGCGATAAATCACAATACCCGGTCCGCCGGTCTGATCGGGGTGACCCGTAATCTGGTCATCGGACCAGATATATTTCAGGCCATATTGCTCAAGCTCCGTCTTGATTTCCTGAAAATCGGGATTGCAATGGATCCACACATGTGAGGACCCGAACATGTCATGTTTGAACCCTGGCAAGGTCACTTCGCGGGTCACGGCCCCGCCACCGACCCAGGGGTTACGCTCCAGCACACAAACCGATAGTCCGTATTTAATCAGAAGGCTGGCGCAGGCCAGTCCGTTCACCCCGCCGCCCGCAATAACGACATCAAATTCTTTCATGCATCTTTCCCTAAAGACAAAGGTCAAACTTCTCTCTTTTGGGATACAGCAGTGATCAACGCCCAACAAATGATAGATTCTCATCGCAGCATTAGAATTATCAATGAAGCATTCGCACCGATTTGGCTTATACTCGGGTCATGTTTTAATCACACCGGGTTTGAGTTCAGCATATGGCGGTTATTCTCATCACAGGGGCAGGCAGCGGGATCGGATTGGCCCTTACCACCGCCTATGCAGCCCGCGGAGATCAGGTCTATGCGGCGGTCAGAAATACAGATCACTGCCCCCCCGCCTTCCGACATCCTGGCGTGCATCCAATCCGGCTGGACGTCACTTCTGAAGAAGAAACTCAGGCTGTACTCCCTTTGATGACGCAGCAGGTCGGCCTGCCGGATATTGTGATCAATAATGCCGGCATAAACCTGCCCGGCACGATTGAGGAAACCTGTCGCGAAAGTTGGGATGACATATTTGCGGTCAATGTCTTCGCGCCGCTGCGTCTCAGTCAGGCGTTCCTGCCAGCCATGCGCACCGCCGGCACGGGTACGATTGTGATGATGTCCTCGCTCTCTGCCGAGGTGGCGCTACCAGGAGACGGACCCTATGCCGCCAGCAAAGCGGCCCTGACCCGAGCCGCCGAGGCCCTGCATTACGAAGTGGCACCCTTTGGCATCAAGATTATTTCCCTGGAACCCGGCGCCGTCAAAAGCAACCTGAACCAAATGCCGGTCCCCCCAAAAAAGACAATCCCGGCCTATGATCCATTACGGCACCATATGCAACAGAGGGCCAATGAGAAATCCGGGGGAGCAGAAACCGGGGATATCGCCCTGGACATGATCCGCCTGATCGAGGCGCCGGACAGTCCGGCGATCTGCCCCGTCGGCGCACAGGCCGGGGAAATCATCCGGAAGCTTAATCGGGCCGCTGCAGAAGAACGGGCGCAATTGATCCGGGCGGCTTCCGGTTTATGATCAACACACAAAAAGAACTTAAAGAAATATAAGGGAAGAACAAATGCCATTCATATCCGGAGATAATATCCTGGCAACCCTGGCCGTCATTCTGTTTCTGGCGTGGTTTGGCTTCTGGGCCGACAAGACACGGCTGGGGAAAGTCACTTCTGGTGTTGTCTGGATCATCACCATCGGCATCCTTCTCTCCAACCTGTCGATTACCCCTTACAAGTCCGCCATCTATGATTTCATCGGACAATATATAGTGTCCGCCGCCATTCCTCTGTTGCTGCTCAAAGCCGACCTTCGGAAAGTTTTTCGCGACAGCGGCCGGGTAATGCTGCCTCTTGTCATTGCAGGCGCAGGGGTAATTACCGGTGTATTGCTCGGTTATTTTCTGCTTAACCTCGGTGAAATTGGCCCCAAAGTCGCCGGGGTATATACCGCGGGCTATATCGGCGGCGCGATGAATTTTGTCGCCGTCGCCAAATCAGTCAATATGTCCCCCGCAGAATTCAGCGCCGCCATCAGCGCCAGCAGCATTGTCAGCGTCATCGGCCTCATGGTTCTGGTGGCAATCCCGTCAATCAAGCTGATCCAGCGGCTGATCCCGTCAGACATCATGGCCCAGGCCGAAACCTCTTCTACAGAACAAGAACAGGGCGCTGTCATCGAGATGAACCTGCTGCATCTCAGCGGCGCGCTGGCGCTCAGTTTCGGCATCTGCACCGCGGCGTCTCTTCTCGCCGACACGCTCGGCCTCGGGCAATATAACATTCTGTTTATTACCCTTTTGACCATTGCGGTGGCCAATATTTTCCCCCGGCAGTTGCATCTCCTGAAGGGAGAGTTTGAATTGGGCATGCTGTTTATGTATATCTTCTTCGCCATGGTCGGCCTGAGCACCAATATGACCACTTTCCTCGACCATGCCATCATTCTTCTTGTTTATGGCCTGTTGATCATCACCGTACAGTTTATCGTGGTGCTTACCATGGCGAAATTGTTGAAAATTGATCTCGCCGAAGCCATTACCGGGTCCGGCGCCGCCATTGTCGGGCCGGCAGTCACGGCCGCGGTGGTATCTTCCAAAGGCTGGAACAGCATGATCACCCCGGCGGTCATGACCGGCATATTCGGCTATGTAATTGCCAATTTTATCGGCGTTGCCCTAACCGCTCTTCTGGCGGGGTGAAGCAGATCTCTTTACTCCGGCATTATGGGCATCATAAGAAGCCCTGCCGTTGAGACAACAAAATCTCCCCTTGTAAAACGATCAAACCGGCCAGCAGAGATATGGACAGGCCGGTCTTCTTAATGGTCCGTCTACCCGGTCAAATCATGCGCAATTTAGGGTGCGATACAAGCCGGGTAATCATTGAGATATAACACGTTGCCCCGAACTCTGCCGGTGGGTCTAATGGGAGTTCCTCTTCCTTATTGTCACACAGAACGCCAAAAAAAGACACCTCCCCAAAGGGAAGGTGCCAAGTCAAGACTAATACTCACTTATCATTATACTATAGAAACATGACCGCGAAGGTCTAGCCACCGAATTCCATGGTCCAGCGTACTGTAAACCGCCGCGGATTATATGTCGCGGCGCGGCCGATCATGCTATTGTCTGTCGAAGTAAAATACTCTTTATTCAACAGGTTAGAAACATTCAACGATACCCGGTGGTTTTCCCAGCTCTGGGTAATTCCGGCATTGACCAGCGTGAAGGCCGGAACTTCTGTCGGGAACCCCAGTGAGGCCTGTGAACGGGCATTGGAGACAGAAGACCGGTGCGTCATTCCAATCCGGCCAGAGAGTTCCCCTCCCAAGGCGTCCATGGTATATTCCGCCGCCGCAGAGGCCGTGACAGAGGGCGCCGCGCCGATTTTGGAACCGGAAATATCCTGGTCTGTCCCTTTAACATTACCGATATAGTGGACAAATTTAGCATCCAGTATCCCCAGACTACCGCTCAGTTTCAGTTGTTCCGTTATCAGGAAGTCACCGGAAATCTCAAATCCCTTGGAGGTCGCTTTTTCTGCATTTTCGGTGCGATCTATAGGGGTGATGACACAAGTCGCCGGATCATTGGTTTGATCAAAGATTTCCTGATCAATCAATACGCCATCTTTTAAACAGGCCGTTTGACGTACTTCAACTTGCATGTCCCGCCAGTCCATATAAAATACAGCTCCGGAAATCCGGGCCCGTCGATCCATGAAATAGGCATTAAAGCCAACCTCATAGTTCATCAGTCTTTCTTTATTATAAAGACTTACATTATCAAGGCCGCTGTCAGGGTTGGCCCGAGCCCCGGAAGGTTTGTAGCCCTTTGCAATACTGGCATAGGCGGAAAAATCATCATTCGGGTTCCAGTTAAGCGCCACGCGATAGGAGAAATCGTTTCCTGACTGCTCGCCAAAAGTACCGATATCCTGAATAGCGCGTCCCCCGGTCTGACGTACATCGCCATCCCCGTTGACATCATAGACCAGGTTTCCAACCTGATCGGGACGCAATGTACAGCCGTCAGCAAGAGCGGACCCCAGCGCCTGGTTCGCACAGGCCGAATAGACCTTATCCCAGGAGTTGGAATGTTTGTCATGAGAATACCGTCCCCCGACGATTAAAGACAGGGCGTCAGAGAAATCATATTCGACATTTCCGAATATGGCCCAGCCTTCTCTCTCGTCAGTCACCTCGTTTTCGTTGGCGAAATCACCTTTCATCCAAGGTCCGAGAAATGTGCGTATTTCGATATCATTCTTGGCAAAATTTTCTTCTTTGTAATAAATACCGCCCAACATCCATTCAAAAGCATCCGTCGTGCCGGTTAACCGCATTTCATGGCTCCAGCCTTCAGATGTGAACCGCCCATGACGCACCAGGAAATCGCGCCCAGATCCATCCAGGTCAAGTAACTGGTCCATTTCAGATTCGACAAACCCCGTGATCGATGTCAAATTCACATTATCACTGAAATCATGTTCCATATTCAGGATATATATTCCGGTACGCGCATCGGAAAATTCATCCGCATCCTGCGCAATCATATCTCTGTTCTCGCGAATACTGGATAAAGTCACACCATCCGGCAGAACCGTTTCCCCCTTGGCGACAGAATCCGACAGAACACCATTGAGATCATAGCACCCTATGCCCCGCCCCGTTGTCTGGTCGAAAGGATCACCGCCAAAATATGTATTCACACAGGTGGGTAATTTTTGTTGATGATCGTTATAATCAAGGGTGTAGTCACCTAACAGGTTAATTCTTGTATTTTCGGTTGGTTCCCAGCGAATCTGGCCCCGCGCCATCATATATTCTGTACCGGTGCCTTTTTTTCCCGGTACAGCGTTTTTGAATGGTCCATCTGATACGGAACTGTCAATCGCCACACGGGCAAACAAGGTATCCGTGATCGGCACATTCGCAACCGCGCCCAGCGTGTAGGTCCCCCATGTGCCATATCCGGCATCAATCCGGCCATAGAGGTTCTCGTCCGGTTTCTTCGAATGAATGACAAGGGCACCGCCTTCCGAATTACGTCCGAAGAATACGCCTTGAGGCCCGGCCAGAACTTCAACGGCTTCCGCATCGTAAATCGACGGGTTGGGCTGGCCTGTTGCCAATGTGCTCAGGCCAAAGTCATTAAAGTACGTCGCAAAGGCACTCGTCTGGTTAACTTTTTCACTGCCCTTGATATCTGAAATACCGCGAATGGCGATAATAATCTCTCGCTGACCATTGCGGCCGCCTTGCTGGAAACTTACATTTGGTGTCTGGGCCAGATAGCCTTTGGCGTCGGTGATATTTTCCTTATCGATTTTTTCCGCCCCGAAGACTGTGCTGCTGACCGGCACTTCCAGAATGGACTGCTCTTTCCGTTGACCGTGCACAACAATTTCTTCCAATTGTATGGCATCCGTTCCGGCGTTTTTCATTTCCTGCGCGATTGACACGCCAGAGGACATACATAGCGCCATCAATGAAACGCCTGCAAATGCAAGGCCTCTTGATATCCGTACTCGATTACCGGCATCTTGTGTCATGGTGTTATATTCTTTCTGGTGTTTGTTTTTTAATAGCATGTGTTTCATTTACTTTCTCCCTCTCTTTGATGCCTGGTCGCACGACTTGCACCGTTTACAGGGCCTGTGCAAGGTGCCGCATCTCTCATCTGTCTCCTGACCCGTGCTTATTAAGCCGGGCGAAAGAAGGGAATCTCAAACGATAGTTTCTTATGTTGAGATTAGAATAACTAATGCCAGGAACGCATGATCTGTAATTACAAGATTTTTCACTTCGGCGGTCCAGAAATTCTAATAGGGGGATAAGGAAAAGTCATTTTATCGTCAGGAAACACAGCAGTTACAATCATCAGAACACATATAAAACACGCCACTTCATATCATAAAATATCAGGGAATAATCAATGCGTTTTCATATTTTTCTTGTCGCACTTTTAGCCACCCTGCCGGCAGCATTTCTATCCGCACCCGTTTTCGCCAGCACCCCGGCCTCTGAAGAAAAGCCTTTCGTGATTATTGTTCAGCCAATTATTGTACGGGGAGATGACGGGACAGATCCCGCTTCCATGGCCCTGCCGGAAGATCTGGTTGATCGGGCGTATGACAAGGCCAATATTGATTTCTATTTCCTGGAACCTCTGCACTATAACAACAGCGCCGCCCGTGATGGCGAAATCAATCTGGATCAAATTGTACTCCAGGCGAAACAGGACGGCATGCTGCGCGGCCAGGGTGACATCGTCAATATGTTCTTTGTCAATGCCGTAGACGGTCAGAAAGGCCCCTTGGGCCGGGGTATGTTCAATGGGGATCTTACTTTTATCACCTTGGGAAAAGACGGCGACAGCCCGGCGCAAAAAGCCATGCAGGCCTTCGTTATCGCGCATGAGGTGGGGCATAATCTGGGCTTGTCACATGCTGTTAATGATCCATCTGTACCAGATGACCTGCCCAACATACAAGGGGACGGCGCCTATGAGGACCGCATTGACCCCCGGTATAGTCTGATCCCGTCCCAGATTGAGAAGATCATGCAAAGTCCACTTGTCCACCCGCGCGTTGATCTGTTGTCCCGTGCAGATGGTCAAGAGGCAATTCTTGATGAAAGTTTCGAGCCCTATTTCTCCAAATTACAGAAGCGCGAGATCGAGGCCTTTGTCGCCGAAACCGCCCCGGACGGATCACTTGAGTCCATCCGGGATTTCGCCCGACAAAAATTCACATCTGCTGTTCTGGATTTTACCCCGAAAGAAAAGCAGGCCCTCGTCTGGCTCACACAGGAAGTCAGACAGGAACTGACGAAACATAACATCGGTCTGATGGCCGGGCACCCCTGGCGCTTTATCAAAGTTGACAGTTGGTTGTGTGGCGGGTTCGCCCATACCCGCGGCACCTACATTATCCTGAGCCAACACCATATGGATTCCTTAAGCACCCGCTGGTCGATAGAGATGACGAAAGAGGCGCGCGAAGCGTTGCTCAAAGGTTTTGGTGCCTTGCTGGTTCATGAACAGATGCACAGCCTGCAGCGTAGCTTTCCGGAAAAATTTGCCCGTCTGAATCAGACCTCGTGGGGCTTTCACAAAGCTCATGTCGAACCGGAAGAGTACATCACCCTGAATCAGGTTTCCAACCCCGATGCACCTCAGGCGGAATGGTTGATTCCCGATCCCGGAAAAGACAACCAGTATTACTGGATCAGAACATTGCTGAAACCCACCGACGCAGTCCCCCGGATGGGCAAAGATTTCACCGATCAGGTTTTCACCGTCACCCTCCAGGATAACAAATACCGGGTCAAAAAAGACAGTAACTCTGTCCTGCAAAGCTTTCCCGTAACAGATTTTCCCTGGTTCACTGACCAATTCCCGGTGTCCCGAGGAATAGACCACCCCAATGAAATTGCCGCCTATATGTTCGCGGAAAAATTCAAGACATACGTTGCTTCCAGAAAATCCGAAGACATGTCGAATGAACCAAAATCGGTGGAGAAAACAAATAATTTCCTTCTCTGGGTAAACCAACAAATGTCGTATCAACACAAATAATCTATATGGTAAAAATCCAAGGCTGCCAAATAGCTCACGACCTTCAGGTTTTTGGCCGTTTTTGTGCTAGAACCGTGCCAGGTGTAAAATCAATGACTTAGCGGGATATAATGTAAACATATGGGGAATGTATTTTATACTATTTTGAGTTATATGTAATAAAACAAATAGTTAAGACTGGTTGCTGGGGTTGGATTTGAACCAACGACCTTCAGGTTATGATCCTGATGGGGTATTTACTAACTAATTGTAAATAAACGATATAATTTCATAATAAAATTTTCCGTGCTAGAAACCGTGCTAGCTCCGAACCGCCTCGAATGCAAAAATAAACTCAGAAAAATGGGGGTATCTCAATCGTTACTGATAAACTGAGGTCCTACGATGCCGCACTTCGAATATTAGAAATAAAGCATCTGCACGACACAACGAACAGACTGAATAATAGGGCGGAAAGTTTCCACGTTACTATTCGGCGACGGAAACGAAAGATGCACCTGATGTCCCCCATCGTCCAGAACCCCCACCAACGCCCGAGTTTGATATCGCCAATACCTTTAGTCGTGGTTTTAAAGACGGCATCACCCATCATCGGATTTTGTAGATGCGTCATCCTCTTATCGATATAGGGCGCCATGGCCATCAGGGTCACCCGGTCCGACGGCGCATACATCAGGCCGAACATATGCATATGCATGGACATCTCCATTGGCGCAATCCCATAGCCCTACTGGAAAAGATCTTCCGGGGTAAGAGTAATGTACCCGCGCGGTACCCAACCATATCAATATAGTGATATCTGCAGAATAGCATCACCTCACCTGTTTTATGGCGATGATCCCTCATAACGCCGATCGGCGCATGGGAATCCGTCCGAGTGGAAAATCCGATTTCCTTTTCATGAGACCAGGCCAGGGGCGAAGGGGAGGCCAGAGATATGGCGACAACGCCCAAAAACATTATGCGCCTTGCTCGTCCGCCCCCATCCCCGGAGGGGACGGGGCGTTCAGAAATCTTTATTTATTCAGCGGACGCAGGTTTCTTGCGCTTCTTTTTCTTTCGGCCTGCTGGCTGCTCCTGCTGACCTTTGAAGCTTTCAATGTCATGCAGTCCATAGGCCTTTTTCAGGCTTTCACTCATATAAAAATCCGGTTCATAGGACTTGTCTTTCCAGACATACCAATCCGGTTTTTCAACACCTTCATATTCGACAATCATCACCGCGCCCCCCGGGGCTTTTCCGCTGTTGCTGACATGATGATCAATATGGTCATGATTAATCCACAGGCCGGGATTATTCATCCTGACAATCGCATCGATACGAGCGCCCGATGGAACATCAATAACATCGGCCCAATAAGGGCTATCCAGAGGCAGGCCATCCTTATGAGTCACCAGCATATCATGGCCGTGAAGGTGAAAAGCAACGGTCATTCCCGCACCAAACAGTCTGAGGCGAAGCACATCCCCCTCCTTAACCTTCAGCGGCTGCGTGAAGGGGAATGATCGACCATTAATAGAGAAATAGTCCATTTTTTCGCTCGGATGCCCTCCTTTTCCATAGGTCATCGCCACGTCGGAATTCCACCCCGTAAACATTAAGACCGCTTCCTTGGTAACTTCTTTCTCCAAGGCCGTTGGCTCCTTGGGGTCAACGATCATCGCCCCCCACATGCCACGCAAGGCGACATGTTCCGGCACATTTACATGACAATGGTACCAAAGACTTCCCGGCTTGTCGGCTGTAAAGCGATAGACAAAACTTTCTCCAGGTTCTACGGCTTTCTGGGTGATATTCGGCACACCATCCATTTGCCAGGTTCCGGTCTGAAAAGTACCATGCCAGTGAATGGTATGGTTCAAGGTCGTATTATTGATCAAGGTAACTTCAACTTCGTCCCCCTCCTTCACATGTAGAAGCGGTCCGGGAACCTGCCCGTTGTAGGCCCAGACTTTGGACTTGAACCCCGGCGCCACTTCTATTTCGACCTCCTCTATGGTCATTTCGAACTGTCTGAATTCCGCCAGCGCGGTCCCGAGACTCATCACCCAGATCATCCCCGCAAGCGCAAACTTTCCGGCGTTCTTTAAACAATACATTTTACTCTCCTGAAATTCTAAATGTCCGCTGTTTATTCAACAGGTTTTGAAAGCTCTCTTAAATAAACCACCAGAGCCCTGATATCTTCATCTGCAATATTGTTGCCCCATGCTGGCATCAGAACGGATTTATTGACTGCCGCACCGCCAGATTTGATGGCTTTGAACAAGTCATCATCCGAACGAGACTTCATCTCTTTGGTTTCTGTATGATCTTTGGGTAAAACATCCATATACCCGGCATTGACCCCGAAACCGTCACCATTGACACCGTGGCATTGTGAACAATAGGCGTGATATAGTTCATGCCCCCGCTTATTCTCCGCCGCTGCCCCGCCCGGCAAAAAAACCGCCAGTGCTAAAATTAAAATCATGCGGTAATGTCCCATTATTCTTCTCCCGAGATAAGTTTTAAATAATGAACCAGTTTGTAAATTTCCTTATCTTTCAAGTCAGAGTGCGGCATCAGACTGACGCCTTCCCACACCAGCGGATTGCGAATATAGGCGACGATAAAATCGGCTTTGAGACGGCTGTAGGCCGTATAAAGCTCTGGTCCCGAGACACCGCCATATTCCGGTTCGTCCTGATGACAGGAGGAACATCCCTTAAATTTATTGAAATTCATCGCCCCCATCCGTTTGGACACTTTCTTGGGCTTATATTCTTGAGCCCTCACCACATCGGCATGAGCCGTCAGAGTCATTAGGTAATCGGCAACATCAATCGCCTGCTTGGCGTCAAGACGGGGGTGCGGCACCAAGCTGCCGGCGTCTATTTCATCGCCTTCTTCTGTAACGATTGTATGATTTCCAGCAAACATCCCCCCTGGTCGAATGCGAACCGGGTCTTGCAACCACTTCATAACCCAGTCACGGCGGTATTTAGTTCCCGCATAAAATAGCGCTGGCCCCTTTTGCGCCATACGACCTTTTTCTGTCAATTGACTTGCGGAGACCGCGTGACATGCGGCACATTCCCCTTGCACCAGGGAAGAACCGGATTGCGTTTGTGCGCCTGCCTGGCTTCCCCAGACGGCGCCCAATACGGTCAGAATAAATAAGAACAAAAATCTGCTGTAGCTATGCATTTCTATGACCTCATTGATAATAAGTTCGATAAGCGGGGTGTGAAAAATAGGATACTCTATGCTTTTCACACCCCTGATATGCCCCTCAGGCAACCTAGAAAGAAACGAGGGGCATAACTGTATTGCCTATTCGCGAATGATCAGGTTGGAGCCGCGCCCCGATTCAGGATCAGCTTCACTATGGTTCATCAAAACCGTAATCGCCCCGGTCTGGGCATTTTTCATCTGATGATCGACAAGGGCATTATTGGTCGGACGATCCCCCGGACTGATCAGGTCCAAGGTGACGGCATGGGCCGGGGCCACATCATAAGTCTGCATGCCGTAAGATACATTCTTCGGATTACCGTTATCCCAGACACGGTCCCATATTCCGGCAATGGGATGGAAAGCGACACTGTCGTTGATCTGCGCATTGACAAAATAGAATCTCACCCGTTCACCGGGCTTGGATTCCAGGGCCAGGCTAGCGTTTTGGTCATGAACAGGGTCGTAATGAAATATTTTTCCGTTGATTAGATTCGCAGCTTTACCTACATTTTGCGTGATATCATTCGGGGTTGTACCATCTTTAAAAAGATCACCCTGAACAATCACATATTCCCGGTCTGGTTTGGGGTAATCCTCGCTATACCCTTCCTTGGGGTCTACAATGATAACGCCATACATGCCCCGCGCGATATGCTCTGACATCGCCTCGGCCCCGCAATGATAAATAAAGACCCCGGGATAATCCGCACGAAATTGAAAGTCCTTTGACTGACCGGGAGACACCGGGGCGAATTCATCGAGAACATCAACACGCGCCGCATGAAAGTCCATGGAATGACTCTGCTTGTTGCTTTTCAAATTCGTCAGGGTGAAGTCCACCACATCGCCCTGTTTGACCCGCACGAGAGGGCCCGGGATGGTGCCGCCGAATGTCCACATCGCTTGCATGGTGCCGGCATTATCCACAGCAAGTTCCTTCTCAACAACAGGGATATCGACCTTGACTGTCTTGGCTACAGTTGTTAACGGCAACGCGAAAACGCCTCCGGTAAGTAAAAGGGCTAGAGTTTTAGTTTTCATTGTGGACTCCTTAATTTAAAAGATGTATTTAATATACTTGTTATTGACTCATAATTGATGCATGTCAAATACTTCTTTCTTGAAATATGCAACCCTTTGCAACTTAAACAGAATATCGCTCCAGAAATCCTTGTTAGATGCCATTAACTAACATATAATATGCATCTTTATGAAATTTATGGCTATTTCTCCATGCACCTGACATATCACACCGATTACGCATTACGGCTACTCATGTTATTGGCCGTTGAGGACGCCAGGCTTCACACCATTGCGGAAATTGCCCGCCGCTATGGCGTATCCCGTAATCACATGATGAAAATTTCACGCACTCTTGTGGCAGCAGGCTTCATTACCCCGGTCCGGGGACGAAATGGCGGCTTAAAACTGGCCGCACCGGCAGAGAAAATAAACCTCGGGGCAGTAATCTCGGTTACAGAAGATAATTTCAACTTGGTAGAATGTTTTGACGCTGAGAGAAACAGTTGTGTCATTTCAGCCAACTGCGGCTTAAGAAACCCTTTAAGACACGCGCTTCAGGCCTTCCTGGAAACTTTAAGGAAATATACTCTTCAGGATCTGATCACCATTCCAGGATCTTATAAGGATCTCAGAACCTTATTCGGGACCGAGATCGCGCCTTAGCTATTGCAATGGGCTTGTCATGTATGGATACCTCCTGATTTGCAAGGATTTTTTCACTGATAGCTTTAGGTTTGCAGTCATGTATCTGACCTATTATAGGCGGATTCCATCAAGGCCAGCGATACAAGTTGTCGCGTAAACAGGCCGGATACATGATAAAACTCTTTAAAAAAAATAATTAAGGCCGATATAATAATAGCCCCCGCTTACCCCATAAACACTGTGATTATCGGATCTGACGCCATGCTTATCATAAAGCGCCTCTCTCAAGGGCGGCCTTTTATTCAGCATATTACGTCCACCCATATAAATATCCATGCGATCAGTCAAGGCGTATAACGCCTGGAAATCCAGTAATACAGCAGGCTTTCGTACCAGAAACGGCGCACCTTCAACAACCCCGCGCCGTTTCCAGCCCCCATAATACGTGGCCCGGGTCACAAGTCGAACCGGTCCCGCCTGATGGGTCAGCGAAAGGTTACCGTTCCAATGGGGAATACCTTCTTCAAATTCATATTTCTTACTCTCGGAAAAAACCTGCCGGGCGGCCTCCGTTCGTAAAATTTGCTGGTTATAATTGAGGCTGAAGCTGATTTCTGTCGCATGGGCATTCTGCCAGAAGACCTCATAGGTAGTCACCATGTCCGCCCCACGCACCCGGGTATCCAGCTTGTTCTGAAAGAACCTCACTTCCTGAATATCCTGACCATTCGGATAACCGATGGCCGCCAGCTGTTCCCGCTGATCTGCAGTCGTCGGAATCGTATCCAGTAAGAGCAACCGGTCATCCACGTCAATCTGATAAAAATCCAGGGTAAAGGTCAAACCATTATCAAATTGCGCGACAATACCTCCCGACAAATTGAAAGAGGTTTCCGGCTTCAACGGAACGGCGCCAAAAATTCTGGCGGCTTCAGACCCCAACACCAGAACCGCATCAAGAATAAAATCTCCCTGAAGATTCATTTGAGACGTTTGACTGGTGCCAAATAATTGCCCCACGGCCGGGGCCCTAAAACCCGAACTGATCGCCCCTCTGAGCGCCAGAGAATTATTGAGTTCAAGTCGGGATGTCAAACGATAGCTGAAATTATCCCCAAAAACGTTATAATCCTCATATCTGCCGGCGATAGCCACCGACCAACCTTCCGTCACATCCGTTTCAAAATCCAGATACATGCTATAGCTTCCCGTGCCAAAGGTGCCGGCAATATCCGGGCTGTATCCCTGAAATCCATTTGAACCGACAGGCAGGTCCCTGAGCGGTCCAATGGCGTAAGACGCGGGATCTCCTTCTCCGATGCGGTAAGATTCATGGCGGTAACTTGTTCCAGCCGACAAAGTGACATCACTGAAAAACACCGTTTGGGCCAGATTATATAAGACACCCGCCTCAATCTGATATTCTCTCTGGTGCAATGACCCCGGCATAAAGGAGGTCGGCGACATGCTCCCCATCGACGGATTAATCGTATTCCAGAGATGATATTTCACTTTATTTTCGCCCCACCGAAACGAAACATCCCCCTGAATAGACGTGCCGTTGTCAAATTTCAGCCCCGCCACCTGGCTAAAATCCGTTTGAAGTCCGCTAAAACGTGGCGTAAAGCCTCCGGGATAAATCGTTTTCAAGTCAAATGCTTCCGGGTGCGCCGCCGTACCGTCATATTGTGATTTAGCATAGGCCGCATGAGCCCCCAGACCACCACCCGCCAAGGACTGGCGGTAGAAAAAATTAATGGCGCTTTCCGACCGCATGTAATTACCAAAGAAATAAAGCGAAAACTGATCTCCCAGCCGCACGCCTCCGTTCCAGGCCGTTTTCAAGGCCTCATAGGACGGCTCTCCGATATTTGTCGCGGGCCAGGGCACCCCCGATACCCCGGCCTCGCGCAAGGCCTGGGCCCCTGCATGAATGTCACTTGATCGGGTTTGTTCCTGCCGGGTATATTGAACACTCAGGTTCAGGAAACCGGCATCGCTCACTGGCACACCCATGTTGGCCTGGGTATCAAAGGTCAGCCCCCCGCCTTGATAATATTGACCAATATGCGTTGCAACTTCCCCACCTTCGGCAGTATCCTTCAACGCCATATTAACCACGCCTGCAATGGCATCCGACCCATATAAGGCTGACGCACCGTCGCGTAATATTTCAATATCTTTAATGGCGATCAACGGAATAACATTAAAATCCGACCCCTGAGAACCGGATGTGGTGGCGTGTCCCGTACCGATCATCACCGTCGCAGAACGGTGTCGCCTTTTGCCGTTCATCAGCAGCAACACGTGATCAGCTGGCGAACTGCGCATGGTAATCGGACGCACAAATGAGGCTCCGTCGTTCAGACTAAGCCGTTTGGCATTAAAGGATGGAATTAGAGTACGAAAAGCATCCGTCATATCCACATATCCCGTCTCTGTAACCATATCGGGCTGAAGGATATCAATCGGAATAGCGCTGTCAGTAATGGTGCGGCCGCTACGACGAGTACCAATCGTAATAATTTCATCAAACCGGCGAGGCGGAAAGGATTTTGCTATGATGCTCTCGTCCGTCCCGTTTTCCGGCTGTACCGCGAACGGAGAAGCCACAGTCTTTTCTTTCAGAATAACCGTATCATCAGCATTCATAATATAGACAAGATCACTGCCCGCCAGTAAATGGTCCAGTACACTCTCCAGCGTATAATTACCATAGATCTCCTGAGGAACCGTTTTATCAACCATAATTTCCGGAAAAAAGAAAATCTGGACGTTCGCCGTTTTCGCCACCATGAAAATATTTTTTTCAAGCGAGCCAGGCATCAGGCGGAAATGAAACTTTCGGTCAGAGGCCTGAACAACACAGGATAGAACGCCACAGGCCAAAATAACACTAAAGGTTAAAAAAAACTTGTTACTCCGTATGGCCACCATAGGAAAAAGAATAAAATTAAACATCTATCCCGCTTTCTCCAACTCATTTCAGCGCCTGAAAAACTGTAACAAAAATGACATTTTTTCCCTGTTACTACAATATAAATGATTCTGAACTTGGGGATAAAATGGAAAAAAATGAAAAAAATGATGTCGCATTATTTTGAATGTCCCGTTTTATAAACATCAGATATACTGGGGCTAATCGATACAGGAAGGGATGCAATCATTAAGTGTTGATAAAAAGTAATATGCGCGTACCCACCGAACAAACGATCCAAAACAGGCAGCGCCGCGATCAGATGTTTTGCAGCGAGCGTGCTTATGTGGAAAGAATATTTTTAAAATATAAAAAAGATATTCACCGTTACCTGAAATCTATGGTGTCCTCTGAAGAAGACGCCCATGATCTACTGCAGGAAACCTACCTCAAGGTTTGCAGCAGAGAAGATATTGGTCGTCTGGATCAGAATATAAAGGGGTATTTATTCGTCGTCGCGAGCAACCTGGCGAAAGATTTTATCCGCAAAAAAGCCACCCGACAGGAACAACGGCATGTTCCTTTAAACAGTGTTGAATTGATCTCACGGGAAGCTTCCCCCGAAAATATGGCTGAATGGCGGGAGAGCCTCGACTGTATTAAAGCGACCCTGCTCACCCTTGACGATCGCTGCAAGCAAATTTTTATCATGCGCCGTTTCATGGGATATAGTACAACCGATATCGCGGCAGTTTTTAAAGTGTCCAAACGCACCATAGAAAGAGATCTTCTTATTGCCTTTGAGCATATTAAAAACGATTTGCAAGAGCATAAATATTATGATGACTAAGTTTTTAGAACAGATTACTTCTTTTATCCGCCCGGATGGGAAGACGGATGAACGCTTCCCCTCTGCCCCTCGCCGTCCCCTTAAAGACGCGCTGGACATGCCATCCTGTCTCACGGATGATCGCTCGGGAAAGTCTGATCTGGATGCAGACTATGACACTTTCATCTGGAATATGTCGAAAGAACTGGAACAGGACCCAGACCTGAAAAACCTGATGGCTCAGTATCAATCCGAAATTGCCGCATCGTCGGAAAAGGCCCCAGTGAAACAACCCGCTCGGAAGTGGAAAGGAAGCTTCTGGCTGATGCCCACATCACTGGCTGCCGCCGTAATCACCGTCGTTATGGGGACCTATTTTTACAGCGCATCTCCCACCATGACGTTATATGACACTCCGGTCGGTCAACAACGGACCGTCACACTGGGTGATAAATCCGTGATTACCCTGAACACCGATTCCGCGGTTCGGGTTGCCTATACTGATCAGGTGCGGGAATTGCACCTGGACAAAGGCGAGGCAATCTTTACCGTTGCAAAAGACCCGAACCGGCCTTTTTATGTCCATACCGGTGCAGGTATCGTGCGCGCGATCGGAACGGAATTTAATATCCTGATTGACCCTGACAATACAGGCAAAGTTATCGTATCCGTGCTTGAAGGACGCATCAGCATTAATGATGAGACCTCGCCTTCTCCCCGAATTATACTGCCCATACTGAAGGCAGGCGAAGAAATTTCTCTGGCGCAAGAACTCTCCCCTCTGGACATTAAATCACTTGATACAGCAAGAATAAATGGATGGCGCGCCGGGCAAATTGTTTTTCATGATGTTGACCTCGCCAAAGCCATCAAGGATCACAACCGCTACGCCAAAACCAAAATCGTCCTGAACGACAACAGTTTCGCAACCCGCAAAATCAGCGGCACTTTTCGTATCGGAGACACCACAGCTCTTATTTTTGCGCTCCAGAATTTACTCAATGTTGACGTCGAACAACAGGAGGGCAAGCTTTTGCTGAAGAAGCGCGGCGTCTGATCGCCGCCTTCCGATAAAAAGAATGTCGCACGCGCCCCCTTGATGCGTTTTATAATTTGGGAAGATGACCCTTTCCTATAATTAATAATTCAAAAAGAGAGTGCTCATGACAAAATTTCTAAGCATGCTGACGTTACTGTCGGTGTTTACCATCACCGCATCTGTGGCCGGTGAAAAATCATATCAGGCAACCTCCCTTCTGGGGGAAAAACTCTACAGCATCCTGCCGGATCCGGATGATAAAGATAATAAACTGGTTCAGGATCTGAATGCGGCCAAGGCGAAATATGACGCCGACCCGATGAATGCCGATAATATCATTTGGTATGGGCGTAGAACGGCCTACACCGGAAATTTCCGCAAAGCGATCACAATCTTTTCCGAAGGCATCGAAAAACATCCGGAAGACGCCCGTTTCTACCGCCATCGTGGTCATCGTTATATCACCATACGGGAATTTGATCATGCCATCGCCGATTTCGAAAAAGCCGTCAGACTAATGGAAGGTACAGAAAACTTCATGGAACCGGACGGGGCCCCCAATAAATATAATATTCCGGTTTCCAGCCATAAAGGCAACATCTGGTATCATCTCGGTCTGGCCTACTATCTAAAGCAGGATTGGGAAAATGCGCTGCGGGCCTATCGCAATGGATATAATACCGGCAACAATGCTGATAATCTCGTCTCGACCTCTCATTGGAAATATATGATCCTGCGCCGGATGGGCAAAGAAAAAGAAGCCCTTGCTGAATTGGCCCCGATTCGTGCCGATATGAAAATCCTGGAAAATGATTATTATCACCGCCTGTGTCTTTTCTATAAGGGTGAAATTTTAGAGGCAGAAATGTTCGCCGACAAAAAAGACAGTATTCAGAACTCCGGTGCGTCTTACGGTCAAGCCAACTGGTATCTTTATAACGGCAAAAAGAAAAAAGCCGTCAAGATGATGGAAGATTTTGTATCCACCAGCAAAATATGGGGCGCGTTTGGCTATATTGCCGCCGAAGCCGATCTGGCTTCGTTTAAATAAAATACACATAACTACGTGACATGCATAAGGGAGGCAGTATGAAAAAAACAGAATGGACGTCCACAACGAGCTTTATTCTGGCATCGGTCGGCGGCGCAGTCGGACTGGCCAATGTCTGGAAGTTCCCCTCAACCGTAGGCGCCAATGGCGGGGGAGCGTTTATTCTGATTTATTTTCTTGCTGTCACCTTTATTGCCGCCCCGATTTTAATCGGTGAACTCATGATTGGGCGGTCTTCCGGCAAAAGCCCGGTCATGGCCTGCCTGGATGCCGCCCGCGCCAGCAACCTCAGCAGTCGATGGCGGTATTTGGGGTATATGGGCATTTCCGCCTGTTTTATCGTCCTGACGTATTACAGCGTCATTGCTGGCTGGACCATTGATTACGCCATACAGTCTTTCCGCGGACATCTCCTCGGCCTGGACGCTCCCGCCGCCCAAAACGCCTATAACGCGGTCTTGGCCGATCCCCGCCGCATGACCCTGTTTCACACCATCTTTATGACCTTGACGGCTCTGGTCGTCAGTGGAGGCCTGAAGGGCGGCATTGAGAAGTTCACCAATTTCGCCATGCCGTTGTTTTTCAGCCTGTTGATCGGCATGATGATCTATTCCGCCATGACGGGCGCCTTCAGTCAGGCCCTGCATTTTATGTTCGTGCCGGATTTCGCAAAAATCACCCCGATGGTTGTCCTCAATGCCATTGGCCAGGCTTTCTTCTCTATCGGCATCGGCTTTTGTTTCATGATGATGTATGGCGCATATATGAGAAAAGAAACCAATATTCCCCGCACCAGTTACATGATTGCCTATGCCGACATGCTGGTCGCTGTAATCGCCGGCCTCGCCATCTTCCCGATGGTGTTCCTTTATGGTCTGAATGCCGGTGAAGGCGCAGGGTTAATCTTTGTCACACTCGCGGTGGTTTTTGGCACGATGGATGGTGGACAGATCGTGGGTGGACTTTTTTTCTGCCTGATGATGTTTGCCGGCCTCACTTCCTCCATCGCTTTGCTGGAACCGGTCGTACATCATTTTGTCGATCGATATGGCTGGGCCCGCAAGAAAGTAACACTTGTCACCGGCCTCATCGCCTGGTCCATTGGCCTGTTGATGATTTTCTCCTACAATATTATGAGTGACTTCAAGCCGTTGTTTTTCATCTCTTATCTCGCCGATAAAAACCTGCTGGATCTGATGGACTTTATTGTCACCAATCTGATCCTTCCTATTGGCGCAATACTGATTTGCATTCTGGTGGGATGGCTTATTTCACGAGATATCATCAAAGTTGAATTGTCTTTTCAAAACAATCTTGTCGCCCGGCTATGGAATTTCTCCATTCGCTTTGTAGCCCCGATCTTCTTGCTGGTAATCCTGGTCTATGGTCTCACCTGAACCTAAAAAAGGCGATCACATGTCTCTGTGATCGCCTTTTTTATTTTAGGGGAAACTCGGTCTGTCAGTTTTGTGACCTGACCAGTTCAACCTCCGCCGGCCAAAAGCCAAATGGACTGTCCTGAATAATTTCTTTCTGCAACTCCGCCGCTTTAGCCGCCTGCCCATCAAAATGATACTTCATGGACAGGGCAAATTTGACCAGCGCATGAGAGTCTCTTCGGGCATCCTCTTCCGTGATATACCCCTGCAACAGTAAAACCCCTTTATGATAATGCGTATTTTCAATCAGGTCCAACTGCTGCGGGATAGCGTTAATCATGGCTTCCGCCGCCTCATGTTGCCCCAGTTTACGTAGCGCCATATAGCGCCAATACCCATTCGATACCAGATAGTCATCCCGGGCAAATAATACAGGGGATGTCAGCGCCTGATCCATTTCCACCAGCATGGTTTCATAATCCCCAACCGCGAAACTGGCTTGCCCGAGATAATAGTGAATATTGGTATGATAGGTCCCAATGGTCAGCCCCAATGCATTGGGGATACCATCCGGCTCGAAGCTATCCGGATGATCTGCCATCAGAAGAATCGCCTGGCGGTAATCGGCCAACGCCCGTTCGAATTGACGCGTCCGCACCAGGTGACGACCCCGGAATCGCAGTAGCTTGTAACTGTCAGGAAATTTTTCCAGCCCCTGGCTGAATATCTCGATCGCTGTCAGATACTGCCCCAAATAACCATACCGACGTCCCAGCCATAAATAGGAGTCCTCCCGGTCGGGCGCGAGATCAAAAGCCGCCTGAGCAATTTCCAGATCCAGCAATAGCCGGGCTTTTGTAGCCTCTGACCATGCCGGTTCCCGTAGCGGCGTGCCGATCAAGGTTGTCTGTTCCGCGAAGGGCGGCTCAGAAAACACTAGCGTTTCCGTCCCCCCACAGGACATCATCACCAAACAAACCCCGGTCAAGGCCGTCATTTTAAGTGTGCGACGCACCCGCCGCCGGCCCATTGCTTTCTGTAACTGCATCCTGTGCGCCCCTATCCAATCACGGTTTCATAAAGCCGGTACAAATTCTGCCCCATGACCTTTTCCAGTTGATCTTCCGTCAGGCCCCGCTTGTGCAGACCATCCCAGATCACTTCCATCCGGCGCGGACCGTTGAGTTCTTCGAAGTATAATGGCCAATGGGCATCATTGAAATTTGCCCCTTCTTCGGCTCTTAATTCTGCAATATATTCGGGTGTCATATTCACCCGGCGATGGTCCCGGTCACTGCCGATCGCCACATGATCAATGCCCGCAACCTTGATGGCATGCAAAATATGATCAAAATAGACCGGCAAGGCGTCCTTCTTTTTATCCGTCATAAAAGGACGCATCTGGCAAATCCCGACAACGCCGCCTTTTTGCGCCATCGCCTTCAGATTCTCGTCAGTGGTATTGCGTTCATTGTCGTTCAGGGCCTTGCAGCAGGTATGGGAAATGACTACGGGTTCTTTTGACGCCTTGATACTGTCCGCCATAGTCTGCATCCCAGCATGAGACAAATCAATTAACATTCTGACATCGTTCATTTTTTCGACCAACTCATGACCAAAAACCGTCAAGCCGGAACCGTGTTTTTCCTTGCATCCCGCCCCGGCCCAATTCTGGTAATTATACGTCACCTGACTGGAGCGCATGCCCAGGTCATAAAAAACATCCACATTATCCAGATCGCGACCAAACTGGGTCGAATTCTGCGCCAGATAGAAAACCGATAACTTGTCTTGTTTTTGAGCCGTAAGAATATCCGCGGCGCGCTCCCCCTTGATAAACAAGTCCGGGTGAGCCTCTAGGTACGCGTTATACTCCAAGATTCCCTGGATGGCCGATTGATAGGCATCCTGTTCAAATGTTTTCGGATCACATAAAGTTATTGCAATGGAATTCATGCCACTGTCCAGTATCTCCCGGATCAGCGCCTTGCTGTATACAGACCGTATTTCCCCCATCGCATCAATCACGAGTGCGGATTGAGACGAAAGCTTTTTTGCGGCAAATGCTGGTCGCGAGGACAATCCCAGCCCGGCCAATGCCGTCCCCGCCGCGACCCCCAGCGTAAATGTGCGTCTATTGATCATCATTATCTCCCATTCTCTCTATAAATAAAAAAAGGAGTGGCTTTCACCACTCCTTGAAGTTCTACGGATTCTTAAAAATTATATTTCATACCGGCATAGTAATAGCCGCCGCTGAGCCCAAATACGGCATGGTTGTCGTATTTGATGCCCAATGGGTCAAAGATGGCGGCTTCCCGTCCTTTGGGATATTTGTCGAAAATATTCCGTCCCCCGAGGTGGGCGCTAAGGTTTTCATTCACCTGATAAGTAACCTGAACATCCATCAGGATTTCAGCATCTCGCGGCAAATAAAGGTCTGCGGCAATGCCCCGGCGTTTCCAGGCACCGTAATAAACACCGCGCACCATCAGATCAAAATCACCCACATGATGTGTAACGGTCAAATTACCGTTCCAGCTCGGAATGCCTTCTTCAAACTCGATCACTTTCCCAGGAGAGAAAATGCCCGTCGGGTCACTCCTCAAAATCTGCTGGTTGTAATTCACCGCCAGATTGAAATCGGTTGAACTGTCACTGTCTGCCCAGTCAAGGGCATATGTGGTCACGAGATCAAACCCACGCACCCTGGTATCCAGTCTGTTCTGGAAGAAGCGCACTTGCTGCACAGATGCCCCATTCGGGAAGTTCATTGCCACCAACGCATCCCTGTCGGCCTGGGTGGTGTTGATGGAATCATTTAGCAACAACCGGTCATCGACGTCAATCTGGTAGAAATCCAGAGTCACCGCCAGCCCGATATCCGTGGTCATCACCAGACCGGCCGACATATTAAAGGAAGTTTCCGGCTTTAATTGGGTTGAGCCAAAGACCTGCGCTGCCGGGGACCCAGGGATCAACACCGCATCAAGAATGAAATCACCGGTCAACGTCAACTGCGAGGTTTGGCTCGCGCCAAACTGCTGTCCCCCGGCTGGCGCGCGGAAACCGGTACTGATCGCCCCGCGTACAGCAAAATAGTCACTCACATCGAATTTACTGGCGACTTTATAGCTGAAGTTGTCGCCGAAGGCCTCGTAGTCTTCATACCGCACCGCAGCGGACGCCACCCATTTTTCAGTGATATCGGCCTCTAGTTCCATATAAACCGCGTAACTGTGTGATGAAAATGTCCCGGCAATATCCGGACTAAACCCTTGGAAACCATTCGAGCCAACCAACAGGTCACGCAAGGGACCCGCTGTGTAGGACGCCAGTTCTCCTGCCCCGATGCTATAGGCTTCATCACGGTAGGTCACGCCGCCAAACACTGTCAGATCACTGTAAAAAATGTTGTTCTTCACATCATAGGATGCTTCAGCATTCAGTTGATATTCCCGTTGCGCCAGTGATCCGGGCTTAAAGGATGTCGGAGATGCGGCCCCCAAAGACGGATTGATTGTCCCGGAAATGCCGTAATCCACATCATTCTTGCCCCACCGGAAGGATAGATCCCAATTTAACCCGTCTTCTTCCTCGTTTTTGACCCCAATCACTGAGCTGAAGTCCTTCTGTTTTCCACTAAACGCCGGCGTAAAGCCCCCTGGATAAATCGTAGTGAGATCAAAAACATCAGGATAAGCCGCAGTTTGATCAAAATTTGAATCCGCAAAGGCCGCATGTGCTCTCCGGCCACCGCCATCCACGGATTGGCGATATCCAAAAACAACCGTACTGTCGGCTTTCATATAATTCCCGAAGAAATACAGATCCATCGTATCATTCAATTTCAAACCACCATTCCAGGCGGTTTTAATCGCTTCATATTCAGGTTCGCCGGTGCTGGTTGCCGGGGTTGGTACGCCCTGAACGCCAGCCTCTCTCAACGCCTGCGCGCCCACATGGGTGCCCACGCGCTGGGTTTTGTTCTGGTTGTTATATTGTGCGCTCAAATTGATGAAACCATTGGCAGACAAGGGCAACCCAAGATTGGCCTGCAGATCAAAGGTTTCACCGTCGCCTTCATAGAACTGACCGGCATGGGCGGTAACCGACCCGCCTTCATTGGCGTCTTTCAACGTCATGTTGATCACCCCGGCGATGGCGTCGGAACCATATTGAGCAGCGGCCCCATCCCGGAGAACCTCGACAGATTTAAAAGCGATGGATGGAATGGTATTAAAATCCTGGCCTTGGGATCCGGAAGTCGTCGCATGCCCCGTACCGATCTGAACCGTCGCGGAACGATGTCGGCGCTGGCCATTCATCAACAACAGGATATGATCTGGCGGCGAACTGCGCAACGTCACCGGACGCACAAAGGACGATCCGTCATTGCCGTGCAACCGTTTAGCGTTAAAACCCGGGATAAGTGTCCGTAAGGCTGTGTTCAAATCCGTATAGCCGGTGCTTTCGATGGCTTTCGGCTGCAAAATGTCGATGGCGACGGCACTGTCGGTAACCGTGCGACCGGCACGCCGGGTGCCAATGGTAACGATCTCGTCAATTGCGGCCATTTCGCCTGCGGCGGCATCCTCTTCCGCCATGGCCTGATATGAAACAGATGCCATACCAAGCATAGACACTGATGTGAGTAATAATAACGTGTTCTTCATAATTTCTCCCTTAAACAATAATTTTCTTCTAGGCCTATTTATTCACGGGAACACCCCCGTGACCCTCAAAGCCTTTATCCATCTGCCGGATACAGAAAGTCCGTATACGGCCTAAAGCGATGAACAGAAATAAAACGAAGAAGAGATAAATTTGCGACATAAGACGTGTCGGGACATTTTCAAATTAAACCATTGCGGCTCATTGGCCAGCGAATTACTCTGGCCTAAGAAGTTATCAATATGATAATTTCGAAAACTCGCCGGGAATTTTCTATCTGGCGATCTTGATGTATATTAAATACCTATTATCGTTACGGCATATGGAAGATTTTATGTTTGAAGGGGTATGACTCGCGAAGCAGACGGAACGTCAAATCTGCCACAAGACAATTCGTCTCTGGTCGAACCGCTTAGGCGAGTTTGTCATGTGACCATCCCTTTTCAATTTTCCTGATTGGAATTACTATTTGTTTTTAAAGTTAGCGCAATGCGAAAACCATTTTTCACCGCCAGAAAACCATTCCGGCTGTCCTGAATTCGCCCTCCCATCCCAAACATAACATTTTTAGTAGAGAGCCCCTCGCCTTCAAATTCTTCGGGATTTCTTCCAAGGAAACCACATTTATGCCATCCGCTTGCAACACCCTGATATAATCTGGCAACACACGATAACCTTTACTGTTTACCCTACTACCAAACTTATCCATCAAGGAACATATGACTTTTCAACGATTCTAGCAGGGTCAGGCCTCACCACCAAGCGTGTGCCAAAGTTTCCGGCCTGCTGCTTGATCAATTCCTTCAGGTTTTCCCCTTCCCGCAACCAGCTGGTCATGATGCTATGTTCAGAAGCAGGCAAAGAAAAACCGGCCATATCCACATGACAATAATGTTGCCCCGCACGAAGAGCAGCGATGGTATCCGTTCTCCGGAAATTAATCAGATGTGCAAGTCCCCCCAATCCAGATCTTTACTCAGAGAGCACCCCCGGCTGCCAAAATCATGCAGCATGAAAGGTAGATATATCAGTAGCCCGAGGCGAATGTCACGGGCTACCAATATATTCAATAGACTTGAGATGTTAGAATGTAGCTTTAGCGCCTAAGTAAAAATACCGACCAATCGCATCATAGGCACTGGAGGTATCTGATCCGGCATTAGAGGACGATGTCCCTGTGGGCAGATAAGGGGCCTTGGTATTAAAGACGTTATTGATCCCGCCATAAACTTCATAAGCCTGATCATCGCCGAACGCATAACGGATCTGCATATTATTATAGATCTTGGCGCCAATATTATTCAGATCATAATCCGGCTCGCTGGCTTCGGCACGGGCATTATGCACAGACAGGCTGTCATAAATCTGACCGAGATAATTGACCTTCCAGGCAACGGTCAGTGGACCATTCACATAAGTGATATTCAGGTTACCCTTGTTTTTATAATTGGCGGAACCACCAAGGTCACCCAATTGATCCACAACGGAGCCGTCAGATGTTTGCAGTTCACTACTCAATGTCCGGACATAATAGAGGCCAAAGTTGAGATCGCCTTCGTCAAGATCCATCGTGTAATTGACTTTGAAATCTATGCCGGACACCAGCTGATAACCCTGGTTGGCCGGTCCGTCATTGATGAATTCCAGATGCCCGCTCAGGCCACCAGCGGAATTTCGCGCCCGACGGGTGATCTGGTCGCAGTAGATGTTATCCAGACTGGCACTCTCGTAACATTTGTCCAGAATGAGCTGGCGTCCGGTGAATTGAATGGCGTTGTCGACTTTGATCCGGAAATAATCAACTGAGGCCGTCAAGCCTTCAATGGCGGAGGGGGTGATCACCGCTCCCACCGTAATGGTTTTCGCCGTTTCCTCATTGAGATTTGGATTGCCGACATTGTAGCCTGACACGTCAAATCTTTCAAAAGACCCTACAACAAAGGGGCCTGCATCGACCGCCGCCGCGAGCACGGGATCCAGAAGGCAGGCCTTCTGCGCCGGGTTATTGGAGGTCGGGGTTACGCCATTACAAGGATCATTGATGTCCGGGAAAGTCTGCCCCGCCCCAGCAAAGAGATCATTGATATTTGGTGCCCGGGTAGACTTTGCGTAAACCGCCCGAAAACGGAGATCATCAATTGGAGCCCATTCCCCGCCAACCTTCCAGCTACTGACACCGCCGATTGTGCTGTAATCCGCATAACGGAACGCCGCTTCCAATCCAAGATATTGTGCAAAACTCACGCCTTCGACTAGAGGAACATTGGTTTCTGCATAAAATTCAGTGACGTTAAATTTGCCAACCGTATTCGCCACTTTATTGCCCCCCGTCAAACCGGCAACAACCAGAGGGTCATTGATGGTTTCGCTGGATTCTCTGCGGTGTTCAATACCTGCTGCAAAACCTACATCCCCGCCCGGCAAAGTGAACAGGGCACTATTGGTGACACCTGCCGTGATCACCTGCTGTGTAATGGTTGCCTGAAGGTTGGTGTCGGCGCTGACATAGGCGAGAGCTTCAGGAGAAATCGAACCTTTGCCCCAAATATTCATCGGCACACAGCCCAGGCCGCGGGCGCGTTCATCGGCACAGCGTACGCCACCCGGATTGGTCGGGTCGGCTTCTGTATTGAGAGACTGGACCGCCAGATCAATATTCATTTCGCCACTGAAAGTTTGTTTTTGAGTTGTCCGCCCATAGGAATAGTTGGCATCCCAAGACCACTGGTCGTTAATCTCGCCCTTGAGACCAAGCAAAATGCGCATGGTGCGGCGGGAGTTGACCGCCTGACGGCCATCATTTTCCAAGAAACGGCGGCGAAATCCCAGCTCTGTTACCCCATTGGCCACGGCATCATCCCGGATGGCTTGCGGAATAAGCGGATTGGAGATCGGAATACCCCCAAATTTCAGGAAGCCGGTATCAAAATAGAAGGGCTCCAATTTTGCGTCCGTATTCACTTGGGCAAACATCAGTTCGCTATAGAGCGTGACATCTTCACGGATATCATAATGCGAGTTGCCAGACACCAGAATGCGTTCTGTGGGAATAGAGATCGTGCGATAGGGGCTGCGGTCAAAACCGTCCCGGTCCCCATCATACTCATTCACCAGCGTGCCGGACGGATCATATGTCCAAGGATCGCCACCGGCAAAGAAGAGCCCCTGAGGTACATATGAGCTGTGATTTGGGTCATAAATGGTATTGTCGGTGATGTCATACCAATGGTCTTTAATGCCACGGGCGCTTGATTTAACCCCATATTCCTTGTTGTAGGCGAAATGCAGGGTGGCGTTCCCCTTGTCATCATTGAAATTGCCGCCCATGGTCAGGGTGGTTTTCAATTTGTCGCCGTCGCCTTTTTCCGACAGGCCATATTGAGCGTCAATAGCGACACCGGAAAAATCATCTTTCAGGATGAAATTGACCACGCCAGCCACCGCGTCAGAGCCATACACCGCCGAGGCGCCTCCGGTGATAACCTCAACCCGTTCAATCAGGTCCGTGGGCACCGTATTTAAATCTACGGCGGAAGACCCCGGCTGCCCGGCAATATAACGCCGCCCGTTAACCAGCACCAAAGTTCGCGCCGAACCGAGATTGCGCAGATTGATGGTATTCAGGCCGGAATTCTGGATGAGGCGTGATGAATTGGCGCTGCTCAGGCCAGACAGGCCGACCGAGGGCAGTTCGCGCATCAGGTCGGCAACATTATTGGTGCCGCTGACCTTCAGGGCTTCCGAATCCAGGGTAGTGACCGGTGTCGGTGTGGACAGGTTGCCGCGCTTGATACGGGACCCAGTGACGACAACTTCTTCGAATGTCGAGGCGTCGTCCGTGGCATCCTGGGCAAAAGCCTGGGGGCTGGAGGGTATGGCCGCCATCAAAGCAAGTATTGAGACGCCGGTGATGAATTTCTTCTGATGATAGAAAGATATTTCCATGTGTTGATTCTCCCTTTGGTGTTTTTAACAAGAGCCGGGCCAAGACTATCGGCCACGCAAATCTCTCCCAAGGATTGTCCCTCAGATTTAGAAATAAAGATTTTGATTGAGGATAAAAAAATTATGAATGCCGCATTATCTTCGAAAAAGACGGCAAAAGACCAACTTTTCAGCCACTATTCATTAGAGGGTCACCGGGTATATATGATAAGTTATTTATGAAAAATAAGAGAGTAAGCTCATCACTCCCCGGAATTTAACCACATATGTAGTAAGGCTGGGACACATGTTATTAAATGAAATGAATTGCATCACGGACGTGATCAGTAACTTCCTGCAATCCGATCTATATACCAGTGGGGACGACAATTTTTATAAACTCAACATGTTGCCCTACGATTGCCCGAACTCGGTTCGCATCAATTTTAATAACAGCATTGCCAACGGCTATTGGGATATCCTCAAACTGACCAATGATATCCTGGTCTATATTGTCGATAATAAATATGCGTCTGATTTTGTTTACCCCTATATCTCGCAACGGGATCATATGGTGTTTCGGTTTGTTTTATCCGGTGAAATGGTGATCTGCTCCAGTCAATCGCAAAATATTACGCTTGATGGGCCGAGCGTGAATTATTTTTCCTCGTCTAAATCGGTGAAAAACCAGATCATTTATACAAAAGGCAGCGACCACAAGATGATCACGCTGTATATTTCCCGCCAGAAAATCAAGCAGCTCCTGATGCCATCATCGAATGATGAAAGTGCCTTGATAGGCAGCCTGTTTAATACAGAGGGGCTCAGCGGGTGCAATTTAATGTTGATCCCGGAAATTCGCAACATCATCACCGAGATTTTTGTGACTCAGTTCTTCGGGCCGCTGCGACAGGTCTATATTACCGCCAAAATCCAGGAATTACTCTGTTACACCATTAAATATATCAGCTCCAACCGCTTATCGAGTGGCAAGCTGGAAAATATCATTGGTCTGCGAGATCAGCAGAAGATCAAGCAAGTTTTTGACATTCTCAATGCGCACTATCTGATGCCGCCAACCATCGACAATCTGTCGCGTGAAGTGGGCTTGAACCGGACAAACTTGCGTAAATTCTTCAAGACCATTCATGGCCAGACAATTTATGATTTTTGCAAGAATAAACGCATGGTTGAAGCCAAATCTCGCCTGTTACATTCCAATATGAATATTACTCAGCTGTCACAATATCTCGGCTACAACCATTCGGCCAATTTCACCTTGGCGTTCAAGAATTTCTATGGTGTGCTGCCCAAAGACATCAAAAAACAATCTCATTGAGCCATATCAGAAGATCCGCCCGCGTGAAATTACTTTGCCGTTCACTATAATGAGGTTGCTAATCATAATTTTTGCGCCGTCATTCATGGTACCAGTTCAATATCTCCCGACAAGACACTTCACATGAGAGACGTTGATTATGGCGATCCCAAAAGAAACAACAAATACCCTGCGCGGCTTTTACCCTCTGATTGATCCCTACAAAACAGAATATCTTTCTGTTTCCCCGCTGCATAGCCTTTTCATACAGCAATCAGGCAATCCGGAAGGTCAACCTGTGCTCTACCTTCATGGCGGACCCGGCATGGGGTCTTCTGCGGGACACCGGCGTTATTTTGACCCCGCGAAATACCGGATTATCCAGTTCGACCAACGTGGTGCGGGCAAGAGCCTCCCGCACGCCTGCCTGATCGAGAATACCACCTGGGATCTGGTGGAGGATATCGAGCGCATCCGGGTCGCCTTAGGGATCGTCCACTGGCATGTGTTCGGTGGATCTTGGGGCAGTACATTGGCAATTGCCTATGCTGCACGTTATCCGACACATGTCACCGCACTCGGTCTGAGAGGGATATTTTTATGCCGGAAAAAAGAACTGGCCTGGATGTATCAGGAAGGGGCGAACTATGTTTATCCGGACCAGTGGGAGAAATATTCGGCTCCCATTCCAGAACATCAGCGTCATGACTATATCAGCGCATATTACCGTCAACTGACCTCAGCTGATCCTGCGGTTCAGAAACGCGCCGCTCGGGCCTGGACGGAATGGGAACTCGCCATGATGAACATGATACCATCTGAAAATGCGCCTGCGTCAGTTTCCGATGACTTTTTATTGGCGGCGGCCCGCATTGAATGCCATTATTTCTATCACAATATCTTTAGTGACGATGACGCAGCTCTTTTGGCAAGCGTCGAGAAATTGCGCCATATCCCCGCAGTGATGGTCCAGGGGCGCCATGACATGGTTTGTCCACCGATCACAGCCTGGGAGGTTCACAAAGCCTGGCCCGAAGCCGAACTTCATATCATCGCGGATGCCTGTCACGGCTTTGATGAACCGGGAATTGTTCATGCCCTGGTCACGGCAGCTGATGCCTTCCTTGCACCTGAAATATCCGCTCTACATATAAGCCACCGGAGATAAAAACTCTGGCGGCTTATGTATATGTCTGGATAAGGCCTATTTCTTGGGCATGACGGTGCTATGCCTCTTTAGGCCGGTCACCGCACCTTGTGCATTTCTCAGGAAATCCACGTTTTCAGCTTCTGTGCCATCTCCCCGCAAACGGACAAAGCGATCGCCCTCGACATGTTTGAGCTTATCCATTGACTTCATGGGATTATCTGACCTGAGCGAAACCGTAATCAAATATTCACCCCAGGGCATGATATACCTTTCATCATCCCAAGGCTGTGTATCATAGGTCCCTTCAAAGTCAGAGAGATAGGCATTGTCGTCCGTACCGTCTTTCTTATCCGCGGCTTTTTTCAGGACAGGCCCGAGAATAGAACTCATCCGGTCGATGACCTGAGCCGGGTCGACACCGGCCGCGTTGATCAGGGCGACACCCCCCGTGTGTTTGGCCGGATCAAGAAAAATTTGAGTCCGGTAGCCCGGACAGGCGCCACCATGGCCAACCAACGTCCCGCCATCATTGTTTTTGATCGAAAAGCCGAGACCAAAAGCGAAGTGCCATCCATTAATGACGCTGTGAGGCCGTTGCATTTCCCGCAGAGTATTATGGTCCAGGACCTTGTCGCCTTCGCCTTCACGTAATTTCAACTGCCACATGGTGAATTTCGCAAGGTCACGGGCACTGGAGGTAAAACCGGCCGCGGGCGCGATGGCCTCGGCATTGAAATAAGGGATCTCGTCGCGCCTGTTGTTTCGGGTCGGGGCGCCATAGCCGACAGCGAGCTCTTTCCCATGTTTGGCTTGCGACATTTCACTGTATGTATTGGTCAAGCCCAGGGGATCCAAAACATTCTGCCGCACATAGGCATGGTAATCCTGACCGCTGACATTGGCAACGACCTCACCCGCCAAAGTGAGACCCAGATTACTATATTGAAAATGCTCCCAGGCCCGATAAAGCGTTTCCTGACCCTGCGTAATTTCGATGGCTTTTTTGCGGGAAGGAAAGGGGAAACCTTCCGATCCAGACCAGTAGGGCGTGTCCACTTCCCGTGGTAAGCCACTTGAATGACTGAGAATACTCTCAATAGAGACGGTGTCAGACAGGGGGTATTTCTGTTTGATGGCATACCAGTCAAGATGTTTCCCTACAGGGTCACGGAGGGAAAGCTTGCCCGCATCGCGCAACTGCAAAACAGATATGCTGGTAAAGAGTTTCGAGATTGAGCATATGCTGTAAAGCGTATCCGGGGTGGCTTTGACCTTCTTGGCCCGATTGGCGTAACCAAAGGAATTTTCATAAACTATTGTTTGATCATCGACAAAGGCCACAGAAAGGCTGGGCCAATCGTTATAATCGACCTGAGCCGCGAGCCAAACGTCAAGCAGGCGTTTGGCTTCTTCCAAGGACTGGGCAGACAGAGTGGTCGGGGTTGTCACAACAGACAACCCGACAAGACTTGATATGATAAAATCCCTCACTGAACTTCTCTCCCTTTATGTTTTGTCTTGTTAAGTCTAGGGGATCGCCAGATTTCAGTCAATCAATCTGGCGCAACACTGCCAAAATCATAAAATATAATGCTTGTTTTATGCCTGCTGCGCAGGTCCCACGACATGTGACAGGCCTCTCAAAAATATTCTAATTTGCCTTAATTAATGCGGCTATAAAGGAAGGGACGCTTGCGGAGACGGGTATTCAAACCTATTCCTTCGAGTTCACCGCCGTAAAGCTGATTTTCACGTTGCAAATGCGTTGGTCTTGACAGCCCTTCGAAAGAGCTGGTCCCAGAAAATAGGACAATATGTTAAGCTCCAAACTTTGATCCAGGTGGCTCACTTGAATGAGTAGAACATATGAGGACTTTCTGCCGGATACATTACTGGAAATAAAATAGGCAAATAGTAAAAAAATCCCTAAAAATCAAACTGTTGCCAAACATGAGACCCCCAATTAGTTTGACGAACCGGCATAGTCGAAAAACCTGAACAGGCCGATTCAACGACCTTCAGGTTTTTTGCCGTTTTTGTGCTAGAACCGTGCTAGGTGTAAAATCAATGGCTTAGCGGAATATAAAGAGAATATATGGGGAATGTATTTTATACTATTTTAAATTATATGTTATAAAACAAATAGTTAAGAATGGTTGCGGGGGTAGGATTTGAACCTACGACCTTCAGGTTATGAGCCTGATGGGGTATATGGTAAACCATTGTAAATAAACGATATAAAACAAAAATAATATTTTCCGTGCTAGAAACCGTGCTAGCTCTGAGCAGCCTCAAATACAAAATAAATTCAGAAAAATGGATATTTTTACAAAAAAATTTTGATTACGGCAAAAATCTGGTTAGATGCCCTTAAGACTTACAAAAGGAACTGGACGTTTCACAATCGTCCGCACAATTGAGTTCACCGAGCACAGCAACGCGCTACATCATCGGCGGCATAACGCCAATATAGAAATTGGCTATGCAATCCAGAGCCGCTTAACTGGTTCTACTTCTGAAGTCCCCTAAAAAGGGGGGTATTACCACACTACCTTTATCTGAATCAATTTCACTGAATAGTATCCGCCTTAATCAAGTTCTTTTTTGTGCCCATTCCCTGTCCTGTTTGATAAGTAGGTTTGCAAGCAGGATTAGCATACGCATGATGGCTGCAAATGCAACTTTCGTCTGTTTACCGGCTTTAATGAGGCGGTCATAAAATATTTTCATATCTGGATTGTGCCTCGCCGCGACTACAGCGGGCATATAAAGTGCATCTCGCAGGTGTTTTCGTCCGCCTTGAATAAAGGCTTTCCCTCGCCATTGTCCGGATTGGCGCGCCATCGGCGCCAGGCCCGCAAGGCTTGCAACCTGTTTTCCATTCATCGTTCCAAGCTCAGGCATCTCGGTGAGAAGTGCTGCTGCACTGATCTTTGATAGTCCTGGAATAGAACAAATCATATCATGGGCACGCGCTGTCTCAGGCGTGTTTTGCAGTAACTCGTTGATAGCCTCATCCACTTGGTCAAGCTGGTTTTTCAGTTGAGTAAGTCGTACTTTCGCCTGACGCTTAAGAATAGTCAGTGTAAGGCTCTTTTGTCGGTTGAGTGCGCGGGTTCTGTCTTTAATCAAAGCCTGACGTGCGATCTGCAACTTTTTAAGATCCCTTTGTTCCCTTGATGCTAATACCTGTGGCTTCATCGAAAAGGCTCGGTCCATGAGGGCCAACATTCGTGCATCTACCTGATCGGTTTTAGCCCGTGTCCCATGTGCTTGTGCGAAGCGACGTGCTTGCAATGGATTAATTTTGCCAAAGGAAAACGCGCAGCCAAAGATTCCTCAAAGGCGCGATGATACGGGCCAGTGGGTTCATAGACGATGCAATCTATTTTCTGGCCTTTCAACCAACACTGCAACGATTTAAAGCACCCACTATTATTTGAAAACTGGGCTATGGTACCATCACTCAGACGGTGCACGTCCAACATGGCTTTTGAGATATCAATCCCGATAGTATTATCTGTCATCTTATCCGTGTCCTATGCTTGTCATGCGAGCCATTCACTCACGTATCCGTTCAGGTCTCATGGAAAAAACGGCGGTGATCTAACTATTCAACGGCCCTTTAATGACCAAGCCCCTAACGATCCTACCGCCGTCGCTGATCGGCATAATTTGAGTGCCGAACAGCAACTTCCATTTTACACAGAAGTTACGAAAAATTATAAGACAAGCCCCTTATTTGTAGACATCTTGCAGGGGGAAATATTGACTACCCACCAGTTCTTTGCTTGCAAGATTAGCGACTTTTTATTACTTAATTTTTTCTGCTTTCTCCCCCAATTATTCAAGCATTTTTTTGCCTAAATGTATCATCTTTTTGAATCTCTAAACCATTGAAATATATAGAATAAAAAAATCCGGTACGGACTTTATTACTGATAATCAAAGACTTATCAAATAGTGGGGGGTTATCGGTAAAAAAACATGGTGTAGGTAAAAAGGGTGTACAGGTCATGACTTAAAGCCCCTGCACCTAAGTTCCTTTAATCTTGCCCTAGCTCTTTTTCCCCTAAATTTCCGCCCCCTCACCCGCCAAATTTTTTCCTGAAAAATCTTCTCAATAGAGTGAAAAAAACTACTCAATAGGTGATTACAAAATCTGGATTTTGCGATTACAAAATAACACTATCCAAGTATTTGAAGACATTAGATATTCCAAATTTTAGTGCTAAAAACGTAATCAAAAAAAACTGGGGCCGTAATCGCATCTGGCACCAATTTAAGGAAACCCGTTCAACGGGTTAATGAATTCAAGACACTTTAGTGTCAGCACGGTAGGTGCATGTTGTGTGTATGATTACACTTTCTAGTAAAAATCTATAGTATTAAATCTTTTAACTTACACTGGCGGAATCAGAAAAGTTGTCAATTTTTTACAAAATGATCTTTCTGTCATATCTATTTGATTTAATTAAACAGCGGCTAATCTAATCTTAAATTTAGTAAGTCAGTATCGACGTCTTTTAGATCGTGCAAAAATGGCTTGTGCCCCTGAAATGTTTAGGCGCCAGATTATCATCTCTTTACTTATTCCGTACGTAGTGATGATTTCGGATGTTGTCATTCTAGAAAATAATGCATGTTTAGCCGCTGGTTTAGGTAATAAAAGAGCGCCTGCCAAGAAATTAGCCTCATCTTCTATATCTTGATTAAAGTTACGCATGCCACCTTCGCACATCGGTGGCGTGATTGGATGACCGAGAATGCCGTGACTTAGCTCATGTGCTATATTAGAGTTTGTACGTTCTTCACCATGGTTGTCATTATATATGACCAAGCGTTTTGAACCATGAAACACCGTAAGCCCAGAAAAAGATGATTCTCCATCAGTCGAAAAATGTTCTACAGCTTGAGGGACTTCATCACTTAATTCAGACATACCCATCAAGGGAATTGAAAGCAAATCAGCTAAGTCACGAGGGTTTAATGGGCACGTATCTGATAACTGCAATTCTCGTCTAAATTCTAAAGCGTACCATTCGGCCTCAGCTTTAAATCCACGGCGGTAACCCATTAATTCTTAATCCCTTAACCTCTCGTACGCAGCCTGTACAATTGCGGACAAAGCATCTGCTGATTTATCGTCTAAATTCTTATCAGCTCTTAAATATGTACCAATAGTAGCAACTGTATCAACTTGTTCAATGTCATTATTAGATTTTTCAATAAAATCATCAGCGGATAACCCTGACCAATCGATGAGTGCTGCCATGCTATCAACATCAGGCCTCTTTCCTTGTGCCATTCTTGTTAATGTTGACGGGCTAATTTGTGCTAACTCTGCAACTTTTTTCCATGTGTATTTTTTAGATTCGCGACAAGTGTTTAGTGCGGAATAAAAAGACTCCGCATTGAATTTACCATTGCTCATTTTGACTCCCTTCAATTGCTATAGTCAAATTAAATTTGACAAATGCAATTAATGTTGATAATTTGATTCTAGCAATTAAGTACGACAAATGCAAACAGAGAGTTGAAATGACGAAAAGAAATCAACATATCACGCCTCATAGGGATGGCTGGCAAGTACGCGGAGCAGGTTCTGAAAAGGCTACAAGCGTTCATAGCACTCAAGCAGAAGCAATTTCACATGGAAGAGATATTTCCCGTAACCAAGGAAGTGAACTTCTCATTCATGGCCGTAATGGCCGTATTCGCGCCCGAGATTCGCATGGATCTGATCCATATCCACCTAACGGTTAATCAAGGGACCGATTTTCGGTCCTTTTCTTTATAGAAAGACATACTATGACTAAAAATATTGTAATTTGCTGTGATGGCACAGGAAATGAGTATAGTGAAAATAATACCAATGTGGTTGGTGCTTTTTCTTCAATCGAACGCGACAACAAACAAGTCGCATTTTATGACACCGGTGTTGGCACCTTTAACCCCTTGGGCATGTCACTTGGGCCTGTGTCGAAGAAGGTCGGCATTATCTTTGGGCAAGCATTTGGCTATGGTGTTAAGCAAAATGTTCAGGAAGCCTATGTTTATTTGATGGATAGGTATGAAGCTGGTGACAATGTCTTCATCTTTGGTTTTAGCCGTGGGGCTTATACTGCTCGTGTTCTCGCCGGAATGCTTCATAAATGTGGCCTCCTTCAAAAAGGGAGCAAAAACTTAATTCCATATGTTATGAAAATGAATTTTGAAGAAAAACCTGAACACTTAGTTGAAGGTTTTAAACGTGATTTCTGCCACACATGCAAACCTCACTTTGTCGGAGTTTGGGATACAGTGGCTTCTATAGGAACCCTTCATCCAACAAGGCATTTTAAAGATGATGTGCTTAACCATGATGTGGCAAATGGATATCATGCAATTTCTATTGATGAAAAAAGGAAGAAATTTCCAATCAGCCTGTGGGATGAAAGTCAAAAATCAAATCAGCAAAACACCCAACAAGTGTGGTTTGCTGGTGTTCATTCCGATATTGGTGGCTGGTATAATGAACGCGGTCTATCAGACATCACACTGAAATGGATGCTTTCCAATGCGGAAAAGTGTGGCTTGAGGCTCAAAAAAGACTGGGATCGCGACTTGAAGTGTAATCCGCTAGGCCCAATCCATGAGTCGCGGACAGGCTTTTGGAAGATGTGGTTTGAGGCACACCGATCAATCCCTGAAGGTGCGATTATTCATCAAAGTGTGATCGATCGTATTGAGCAATCTGATTATAAAGTTAACTTGCCTACTAAATATCATGTGGCTTCATAACGGCCAACGGAACTCTAAATATTATATTCACAAATTAGCTTTCAGACTTATGCTGGAAGCCTAATTTTGTGAAACAGAAGGATCAAAGTGAAGCCCCCTAAGTCTGAAGGACACTATCATAGCTATTAATTCTTTATCTTTAAAAGCTCATCAATAATTTCATGAGGATCAAAATTCAAAGCATCCGCAAACTCCATCATTTCTACAACGTCAACTCGACGTTCCCCCAATTCACATTTTGAAATAAACGTTTGACGGGTCTTCATTTTATTAGAGCTGGTCCCGGAAAATAGGACAATGTGTTAAGCTACTATTCTGATCAAGGAAGGATGGTAATTCACCCGTTGAACCCATCCTCCTTAAAAATGGAGGTATTACCGGATCATTTAATTGAGTAGAACACACAAGGATTTTCCAGCCGGATACAGGGCTGCCAACCTAATCGGGAATCAGTAAAAAGCATAGCAAATCAGGGGGTTCCAAGACATCATAGCGCTAAAATATTTATAAAATAACAGGACAAAAAAGCCAGAATAGATCGATTCTACGACCTTTAGGTTTTTTGCCGTTTTTGTGCTAGAACCGTGCTAGCTCTGAGCAGCCTCAAATACAAAATAAATTCAGAAAAATGGATATTTTTACAAAAAAAATTTTGATACGGCAAAAATCTGGTTAGATGCCCTTAAGACTTACAAAAGGAACTGGGCGTTTCATAATCGTCCGCACAATTGAGTTCACCGAGTACAGCAACTCGCTACATCATCGGCGGCATAACGCCAATACAGAAATTAGCTATGCAATCCATAGCCGCTTAACTGGCTCTACTTCTGAAGTCCCCTAAAAAGGGGGGTATTACCCGCGAAATGCAGCCGGAGCCCGGCCCGCAAAAGTGCATAAGCCATGGTCGGATCAAGAGCGGTCAAGGCCGTCAAATGTAAAATCCGACATAACTTTTATAGAACCTGGAATCCTTCATTCCTATAAACGCGTAAAAGTACCTTCTTCATAGCGAAAATAGCCTCTCTTCGCCCAAAAGGGCTCCAGGGATTTTACGATCCTGCAGCAGGTCGTCGATAATATCTTGTTCATGAGATATAATATTTCTCCCCTTCTATGGGATATCTCATGGTCGCTTAAACAATGAAGTAGTGAGGCTTATTTGGGTAAGATCTTTTAGATGGCCTCAATATGTCAAAGCCAGTCAAGAGGTCTCATTTTTTGCCGCTTTTTCCTCCAGATATGACCTGCTCCACTCCTCCAGATCGTCCAAAATGAACTTTAACTTTTGCCCCTGTTTGCTAAGAGAATATTCTACTTTAGGCGGTACCTGAGCATAGACTTTTCGTTCAATGATATCATACCGTTCAAGATCTCTTAGCTGTTTCGTCAGCATTCTTTGTGTTATATCCGGCACTGTGCGATGTAATTCACTAAACCGCATGGTTCTCTGCGCTAAACACCATAAAATCATCCCCTTCCACTTGCCGCCAATTATGCCTAGGGCCGTCTCGGTAGGGCAGAACAGGTCTTCTTCGGTAAATCTTACAGGCATGACAATAATCCATTAGTATCAAAAATGTATGTATATCACAAAAATGTACATACTTACAAAAAAGTTATACTTCATGTAAAAAGTGATAATACTTAATTTAAAGGATTCTTACAATGCCAAACACACTACCTATCCTCACCCCTGCGTTCATAAATGACACCCTCATTAACAACCGTATAATTCTGGCCCCCATGTCCCGTGCAAGTGCTGAAGATGATGGCACACCGACACAAAATATGATGACTTACTACGAAAGTTTTGCCAAGGGCGGATATGGCTTACTCATTACAGAAGGCACATATACAGATGCAAACTACGCACAGTCCTATGCGAATCAACCTGGTATGGTGACCGAAAGGCACAAACTCGGCTGGCAAAATGTCACCCAAGCCGTAAAAAAAACAAACGGCAAAATTATTCTGCAGATTTTCCACGCCGGGGCATTATCACAGCATGTGACACAATCCTATGCTCCGTCCGCCGTTAAACCGGCTGGTACAATGCTTGAGGGCTACGGGCACAAACAAGGGGCCTATGATATTCCTAAAACCTTAGACTTGAATGACATCCAAGCGATCAAACAGGGATTTGTCCAAGCCGCTCAACTCGCCGAAGAAGCCGGTTTTGATGGCGTAGAAATCCATTGCGCCAACGGCTACCTTCTTGATCAGTTTTTAACTGATTATAGCAATGAACGTGATGATCAATATGGTGGCCCGTTACAAAATAGAATCCGCTTAACTTGTGAGATCATCAGAGAGATCAAGCAAAGAACCGGATATGCCTTTATTATCGGGGTCCGGTTATCACAATCCAAAGCCAATAATCTTGATTATTTTTGGCCCAATGGCGTCACTGACGCGCATGCGATTTTTACCTCTGTCGCCGATGCAGGCGTACATTACATTCATCTGGCAAGCGACATGAAAGGATACACTTATCACAGCCGCACAAAAGATAAAATAAACCTCACGGCCTACGCGCGTGACGTGACCGGCCTACCCGTGCTCGCCAATGGTGGACTGCATGATATTGAGCTCGCCAATGCCGTAATCGACAAGAAACAAGCCGATTTTATCGCCGTCGGAAAATCCGCGATGGTCAACCCCGACCTACCACAAAAAATTCAAGCGGGGAAACCGATTTCTGAATTTACGTTTGACGTTTTTAAATATGGTGTTTCGATTGAAGGCCAGTTAAAATGGCAAAGTGAAAACGAGACCCGCCGGGGCAGACCTGAAAAATCATAAGATTACATCAAGAATATTGTAAAGGAAGGAAGGGATATGTCCGTAGGAGATACCGATCATTAGCGCATAGGAAAGACGACCTTCCTATTTCTGGCTTTACTAGCGGGTTTCAGTACGGTCACCCATCTCGCCATTATTAAATTGAACCCGACAAGCCTGTATATCGGCGTATTAATGTGGTGCCCGACTCTGGCCACAGCCCTCACCCTGGGCCTGACAGGAAGGGGGCTATCCAGCTTGTCCTGGAACTGGGCAGCGTGGCAATACAATCGAAACGCATATCTCATCCCGGTTATTTACGTGTCTGTCGCCTATGCACTTGTATGGAGCTTTGGCTTAGGCGGCGTTCCATCAGAGGAAACGATTGCCGACTGGGCTCAAACACTCGGATTGCAGGGCCGTAATCAGTCTGTGGTTTTGGCGATGATGATTGTGCTGCTGGGGTTAATTGGCTTTATCAAATACCTCGGCGCGATTCTGGGAGAAGAATTAGGCTGGCGCGGATTTCTCATTTGGGAATTGAGAAAAGTAATGCCCTTCGGCGTCGTTTCACTCGTGAGCGGCCTTATCTGGGCGACCTGGCATTGGCCGCTCGTGGTTTATGTCATTGCTCATCATGGTGGCCTGCGCCCGTCCTGAATGACACTGCGTTTAAGGCCTTTCTTGGGCGACCCCAGGAACATACACCGCCAACGGGAGCTTCATCCACCAGAGAGCTTTGCATTTCGGGGAGTATCTATACATGTCAAGCCCGTGGAAACTACTTCTTCTTTCGCAAGGCGGGTATTTTTAACCCTGCTTCGGATGACGCAATCAATATCTCAAGTCTTTTCAATCGCGCTTCCTCTTTCTTGGCGCTCATGACCCACCATATCGACTCTCTTCTGTAGGACGGTGCCAAATTTTTGAGAAACAGCCAAGCTGGCTGTCTCGTTTTGATTTGAGCTTCATACGCCCTGGAAAGCTGCAAATTTCGATCTTGGGCGCAATAACCTTTTACATCGGTTCTCTTGTTGAAGACGTACATTCCTGCTGGCTTCATCTTTCCAAGCTGCGTGAGCGCCTTCACCTTCTTTACGTTCACCGCACTCCACACACTACCTGTTCTGCGCGGGGTGAAGCGAATTTTGTAACTCTGATCATCAATGGTCTTTCGAATACCGTCTATCCAGCCATAACAAAGAGCGACATCCACGGTTTCAGACCACGTAAGACTGGCTCGCCCGGTGCTTTTCCTAAAATAGCCTACCCAAAGCTCGCTGGCTTCAGCATGATCTTCCAGCCAATCACCAAACTCTGCCTGAGTTTGGAAGAATATTTCCTCTCCCATCTTCTGATCTCCCGACATCGTCCTCAACCATTGCACCGTTGGTGAACCGCATATTGTCTTCGACGCCTCATTACGCCCTCCGGTAAAGCCGAAGATCCTGAGGCGCCGTGAAAAGCTCCCACGCCTAAGAGACCGCCTGCTGTTCCAGCCAGTTCAGGATCGCTCGGGATGTTTCTTCCGGCTTTTCTTGTTGGATCCAATGGCCGCAATCTAGACTGATCACGTCCACATTGGGTACGAAATCAGCCAGTTTGTCCGACTTCGGAACCAAATCGCGATCGCCATAGATCATGAGCGCAGGTTGCTGGATGACCGGGTTCACTTCCGCCAACAAGCGCCAGTTGCGATCAAGATTTCTATACCAGTTTATGCTGCCCGTGAACCCTGACGTTTCGAAGGCAGCTACAAAAACGGCCAGTTCGCTGTTGCTCATCAGAGGCTCACCGCGTGGCGTTTCCGCTCTGGCGAGATTGATCATCGCCATGCCCGGTTCTGGTTCTCTCAAGGGCTCGTTTTTTCTGTACAGGTTGCGAAGGAAACGGAATGTATTCTCTTCCAAGACGGCGTCTGCGATGCCGGGCCGTCGATTGAAGTGTACAAAATAATTGTCACTGCCGAATATTTGCTCCATGAACTCAATCCAGGGCGTTTCTCCGCGTTCCTGGTAAGGCAAGCTCAGATTTATCACTTTATTGACCCGGTCTGGATGTAATAAGGCCAACCCCCAAACGACCATCGCCCCCCAGTCATGGCCAACAAAGGTGGCATCTTGGTATCCGTAGTGGTCGAGAAGCGCGATAAGGTCACCCGACAACTGTTCAATGTCATAGGCCGTTACTTCCGACGGGCGGGATGAGTTGCCATATCCCCGCTGGTTCGGGACGATGACATGGTAGCCCGCTGCGGCAAGGGCGGGCATCTGATGGCGCCAGGAAAAGGCGTGCTCTGGCCAGCCATGGCAGAGTACAATCGGTTTTCCTGCATTTTCCCGTCCGGCTTCAAAGACTTCCAGTTCAACGCCGTTGGCTGAAACAAGAGTGGGCGCGGGAAAGTCGGTTGGATTTAACATTAGCATCTCCTTCAAGTGTGTTCGTTCAACGTCAATATATTGCCTAAGATGACATTTTATGGCATATTTGTTCCATGGCTCGAACAAATTCATATGGCCGGCTGAGAAGACTGGAACTCCTCGCCGCCCACCTCAAACAAGATGGATTTTGCACCATCAAGGACCTCGCTGAGTTGCACCTGGTGAGCAAACGGACAATTGCGCGTGATCTGCAACTGATGCGTGATCAAGGCCTTCCCATTGATGCAGATAGAGGCCGGGGAGGGGGTGTCAGGTTGGATCGTAACTGGGGCGTCGGGCGTCTTAACCTGAGCTATACTGAAGCCGTTGATCTGCTTATCAGCATTGCCGTCGCCGAGCAGATGAACTCACCGATATTTCTCGCAAATTTAGGTTCGATCAAACGTCAACTCGTTGCGTCCTTCGCGCCGGACAAACGGAACAGGGTCGAGCGTATCAAGTCCAGAATTCTTATTGGGGCAACCGCTTCAACAACAGTACAGGGGACAATTGCTCCGTCGGGAAACCGCGTCATACAAACATTGCACCAGAGTTTCTTGAACCAAAATTCCATTCTCATCCGCTACCAGGATGAAGGCGGCAGGACCACGACACGCGAGATCGAAGCGCATTATCTCCTGTTAAACTATCCGGTCTGGTATGTGCTTGCCTTCGATCATTTCCGTGCAGCACCACGAACATTTCGCTGTGATCGCATCGTTGAGGCGGACACCTCCACCACCCGCTTTCAACTGTTGCCAAAGGATAGCTTCAAGCAAACTTTTGAAGGGTATGGGCTGGAGAACCTGAAGGCTGCCCTGTCAAGGGCGGAATAAAATCAGGCCATAGGACAAGGGCCAGTGTGAGGGCCCATGGCTGAAGATATTGCGGTATCAATGCACGAAACAACGCTGCCAATTGACTTCCCAGTCTAAGTCACCGATGCTGTCGGTCAACCTCCGCCGCCAACAACGCGTTGGGGTTAAGAAAGGCCTGCTCGGCACCTGCAAACGCGGCGACTGTTACTTGAGACATACCTTGATCCATGACCCCCGGGTTTTCGTATCACGCATCGCCAGACCTAGGAAACCCCGAAAAACCATCTCGAAGCTGCATGCGCCAATAATATGGTCATAAACCTGTTAAACTAGCCCATATACCTGCTGAAAAACTTAAGCAATCCGTTGTTCAGTTCCTCAGCTTCACGCAGATCAGGGTTATAATGAAAGTCATGCTCCAAGCCTTCCCATACATGCAATTCAGCTTCTACGCCCAAGGAAAGCAATTGACGGTGTGTCGCCAAAACGCCGCTGAGAGCAAAATCTCGGCTAGACGACGCCAGAAAAGCAGGAGGAAAATGCGTCAGATGATGGTCCGACAAGGATGGCGTGAGTTCCAGACTGTCAACATCCGCCCCTTCATAATATTGCAGCTTCAGTATCTCGGATAAATCAACACCGTAAATGGCGGACATTATGCCACCTCCGACAGCGACTGAATCTCCAACAACCTGCGTGGCACCCCCAGCGATCAAACCGATGGCTGCGGGCAACGGTAAATTTTCCTGTTGCAGTCTCACTAGCACCTGGGTCGTTAATATTGCCCCGGCAGAGGCACCGTAAAATCCGATATTTTCAGGCTGATATTCTTCCAGCAAGGCCCTGTATACAGCCATAATGTCATTTGTGGCAGCCGGGAACCTGTATTCCGGAGCCATCCTATAATCAGGGCTAACCACTTTAATGTTTCCAAGCGCAGAGACCGGAATTGATTCAAGCTGGCTATAGGTCCGTGAACCAACTTCAAACCCTCCGCCGTGTAAATTAATCAAAACACGCCCTTCGTTTTCAGCCGATACACCTTGGTGAGGTATAAAGATTTCAACAGGAACACCGTTTATTTCCTCGTTTCTCACCACCACGCTATAACGGGCCGTCAGGCTGCGATACAAAGCACCCTGATAAAAAAAATCCCTCTCCAATTGCCTGGGGTTCACCCCCATGCTTGAATCGCCTGACTCCCGGCCTGCCTGCAAGGCAGCCACACATTGCTGCATATATCCGACCATATAGGATTTATAATCCGCGATGGCTTTTCTAGTTTCTTCAGTCAGCAACTCCGATTCTGGTAAATCGAATGACGGAATTGTAAGAACTTCTGAGGTCGACTCAGCTATTTTCATATCAGTCATCTTGCATGTCCTATTCCCTATCTTATCTTAGCAAGGAGATAATTATCACATCCCTCCCTGCATACTTGGTCACATAAACCCGTTAAGCAGGCAGTGAGCTTCGCACTATCCTGCCTCCCTTCATTACAAATAGAATATTCTTCTCAGGCGCCCCAAAAGGCTCCAGACTCTTCAGAGGATTAAAGTCCAGGAGGATCATGTCCGCATATGCCCCCTCAGCAATACAGCCAAGCTCACCTTGCCTGTTTAAAATTTCCGCATTGATTGATGTCGCAGAACGCAGTACCTCAATAGGCGTATCAACCTCTCCGCGCAGGGCAAGTTCTCCTCCCTGCAAAGGATGGAACCTGCTATCCAGCAGATCGGAACCAAGGCCCAGCTTTACACCAGCCCGTTTGCAGGTCTCAATTGATCCCAATGTTGTCTCATACAGCCCCTGAATCTTTTCCAGGCTCATCGGTGGCAACCCCAGCATGTGACCATTATCCCGAACAACGGCCATCACCGATAATGTAGGAACAACATAAGCATCACTACGGACAATCAGTTCCGCCGTATCAGCACTTATCTCGGAACCATGCTCAATTGTTCGCACGCCGTATTCAACGCAGCGCTTGGCAGCACCATCCGTATGACAGTGCGCCATAACGTAGGTTCGATGAACGGAAGCCTCATAAACTGCTGCCCTGATTTCTGCTTCAATCATCTGATCCATCCAGAGGGGATCCGCCGGAGAACAAACACCGCCAGATGCAAATATTTTGATTTGATGCGCCCCCTGCCGCAATTCTTCCCGCACGGCACGCCTGACTTCATCTTCCCCATCAACCACAAGGGAGAGCGACCCGGAATAGCCCTTGCATCCGCAGGGTTCAAAATGACCGTCTGGCCTTAAATCCCCATGCCCTCCGGTTTGTGAAATCGCCCGCCCCGAATAAAAAAAACGCGGGCCATCAATCAGGCCCTGTTCAATACCAAGATAAAGCCCTCGGTCACCCCCTGCTGCATCCCGTACCGTGGTAAATCCCCTTCTTAACATACCCTCAAGAGTACGCGCTGCATGACTGGCCAGTAACGACGGCGGCATATGGTCCGTTTTAAAAACATCAAAACTCGGTGTATAAGCGTGCACATGCGCATCAATCAGCCCCGGCATCAGCACACGCCCCTCACAATTTATATAGTGTGCATCAGAGATATGCCTATTTGCCTTAGAGATATCTTTAATTCGCTCCTTTTCGACAAAAACCGAGAGGCCTTCTTGAAGCTCTTCCCTCTCTCCATCAAATATTAAACAGTTTTCCAGAACGATCATGTTATGTCTCTTTTAAGATTTCTTGCATCTGTCTGATTTCCGGCAGTGTCAGGGCGCCTGCCCAAAACACCTTATTCTGCATGATTGATCCACACCGATTGTCGCTGCAGATAATTTTCCATACAGGCCTCTCCGCCTTCTGCACCAAGGCCGGATTGCCCGAACGGTTCGAGGGAGAAAGCATGTCCTGCCCCCGCACTTTGCCCTGCGCAGGCATTCACAACGACGGACGACCGAATTCCTTTGGCCAACTTTAAGCCTGTTGAAATTTGGCTCGTCCAGACATAGGCCATAAGCCCGTATACTGTACTGTTTGCCAGACGCATGGCCTCGTCTTCATCTTCGAATGTCATCACAGATAATACAGGGCCAAAGATTTCTTCCTGAACGATCCTGTCCCCGGGAGATACTGCCCGAAAAATTGTGGGCTCTATAAAGTAGCCTCCTCCTGGCTGCGCACTTACCGCTCCACCGACCACAAGCTCTGCGGCAGACCTTTTTCCTTCCTCGATATAGCGAAGTACTCTGGTAAACTGGTTCTTGTTCACAAGCGGGCCAAAGCTTGTATCTGGATGTATCGCACTACCTATCTTGACCGCCTGAAATCGGTTGACCAACTTATCCAGCATTACATGTTCAATTTCCTTTTGAACAAGCAATCTTGTACCCGCGACACAAAGCTGTCCTTGGTTTGTCAGAACAAGGCCAGCAACAGCATCCGCCGCCGCATCAAGGTCAACTCCGTCCGCAAAAACAATATGGGGAGACTTCCCCCCACATTCAGCCTGCACTGCCTTCAAATTGGATTGTCCTGCATATTGCATCAACAGCTTGCCAACAGCTGTGGAGCCTGTGAAACCTATCATATCCACATCCATATGGAACCCGAGGGCCTTTCCGACTATCCCACCCTTCCCTTGCACCACATTTAAAACCCCTGGGGGCAAACCCGCCTCATTGGCAAGCCGGGCAAGCCTTTGCGCAGAACCAGGTGAATATTCAGAAGGTTTGAGAACAACACTGTTGCCAGCTGCCAGTGCCGGAATGGTTTTAAGCAGGGCATTAAACGTTGGGAAATTCCAGGGGGCAATTGCCCCGACTACCCCTTTTGGTACTCGTCTTTGCGCGACAAAGCTACCCACATCACTACTGAACACATCCCCTTTAATTTTATCAACCGCTTCCGCATAGAAACGTACCATATCCACAGCTGATTGAGCGCTGCCAAGAGAGACAGAAATGGGCTTACCCATCTCATAAGCATCCTTTAAGTTAAAAAGATCTACCTCTTTTTCAATAAGGTCTGCAAAATGCTGCAATATTCTCTTTTTGCTGTTCTGGGGTACTTTACGCCACCTGCCATCATCGAATGACTTCCGCGCCGAATAAACAGCCTGATCTATATCGCCCTTATGACCAGTAGGCATCTCCACCAACTCTTTCCCCGTTGAAGGGTCTGTCAAGATAAATGTCTCCGCTGACAAGGACCGTGTGTCTTCACCTTCTATCCATGATGAAACAAATGGGTCAGATTGCCAGATTTTTTTATAAGGTACGTTGTGCGTCTTGTTCATCTTGTCGGCCTTCCAGTAGTAATATTTTCAAAGAAACAATGCCTGCCGCCGCCCTCCACTTCTGAAGGTCTGAACATTTCTGACAAGACATTATTGCGATCAAACTCGGTGACGGCGGGGCAATATATGCCAGTTGCCCCGCCCGTTTCCCCTAAGATAAAAGGGTGTTCAACATTAAAAGTCTTTTTTGAAATTTATGCCAAGCGTGCGAGGTTTGTTGATATAAGCCTTCGGCAGTCCATTATGGCTTACCTGTAGTCGCGCTCTCTCATCAAACAAATTACTGACAAACAAGGAAGCATCCCACCCCATGTCAGAGATCAAACCAAGTCTCGCATTAAACAGGCTATATGCATCCGAATCCCTAAAGCCGGTGGACGGGGTGCCAAGCGTGCCATAATCTTCTGTTTTGGAACTGGTATAGCTCCAGTCACCTCTCACATAAATATCCAGATCATCATTTGGCGTATCCATGATATATTGAACCGAGGCGTTGGCGGTCCATTTGGGCACACCAAGCAGGGATTCACCGGCATCCCCTCCCAATGCAGGAGCATCTTCGTCCAGCGTTGATTTAACATATCCCAGACTAGCTGATAGCGTTAAACTCTCAAGCGGCTCCGCAATAAGTTCAACCTCAACCCCTTTGGCTGTCGCAGAACCGGCATTTTCCACTACATTAAACCCACAGGATAAATTCATGCTTTGCTGAACATTTGTATAATCAATCCAGAAAGCCGTGGCATTCACACGCACGCGGTCATCCACCCACTGCGTTTTTGCTCCCAGTTCATAATTCCAGACACCATCCGGCTGAATTTGTACCAATCCATCCGGGAAATCGCCACACACTGCCGGCGGGCTAGCCTCCAGAATACCACGTCTGAAACCTTCAGCGGCTCTCACATAAACCAAATGATCATCTGTCAGGGCATATGCGAGAGATGCAGACAGGCTCACACCATTATCACTCGTTGACCCAATACTTTCTGTTCCGGCAAAACTGCTCGCAAAAATGCCATCCTGCGCAACTGCCCTATTTACACTGATATCAAAGTATCGTGCCCCCACCTGGACTTCCAGAGGGCCTGCTTCGTAGGTAAGATTACCAAAGAGGGCCTTTTCTTCGATCTTGCTTGGATCGCGCGACAAAAAGAAAACATCCGTGCCAATCCCAAAGTGATCGCCTGCGCCCGCAGGCCCCACCCAGTCTCTGGACTGTGCCTCATCCGCATCCTGATAATAAAGACCTGTAGTCACTTGAACAGGAAAATCCCAGTTCGAAACAAAACGGATTTCCTGAGTAAATGCCTCATTTTTATCCGTTACCGTCAATCCGGGAAAATACAGTGTATCCTCAAGCGTTGGAGCAGCCCCGGTCAAAAAGGAGACAAAATTTGTGCCATCGCCGATATTATAGGACGTAGACTTCAGATACGAGGAAATCGATGTAATATCACCAACCGCTGTAGTTATAACGGCCTTGAGGGAATATAGCGCAAAGTCTGTTTCAAGGTAATCATCCTGATATGTAGAGATTCTTGGATTACCCCCAAGACCAAATACATCTTCACTCACCGCAGAAACCCCACCGTATTTTTTCCTCTGATAATAAACAGAGGGTATTACTTCCAGCCACTCGTTGGGACGATATAACAGGGACGCTCGAACCGACAGAAGATCAACAGTATTAATGTTCTGGTCTTCCTCAACCGTCTCCGGTGCAGGAATGATAGAACCGGACAGGTCTCCCCCAGGGAACCGAGGCACACGGTCAATATAGCCTTCTTCATCCCCATGAACAACCACAACCCGCAAGGCTGCAACATCTTCAAGTACTGGCAGGTTGATCGCCGCATTCATCAAAATATTCTTGCCGCCATATCTTGTCGATGACAAAGTACCGTCGAATTTAACATGGAAATCATTTAATGCCGGCTTGCGTGGAATAATCTTGATAACGCCGCCCATTGAGGACGAACCATAAAGGTTACCTTGAGGCCCTTTCAGAATCTCAACTCGTTCTACATCAAATATACGGGCATCAACCGACAGGCCCGCTGCACCAAAACCTGACACAGGAGTATCATCAATATACATGGCAACGACCGGCGCTCCCTCCGTCGGGGAAATGCCTCGCATGGATATGCCGTGCTTGAATCCCACATTACCCGCCGCTGGCGGTGTAAAGCCAATATTGGTTATTGTCCGGGCATACGCCTCAAAATCCACCATACCCGTTTTTGCAAAGAATTCATCTGTGCGTACTTCTACTGCCATAGGGACATCCTGTAGACTTTGGCTACGCTTCTGGGCCGTCACTACAATCTCGTCAAGAGAAAATACACTCTCTGGCTCTTCACGGACATCTTTGTCGGCAAGTTGCACCTGTGGCTCGCCAGAACCCGTCATCGACATGTTAACTTTTTGCGCTAATGTGGTTGACTTGTTCTCAGACATTGAGACAACGACAAACGTCTCCGCATCAATCTGTTTCAGGGTCAACCCCAGATTTACAAGTAACCGTGCAAGCCCGTCCTCCCGACTAAACTTACCCGACACCCCTGTCGTCGAGAGACCCTTAACCAAATCTAGTGAATAGAGAACCTGCACATCTGCCTGCTTTGAAAATGCGCGGATAGCCTTCGCAAGCGACTGAGGCTTAACCTCCAAGTCGTAGCGTGCTTCTTCTTCTGCCCTCCCAGAAGTAGATATGAACAGGGTTGCTGCTATAAAAGAGGCTATCAATGCGGCACTGCACACTGTGTTTTTTAATTTCTTCATTTCCTTCTCCCTTTGCACATGCCTATTGTTAAATTTGCTACTAAACTGAGCCAGGAACCAACAAAGCTCCTTAAAATTTCAGACACGTACATGGAAGACGACAAGCACTTTAAACACACACAACAAAAAGTTAACAAATCAAAATAAAAAACGATACGCGGCAATTACGCTTTTACGGCTACTGCCTCTGATGAACGGCGCATCAATATTATAACATTTTTTTCTCGTATAACTTGGACTGGCAAGGCTTCTTCCAACGCATTAAAAAATGATCCCATTTCCCCAAGCTTGAAAACCCCTCCTGCTTTAAAGGCCGCAACCTCCTCATCAGCAATGACTATTCTTTCTTTAATATATGGCTGTATTTCCCGGGCAATTTCCAAAAGAGACTTTTCATCCAGAATGATGCGCCCCTCACGCCACAATGTCTCACGACTGACCCACTCTTCCTCCAATTTTACTTTTTGAGCTTTTTCCGCACCAAAAACAAGTTGGTCCCCGGCAACCAGGATTTCTGTTGTCGGCTTTATAACTCTTGTCGAATGACTGTCATTCTGGGCGGCAAAATTAGATCTCACTTCCACCTCGCCTTCTGTCACCAGAACTGCCACCTGAGGCCCTGCTTGCTTTATGTTGAAAGCCGTCCCGACCGCCTTGACGTACGCATTGCTTACCGCAACCTCAAACGGGCGATTTTTATCCTTCGCGACATCAAAATATACTTCCCCGCGCTTGAGATGAAGACGTCTTACACTCTCGGTCATCGCAACCTCGATTTCAGAGTTTGTATTAAGAGTCAGCACAGAACCATCTTTCAGTAAAATCTTCTTCTGCTCCCCTACGGCAGTATTATATCTTTCTGTCGTTGGACCCCAGAATCCGCCATCCCAAAGCCAGATGCTACCCAGCACGACCAATAGGGCTGCCGCTACTCTGGCAAAAACATTCAACATCCGTCCCCGGATCTGTTTTCCCTGATGCGCCTTGACGAGTACAGCAGCATCTAGAACATCCTGACCCAAAAGTGTCTTTTCAAGGTCATGATGCGTGCGTAAAAGATCAGATAAAGCGAAAGCCTGGCCCGTAATACCTGCCATTTCCCGAAATGCTTTTTCATGATCGCCATCTTCGCTTATCCAGGATTCAAACTCCTTCTTTTCAGCGCCCGTTATCATCCCGCTTTCAATCCTGGAATACCAAAAAGCAGCAAGATCATTCAGCTCGTTTGTTTTACTATCCAGATTTGTCATTTCGATATTCACTTACCTTTTTTGCCTAATAGCGCTTTATGATCAGAGAGTGATATGACTTGGCCTGTAGTATCTCGAAAACCAACATCATCTTGAACCAACACCATCTTTTTACGGCACTCCGCCATACCTTTTGTTATATGGTTTTCAACTGTACGGGTGGATACATTCATAATAGTTGCCGCATCCCGGTAGGATACATGCATGATTTTTATCAAAATAAACGCCTGCTTTACACGCGGCGCCATCTCATAAATAATTTTCTCAAGTTCTTGTATATCCTGCCGCCCGGCAGCAAACCGCTCAGGGGACAACAAGTCAGACTCAACAACCACATTTTCCGGATCAATACCTGCCCCGGAAATGGTTCGCATCTCTTTACGAACATGGTCTTTATAAGCATTTCTAGCAATACTAACAAGGAACGATTCCGGATTAACAACCTGTTGCCAATTGGATACCTTATGTGCCTTTAAAAAAGTTTCCTGCACGATATCCTCAACGTCTTCTGCCTGCTGTCCTTTACGCATCAGAAACTTTCGAATATTTCTTTCATACCGCCTGTAAAGCCGGTTTACGAATGCCTTATTCTCTATTTTTGACATGCAGAAACACCTACTTTTCTCAACAATCCCCTATGAAGACGTCAGGATTAGGCCGAACACCTACCATAACACTAAATTATTTTAAAAAATCCCTGTCAGGCCCCTACTGTATTGGCCAGTATTGAGTTACTAAACTACCTATAATACCCCACGGAACCGTGACGATGGCCGCAGCGCTGCCACTCTCCACCATTGCCATGCCAAAAACAGTTCCGGCGACGAATGAAGGGAAAAACGCCTCGCAAAACTAAATGCTCCTAGGGGGCCCAATGCATAATATTTCATCAGAGTTTTTGGAAACGACCATCGATGCGACCAATAAAGATAGAATAATATTATACCTCTTTAGGGCCATATAAATTAAAGTGACAAGTGCCCGCATCAGGTCAAAGATAGCCATAAATTTCTCCAAATAGTGATGCGGATCAGGTTGTTCCAATCCGTCAGACATACTTGCATCTAAAAAAGGCATGATAACGGGGTAGATTTCTATATTGAATTATGGGGAGGTGTTCATTTCCTCCGCTTTTTTCTTCGCCACAAGTTGGCGAATATCGGCAAGAAGTTTCTGAGCATCGAACAATGTCCCATCCTTGATGGTATATAAAATTCCCTTTGTCTGTTCCATTCTATCTGCCGCCTTATTGTACCATCGGTGGCCCGTTCCGTAGAGCACCTTAAAATTCACCAGAGGGTTCTCCCTAACAATAATCAAATCAGCCTTCTTGCCAATCTCTATGGAACCAATTTCAGCATCCAAACCGAGTAATTCTGCGCCCTTGATGGTCGCGGCCTGCACAACTTCCAAGGGATGAAAACCTGCCTCCTGAAGCAATTCCAGCTCTCGAATATACGCAAAACCGTATAATTTATAAATAAAGCCCGCATCGGAACCAACCGTCACCCGGCCGCCAGCATTTTTATAATCATTGACAAAAGCCATCCACCGATCAAAATTTCGCTTCCATACAACTTCATGGGCTGTTGTCCAGTCAAAGAAATAGGACCCGTGGATACGGGGATTAGACTCAAAAGCCCGCGTAATATAGGGCATGCTATAAGCCGCATGCCATTCCGCCTGACGCGCCCGCATAACGTCTCGATTGGCTTCATAGACTGTAAATGTGGGATCCAGGGTAAAATCAAGATCACGCAACACCTGTATTGTTGCCCGCCATCGTTCTGATCCCGGCGCAGCGGCTTGCCGCCATAAGTTTCCAGCTTCTCCAAAACGATCCTGTTCATTATTATAATTATAGGCGTAGGGGTAATCCTGCACGATACGACCTTCAAACATAGCTTCTGGCAAGCCATACCAATGTTCCATGCTGTCGACACCCAGCCGGGCACTATCCAGTACATTCATTTGGGTGACAGAAATTTGCGCGTGATGATAAGCTGTTTTCAACCCAAGTTTCTGCGCTTCTGCCACGGCGGCTTCGATCAATTTCGGCGCCGCACCAGTGAATTTAACACCATCTGCCCCCTTCCTATCTACGGCGCGCACCCATTGCCTCGCCGCCTCAGGCGACTCCATGACCTGAGGGAACAGGGCATACGCTCGTATCCGCGGCGCAGTGATGTCCCCTCTTGCACTACGGTCCTTGTGATCCAGCGTCCAGCTCAACCCCATCAATGACCCCACATCGCGCACCGTGGTAATCCCGTGGGCCAGCCAAAGCTTGGACACATATTCCGGATTTGTGAAAGAACCGGCAAAAGCATGGGTCGGCGTACCGAAATGGGCATGGGAATTAATGAAGCCGGGTAAAACATACTGCCCAGACGCATCTATGATCTTGACCTGCGCCTCATCTAACGTAGCAACATCGGGCATCCCGCCTCCCATTTTAATATCTACAATATGGTTGCCTTCGACCACAATTGTCGTGGGCCCTTGCAATGGTGCACCGGTGCCGTCAATCATATTACCATTCAGGATGATGAGCCGTTCAAACGGGCCTTCGCCTTCATCTCCTCGCGCAGGAGACTTCGCAGGCGGAGGGATTGTGAGTATTCCCCTAACCTTCATTATGATTTCTTCTCCCGGTTCAATTTCTGTCGCAAAACCCGTCATGGGATAAATAACGACCAGAGAAGTCAGCACCTTTAAAGCTGTGCGCATGATGTTTAATGCTCCTTTTATTTTTTACGGTTTATTTCGTAATTTTGTGGTGGCGTCATACCCAGCAAATGCTGAACGAAATAATCCCATCGTCGCCGCAAAAAGTAAGCATTAACTCCGGTAAATGCATGATCTGCATTCGGAATCATGAGCATATCGAAATTCTTGTTGGCCTTGATTAGGGCGTCAATAACCTGCAGGGTTAGAGCCGGGTGAACATTGTCATCCATATCTCCATGAGCGATTAAAAGCTTGCCTTTAAGGTTTTTTGCATGTCGAGCGTTGATGCCGTTTTCATAGGCTGCATCGCTGAATGGTCCCTGATAGGTTTCTCCCCAAGACAGCAAATACCCTCTTTGATCATGATTGCCCGCAGAAGATACTGCGACTTTATAAAATTCAGGGTAGCTCAGCATTGCCCGTGTTGAGGCAAACCCGCCGCCAGAGTGACCATAAATCCCGACGCGCGCCGTATCCATATAGGGATATCGCTCCGCCAATTGCTGAATAGCTGCAATATGATCGTCCAAATGTCCAGCTTGGCCCAGATCGCCATAAGAGACATCGTGAAACGCCTTCGAGCGGCCCGGCGTTCCCCGCCCGTCAACAGTGATTACAATAAACCCTAACTCGGCGATAGATTGTGATTCCTGCGAATCAAACACAGCCCGCATAAAGGACTTTTGCGATCTCCATGATTGCGGCCCCGGATAGATCGAGTCAATCACAGGATAGGTCTTGTCCGGATCAAAGTCACTGGGGCGAAAAATATTACCATATAAGGAAGTCTTTCCATCCGCTGAGAGAACAGTGAACGGTTCCGGCAGCACAAAGCCCTCCTCCTGTAATGGTGAGACATCCGCTTGCGTTATCACGGTAGAGGAACGCCCTGTCGTGTCCCGCAACATCATCACGGGGGGAAGATCTGGCCGGGACATGGTCTCCACAAAATAACGCCCGGACGGCGAGAAAGCGACTTCATCGGCTTTAGGATGATTCAATAAAATGCCCATCAGGCTGGATGTACTCACCTTGATCTGGTGGTTCGCCGCCTCTGGGGTCAATAATTTCATCTCCGAGCCATCCAGATTAACACTGTAGAGGTGACTGTAATAGGGGTCGATACCCGCTTCACGGCCACCAGCTGTGAAATAGACCCGCCCTTTCGCTTCATCAATATAGGCAATTTTCCGGACCTGCCATGCCCCCGTGGTGATTTGATTCATCAGTTCGCCATTTTTGTTGTAGCGATAAAGATGTCCCCACCCATCCCTCTCCGAATACCAAATAATTTCACCGCTGGCTAACGTCCGGCTTGTGGGTGTGCCATAGGTTTTAGCGCGCGCATCCGTGTAAGTCTCGCTCCTCTCCTCTATCAGCTCGCTCACCACGCCCGTTCGGGCTTCGATTTTGAGAAGCTTCTGATTTCTCTGCGTTCTATTCCGGGGAATAATATAGACATATTCATTATTTTTCCCCCACCAGACGCGGCCTTCGGCCAATGGTGAGATCATTGTCACGTCAAAGGCGTTATGTTCAACGGGAATTCTGCGCCCCGTCGCCACGTCAAAAATCACCATCTCGGATTTGATGATATGCTCATCGCCCGGCATGGCGTAGCGGTAGCTATACAATATTGGGCGGGCGCTGCCGTCTTCCGGCACATGTTGCAACAGATGCAAATCCAGAACGTTCCGTTCATCGAGCTTATGGGTAATGATTTTCGTGGAGTCCGGCGACCAGACAGCGACGGGCGGTATAGAGACCTTCCACCGCCGCAAGGTTACTGACCTTGTACTGGAATCTGAAAGTTTGCCATAGCTGTAATGGGTCTGGCCGTCGCGGGTTAGTGGCGTCACTTCGCCATCAGAAAGGTCTCGCAGATAAAGGTTATCGCCCTCGGAGAACAGCGCCCGCCTTCCATCGGGAGAAACAAGGTCCCCTGGTTTGTCCATGGACGACGACAGCGGTGCACAACCATTCTGTGTCAACGGACAAGCCCATATATTTTTTGCCACCGCGACTTGTATCACGTCCCCTTCCGATGTCTTCTTAAAGGACCGGAGACGGATATTGAAAGGTGCGACCTCTTCTCCCGTTACTGCCGACAGGCGCGCTGCAATTTTATGATGATCAAAGGCCGGACGGCGAAAACCAGTTGTCGCATCGGCCAAAATATAAGACTTACCTTCCGGTATGTCGCGGGCATACCAGAAAAGATCGGAATCCTCGACCCAGTGATGGTTCACTTTGCCGTTGCGCACATATTTATCTGCATTCCAGTGAAGGAAGCGTTCTGCGCGCTCATAGTTCTCGGTGGCCATTTGAGTATTCTCAGCCGCAACAACCCCGAAGCTGAATCCCGCAAGCGCATAAATTATGATCGAAAAAGACAAACTTATCCTGTACTTTTTTCTCGCCAAAAAGAAAAACATGCCGATATCCTATTTTTGGGTGGTGATATTTGAAATGGAAACGCTGTTGTTGAGCAATTGAGGTAGTATCCATCCCGGTGCGATGCTTTTCTCATACGCACTCAGGTTGCGGGCGCCCGTCGCGCCATTTTGGATTTTTTCCGCGATATCAATGCCCTCTATCACCTGCCCGAACGCCGCGTAACCTGGCCGTTCAGTGGATTCATAATCCAGAAGGCGATTATCGCCCAGACAGATAAAAAACTCCGTTGCCGCTGTACCCGGCGCCCCCCGCGCCATCGACAGGGTGCCGCGCTGATGGCTAAGTCCACTTTGAGAAGTCGTTTCATGGGGGATGCCTCGACGCGGCTGTTTTTCTTCCGGCCGCCCGCCTTGAATAAGGACCATTCGCCTCGCAGCGTTGGCTTCACTATGGTCCAGGCGAACGGCCCGATAAAAATGCCCGCCTTCATAGAGCCCTTCCTCAATATTTTGAATAAAATTGGCCACCGTAAGCGGAGCTCTTTCTGGATAAAGCTCAGCCGTCATTGGACCAAATTCCGTCGCGATTTCGATGATCACCACTTCTTCCGCCGTTAATAAAAGCGGGAAGGAAAAAAGCATCACCATTCCACACCCTGCGTAGCATATTTTCTTTGCCAACAGTCCCATTATTGCCTTTGCCAACATCACTAACTCTCCCTCCCGTTTGCTACTATTTAATACAGCCCGTCATAATATAGGCGCAGCCCGGCTTGTCGTAGACCTCTTGCACGCCCCGGATCAGGTTAATCGCGGGTACGGTCAAATGGGTTTCATGCGGTATGACATACATCTTCTGATGAAACTCCGGCATGGGCCGAGAGGCTAGAAGGGCATGCAGGCGGTATATATTCGTCACCATTTTATGCTGAGGAGTCTCTTCAAGCGCCCCGGCGCTCATAAAAAGTCTGGCTTTCAGGTCTTTACCTGAATCCATAAAATCCTGAGCATATTTCAGGGCCGCTTCATTATCATACGCAATGGCCGGGCTGCCGATGATATAGCGGCTGAAGGTTTCCGGCTGATGAAATAATGTATAAAGGCCGAATAATCCGCCAAAGGAATCCCCAAAAAAAGCGCGATCCCCCTCGATGGTGTTATATTTTTTATCGATGAAGGGGATCAATTCCTCCTGAATGAACTTGAGAAACTCCGGTGCCCCGCCTGATGTCTTGCCACTCTCAATCTCGAGTATGCCATCCAACGGCATGGTATTTTTACCGCCAGAACCAATCTCCGGCGTCGGTGACAGGTCACGGCGGCGAACCACTGCGCCGCCCATCGGATGGTCAACGGGATATCCAATGCCCACCATCATAAAGCGTGGCGCATCACCTCCCCCCTGAATATAATGCATCAGGTTGGCAAGGGGCACACCTGCATTGGCGTCGGTCATATAGAGTACCGGAAAGCGCTCCGAACCGTCCTTTTTCTGCGCCGGGTGCCAGACGTGAATTTCATATGTTTGATCGACATATTTCGATGTGATCAGATGGGTTTCTATTTTTGGGATATAGAGCATCTTCTCGGCCGCTTGTGCAAACGACAGGCTTGCCGCAAGGGACAGGAATAAACTGATGAGAACATATTTGGTCACGGCAATTCCTTTAACTATATTTATCAAGAGTTTTGAACAAAAGCGGGCGCCAGTGCTGTTTAATGTCCGCTGTGATGGACAATGATATGCAGGCGATAGGTGAAATCGCCCACATATCAATTCAGCTCTGGACGCTAAAAGTCTACCCGCAAGAGTACACCAAGACGACGCGGCGCGCGAGAGCGGAAAAGCGGCAGACCCGTCCCGACACCTATCGGATTACTCACCTCATAGGGCAAGAAGTCGTCAAAAATATTGTCCGCGAAGAGTTCAGCTTTCCACTGGCCCACATTCACCCCAACCCTCATATTCACCACATCATAGCCGCCTGAATAAAGATCTTCTGCATTGGGGACGCGGCTATAAGATCCGCCCGTGTTCGTGTAATCAGCTCTGATAAAGGCCGAAACCAAATCCGTTACCGGAAATTCATATTCCGCCCTCAACGTCACTTTTCGGGTAATGGAATTGGGCAGACGGTCCCCTTTCGGGAAGCCTTCCCGGCCCTCATCCACCTTGGCGTCCAGAAGTTGCAAGCCGCCCGATGCCGTAAAGCCCGTAAATGGGCGAACATCGAATTCCAGTTCGACCCCGGCACTGTGGGCAGACCCTATATTCATGAGATAGGTCAAGGCCGGGTTTAGCAGATTTTGACGAATTTGCATGCCCGACCATTTCATGTAGAAGCCAGACAGATTCGCCGAAATTTTATTGTCGAGCCAAGCGCCTTTCACGCCAATTTCATAGTTCCACAGAGACTCCGGATTAAAGGTCGCCGAAACATTTGGATCCCCCCCCAACTCCACCGGCACCACGCGCACCGATTCCACATTCGAGTTTACTCCGCCAGCGCGAAACCCCCGTGAAATGGTCCCGTAGACTGATGCGTCCTCGGAAAGGTCATATAAAAGACTGAAGCGAGGTTGCACGCTCTCGTAGGTCAGAGGAATATTGATGTCAATATTGACCGGCGCGAAATCACCCAAATTTCTTTTCGAGTTTCTCTGCTCTTCTCGAAACCAACGCAATCCAGCAACCGCATGCAATTTGTCGGTAACATCATACTCCATTTCACCGAATAGGGCATATTGTTCACTTTCTGGCTGTACGACATTATTAAATAGCGTCCTCGGGACTGCCGGAATAGTTTCCGCATCCGTCAAGATTTCCGCTTGGCCGTTTTTATAAAACAGGCCCGCCGTCCAACGCAACCGCTCGTCCTGATTGGAAATCAGCCGCAGTTCCTCCGTAAAGGCCGACATGGTCCAATCACCCTCAGTAATGACCCCCGTAATGGGCTCTCCGCCGGTTAGTCCCCCATAGAGCGCATTAACGATATTTAGGATCGCTACCGACGATACATCGGAACGCCACGCCATCTCCCGATCAAAATAAGAAGAAGAAGATACTACATTCGCCCAGCCAAGATCATAGTCCAGGGTCATATTATAGATGGTATATTTATCCTTCGAGAAGGTGTCGACAAAAAATGTGGTTTCATAATTACGGTCTGACGAATTGATGATCGCCCCGAGATCATTGTCATAATGTTTGATTGAAGCATCAAGCGTTAAATTTTCACTTTGATAACGTAGTGAGATGCGGCCTTCCGCAATCTTCGCGTCGTTCAGGTCCGGTTCATTGCGATAAACATCATCAATATAGCCACCATCGTCTCGGTAATAGCCCGTCGCGCGTACCGCCAGTTTATTCTCAATAATCGGCAAATTCACCATGGCGTCAGCGGTGAGCCCATCAGACCCATGCGCATAGCTATAATATTGGCCTTGTACCGCCCCTTCGAATTCGTTTAAATTCGGCTTATTGGTAATCACCCGCACCAGCCCCCCCATCGCCCCTTCGCCATATAGGGTGCCTTGTGGGCCACGCAGGACTTCCACGCGCTCAATATCAAACATCCTGACATCAGGGCCGACATCCACTTGGCCACTAGTAGTCAAAACATAAGGCGTCTCATCCACATATAAGCCAGAGGTGGCGGCGGTGCCCGGCGTGGGGGAGATACCTCTAATGGTGATCCGTGTAAAGCCTGGCGCCAGTTCCTGCATCTCAAGCCCTGGTGTCGAAATGGACAATTCGTTCAAATTGCTCACCCCGCGATTTGCGATATCCCGACCTGTCGCGACCCCCACGCTCATCGCAACATCCCGCAAACTCTGCTCGCGTTTATTCGCCGTGACCACGATTTCTTCAAACTGGGTTACACCGCCCTCCCCCTCTGCCGCAGCCTCTTCGGCCAAACTCAACAAAGGGGAATAGGCCAACGTCACCCCGGCCATCAAGGCCACGCGCAACGGGTGTGATAGAAATTTCATCTGCATACTCAAACTGGTTATTTTTATATTTTGTGGCATAATGCCTCCTCTATTAACACTTCAATTCGTGACCAGAATTGATAAAATGGCCGCACGTAGTGGCCCTAAATCTTCTCCTTCTGCGATGGTCGTTTTGAAATGAGGAATGATCTGCCTGTGTTATTCTTGCTATTTTGATCTCACTTCATTCATCGCACCTCTAGTATTGATCGAAATAGAGAATAAGTCAGTCCTCATATAAAGGACATTTCCAGCTATTTTTAGTCCGAGTAACGGCTTATGCTTGATATATCTTCCGCTAATGGTGATCTCATGGCCAATAAGCACGTTATATTAAACGTAATATTTACTCATTTACATTTTCATAAATAGTTATAAAATATTCACTATTCAGTTTAATATTTATAAAACAGGAAGCCCTTCACCTGGTTAAAGCGCGCTCAACAAAATCAGAAACAGGTCTAAGTCAACGGGAAGCTTTTCGACGAACGGCCGTCGCGCGGGTTTTACAGGGAGAATCTCCCAAACTGGTCATGGCCGGTAGTGGTCTGCATCTTTCAAATATTTATCATTGGCTTGATAAGTATCGCGCCAATGGCTGGGCGGGACTTCTGGAGAGAAGTCCACCGGGCCGCCCTCCCAAATTAGGGGCGCTGCAGGATACTATTTTGCAAAAATATGTTGTCGATAATTCTCCGCCCACCTCTCCTCTGACATCGCCCACACGACTTTGGACACGGCAGCACATAGCAAGTCTGGTGACTGAAAAAACTGGCATTTCCCTTAGCATCACGGCGACCACGCGCCTTCTCGCCCGATATGCTGTCCCCTCAGGTCGCCCTCGGACGCGTATCCGACACCTTCATTCCGGGGAGAATTCTGCACGAGCCGAGGATATCCTTGCCGAGCTCACCCGGTTGGCGCGTCCACAACACGGGAAGATATTTTTAATTCAACTCACCTGTATTGCAATTGTCGACACGAAAATATACTGCCTATCGGCCACAACCTCGAAAGGGGAAATCAGATTTTCCCTGTCCTCTCTGCGCATGACACCTAGTATCATAAAACGTTTCTTCAAGATTTTACTGAGCGATGAGTCCCGTCCTATCTTTCTTATTTTCGACACCGGTCAAATCGGAAAAATATTCTCCGATGGTCTTCTGCACCAGATAGAAAGTCTTTTCCCGCAAGTAATGGAAACAACCTCCCTGACAGCCCATCCTGCACTCCCCAAGATTCTGACGGCGCCCAGTGAACGGGAAATATCCGACCTCATCGCCCATCTGCACCGCTCCATACTGGACCCTCTACCTTGGTATGAATTCTTAAATAGACTAGCTAGGCTGCTTGAATGCAAGGCCTCACTCTCCGTCAATCTTCACCTTTGGTACAGCACAATTCTGTCCAATATTGAAACTCTGGACTTGAAAAATCTGTTTGCCGTCGCCGAAAAAAGCTGGCCGTCTCACCCATTGAGGACCCATCTAAAGGCCCCCGGCGCGATATATATTCTGAGTGATTTATATTCTCCTGCCGACCTTCATCACAATAGCTACTATAATGAGTATTTACAGGGTATCCAAAAAAGCCAAAATGAAATCATTCTTTATATTTCCGGCCCACTAAAAGCTCCCCGAACCATAAGCCTCACACGTCGGGCGGATCAAGCGCCGTTTGGCAAGGTCGAGAAGGATATATTGTCTAGATTACGTCCCTCTCTTGAAGTGGCTCTGGAAACCTCGATACGCCTGCGGCAAACTGAACTCTCATTAAAAGCTTTACATGATGCGGCCAGCCATCTCAATGTCGCCACCTTCATTTTGGATGGGGCCGGTTTCGTGATCAATAGCAATAGCCACGCGATGGCCCTGGTCACACAACAGCGGGCATTGCGGCTTAATCAGGATCAGCTGATCTGTGCCAGAACCGAAGACAACAAGACCTTGTCCCAGTTCATCGCACGGTCCATCCAGTGGCGTCGTGCGCCCCAAACCCGCAAGCCAGTCGAAGCGCTGCGCTTGGAGGTGGACGAAGACCACACGCTGGGTATTTTGGTACAACCCATTGAAATTATACAGTTGGAGAAACCCGCCTATATTGTTTCCACCAACCCTCATGTGATTATTCACGTCAGTGATCCGACAAAAGTACGGGCAAACATGGATCAAAATCTTATCTCCCATCTCTTTGGTTTGTCTTTGCAAGAATCCCGCCTCACCGCCTTACTCGCGACCGGTCTATCGGTAGAGAATGCTGCGCAATCCATGGGCGTAACACTGACCACGGCACGGACTTACCTGCAACGCATTTACCAAAAACTCGGTATTAACCGCCAGTCTGATCTCATTCAGTTAATCTCCAATAGTGTTGCCTCCTTATAGTGACGTGGCAGTCAATATGCATCTGACAGTCACCACGCCATTCTAAAGGATCATGACGTTATTCAAAGCATGAGCAGGAAGGGTAATTGCTGGGATAACGCTGTAGCCGAGAGTTTCTTTCATACCCTCAAAACAGAATTAATCCATCAACAGAAATTTTACTCCGGCGTTGACAGCTAATGCAGCTTGAAAATGCCTGAAACTTACTTGGAGGTAGTTCTATTACGTAAAATATAGAGACATAATTTAGTCCGCAAAGTCTTCTAAGGGAATATAGCCTTGGCCCTCAGAAACAACAGCTTTGGGCAAACCAAACAAAAAAGAAGTGCTCACTTTCATAGCGGACACCCCTATCTGGCACGAATTCAGACCCAACCGGCCAAAAGTGGACTAAACACTTTCTACCCTTCTGAAGCAAATCCAATATTTCAGAGGCCTTCATCTACCGACTAACGCTTCTACGTCAGTTGGAGAATAAATGTTACCTTAAAATGGGGACCCCAATTCGGAATCCCCAACTAAATGTCTAGTTATTGGCCAGCCAGTATGAGTATAAACTGGCCTCAAGCCCTGAGGCATCACAGTATGGTCCACCTGCATCCCCCAAGGGTGTCATCACACCATTATTTTTGACGTGAATAGGCGCGCCACCCCAAGACCCCAAATATATACAACGCGCGTCCACCGAGCCATCATTGTCAAAATCCCAATGAGAAAAAGTTGGGCTTGTGTAACCACCTGAGGCACTTCTAAGGTCAAAGGATGTCAGTTCACGTATCTGATTTAATTCATATCTCATAGCTAGTTCCTTTTTTAAAAGTTGGTTAAAAATAAACTCGGAACAACAGTTGATTTCACATGAGTTATTCTCGTTTCTTCACCGAAACTATTACATGTAATACCACGCTGATTTCTCCATGAACCAAAGCGAAAATGCGGTCAGTAGACTGTATGGTCTCCTGCTGATGCGCTATGGTTCTCATTCAGGAATGATATTTTTGGTGAGTAAACAGGAAACGCGTTAATAACAATCGCTGTTTATATTGCTACTCGGTAACTGGAAAGAATGACTTTCCTCTGATCTCAATCCTATCAAAATAGCATTCGTAAAATTCATGGCGCACTTGCGAAAATATGCAATCATGACAATTGGTGAACTGTAGAGGGCTATCGGCAAACGTTCACCCCTAAAGAGGGTTCAAACTATTTTTCCCCTGCAGATACCTTAGTAATCACATCAACTTTTTGAAATTCCCTATTCTCAACAAATAGGGAGGCTATCTTACCTTTGTGATTAATAATAAAGCGGGCTGGGCCTTTAAGTAGATATTTGGCAATGTAAGGTGTCTTTACATCCAAGTAAAAGGTATCATGATTTGCATGTTTCAAGGCGCCTTTGTATTCCTGCCCCAGAATAAAAGAAAGACCGTTCACATTATATTCAATTTTTAAATTTCCCAACAACGGATGCTGATAAAGACCTGCATATTCTTGCATGGGAAGACTGGTTTTCTTAGAAAGGTCTGTATTGTCTTGCCTGTTTTTCTCTAAAGCCGAGAAAAATTGCGCAAATTGCCGTTCATAAGCCGATAGACCCTCGCTTACCCAATCTCTCATAGGCGCATCTGTAAAACGGTCAATGATCCAGGTTGTCAGTCTTTGAGGTACAACCTGGTGTGTATTAGCCATCACAGCAATGCCTAAATCCAGCTCAGGAATAAAAGCATGAAAAGATTCCATTCCATCCACATCACCACCACCACTATATATCTTATGCCCTTTAGCACTGTCTGAAATAAGCAAGCCCAGCCCTTCACTGGCAAAATTATTCACTACACCTGGAAACTTCATGTTTCTAGGTGAGTGACTACTCCGCATCATTTTTATCTCTTCTTCCGGTATTATAGCTTCCCCTCCTACCTTACCATTTGCCAACTGGAACAAAAGCCATTTGGCCATGTCAGACGCACTGGAATAAATAGACATTGTTGGCCCAATGTTGGAGGTGCGGGTATGGGCCACCGGTACCAACTCCCCTCCTGCTTTTGCATGCGGCGTTGCTATATTCACGATTCCCCCAAACAGATGAGGCCCCGTAATACTATGCTTCATACCAACCGGATCAAAAAGTCGGACGCGAACGAAATCATCCCAACTTATACCGGTTTGCGCTGGGATAATTTCCCCTGCAGCCACAATCATAAGCAGGTTTACTCCTTTATCTGACCTAAATTCATGAGCTGGCTTGACATACCTTAATCGGCCCAAAAGTTCCGCCCGGCTGACATCCGGATGGGGGAACCAAGATAGAACTTCAGTCTCCAAACCCGTTCTATTAGCCAATGCATCAATAATTGTGGCATAATTTGACACAAGGTCACTACCTGTGCGGAACCCCGGCAGCACATCAACCATCCGATCATTCCAATCGATCTTGTCTTCAGCTACCAAGATAGCCAGTGCCGATGCGGTGAAGGATCGCGTACTACCAGCAATCGGAAATAATGTATTTTCATCAACAACATCATTTTTACCTAGCTCACGTACTCCATACCCTTTACTCAGAATAGTTTCACCATTTTTCACAATAGCAATAGAAAGTCCGGGCACGTGCCATTTTTCCATGCTATCACGTATGTACGCCTCCAACTCATCCTTTTTGAAAGAAGAGGCCTGCACGATAGTCGTAAACATTATGCAACCAACCATAAAAAGGCCGGAAATGACTTTTTGTAAGTATATATGTTTCATTGTATTACCCGTAAAACTGATCCTAGACGTGAGATAACCTTCTACAAAAAAGGCATTGCCGTGTATCTTCATCTAGAATACGTTTTCATCCCCCAGATTAAATTCCTTCGGCGGTTCCACACCTTGTAGGTGGCGTACCAAATGATCCCATGCACGACGAATCTGATAGAAGCTAAATCCCCTAGTCACTTTTGGTTCAACCACCAAATCAAAATCCTTATTAGCTCTCTGCAAGGCTTCGACGATGCGAAGGGTGGAAGCAGGAGGAGAATCGCTATAGTTAAGCATGGCAACAAACATCAATAATTTGCCTTTTAAATTTCCCGCGAGGTCTTCCAAATATTTCTGGTTTGGGTCTCGTCCGTGCGGCCCTTCATATTTGTCAGGAACAAGCGAAACCATCAAACGGGAATCATAAGCCTGAGCACCTGCGCCCACCTTGTAGAAATCAGGATAATGCAGCAACCCCATAACTGCTCCTGTTCCGGCATGAATAGAGGCAATTCCAACCTTGTCAATATCCATGTAAGGATAACGCTCAGCAAGCTGCTTAATACCTGCCACATGATCACTTAAGTTATTCCCGGCTTCAAATAAGCCATAACCTACATCATGAAAAGACTTGCTACGATAGGCGATACCCCGCCCATCCATCTGCACTACAATAAAGCCCAGCTCCGCTAAAGCTGCTTCAGCATAGTAGTTAAAGCCGTAAAAGCCGCTATTGGTAAAAGACCCTTTTGCAACCCAAGATGATACCGGATTATATAAGAGAGCACTATCAACAACGGGGTAAGACTTATTAGGATCAAAATCAGAAGGGCGGTATATAACGCCATAAATATCTGTTTTACCATCCGCAGCCTTCATCATAACCGGTTCCGGCCATTGCCACCCTTTGGGCAAAGTTAAATTTGCAACTTCTAAATCAAGAATTTTGCGGCCATCCCTGTCTACCAGAAAGCTTACTGGCACCTGATCCACTCTTGAACGTGTCACAACAGCATAATCACCTGTTGGAGATATACCATTTGATAGTTTCATATCACGAACAGCTCCATAAACAGCGGTGCTGGATTGCTGAACAATGGCTATATATTCATGATCGCTAGCAACTAACGGAACGAGATTCCCTGTATCAATATTCACACGCACTAAGTCACGATAATAAGGATTTCTGCCTGTTGTCCGCCCTGATGTTTGTAAAAAAACTTCGCGGCGCTCGGCATCAAAATACACTAGGTCTCTTACCCGCCAGTTACCCGATGTAATAGTATTTTTTAGCTTGCCTGTTTTGAGATCATAAAGATAAAAATGCGCCCATCCGCTCCGTTCCGAATACCATAAAATTTCATGTGTTTCAGGTAAAGGGACAAAAACAGGAACCATATTTTCGTTAGGGGCCAGAGCAATATGAGTGTCTGAAGTCTCCTCAAATAATACACGTGTAACCCCTGTATACATATCAAACTCTACCACCCTTACACGTTGATGGTAGCGATCCATATCAACAAAATAGGCAAGACGGCTGTCTTTACTCCACCACCCCATCCGCTCATCAAAAAAGCCGGTATTACTATCCTGAATATTCTGTACCCGACCATATTTAGCATCTTGAACATGACCAGTCTCAACATCAATGGCCAACAATCGGTATTCTGCAACATTCTCATCCCCTTGATAAGCAATCTTTAAATTCTCTACTTTTGGTCTGATACTTCCATCTAAAGGCACATGTTGCACTACTGGTAAAGTTTTTACTTTCCGCCGGTCTTTTTGTAACGTGAAAATGGACTTGCCGTCGGGCGACCAACGCGCTTGAACACCCTTCCCTTTAGGGGTACGTAATGTTCCCCAAAGAGTAGTTCTTGCGGCATAATCGTAAAACTCCTCCCCATCTGTTGTTAATGCCCGTTCATTGCCATTCTCAATGTTGCGTACCCATAAGTTATAATTTCGGGTGAAAACTGCCTGCTTTCCATCTGGGGACAAAACCCAGCTAACAGGGTGCACAGTGATTTCTGTCAAAGCAGCAGTTTTATCCTGAAACAGCCAATTTTTATTGAATGCTTCAAAACTTACCCTCAGTGGTTTCAGCTCTATTTTAACTTTTTTAATTGGCAGGTTACTGGCATCCACTTTTTCCTTGGTAACTTTGGTGAGTTCCTTAGCCAAGGCCTGATGATCAAATGCTACTTCATTTGAAGCATTTTGTGCATTCACCAGACGGTATTCTTTACCCTCCAATAATTCCCGCTCGTACCAAAACTTATTACTATTCCCGATCCAGACAGGGAATACAGTCGAATTACGGGCCACTTTTGTAGTATTCATCGCCAAATATAAATGTTGAGCCCTCTCATATCTCGCAAACATTTCTGACTTATCATTGGCCGCTACAGGTAGCAGTAAAAATATACTTGCAGCTACAAATATCCCTGAAAGCAATAAAACATAAAAAACTCCTCGCATACATTTAAGCATGTATTTTCCTTTAATATCAATCATTACAGCTGATTTCGTTGTCGGTTTACATCCCCTTTCTCAATAAAAAGAGGAAGGGGATGTATTATTTCATAACCCAAAGGGAATGTGGGACTTAGAAGCTCGCAGATAGAACCATTCCAATTGTTCTTGGCGTTACAGGCGTGGCGGTAGACGCTCTGCTGGGAGAGGCCGACGTAATCTTATAAGCAAGCTTGTCAAACAAATTAGTCACATAAAAATTAAAGGAATATGCGCCTTTAGTAAAACCTGCATTGAAATCTGCAAGGACATAACTGTCAGATAAAAGATTAACCGTTAAAGATGTTGGTGTGCCATCATCAAAAGCACTTGGACGGCTACTGGAATACCGTAATCCACCGCCAACATGCCCCTCAAGATTTGAGCCAAGGGCAAAACCATACTGTCCATTTATTGAGGCTGACCATTTGGGCACACCCGGCACTTGTTGGCCTTTTAATCCAAAAATGAGCGGCTCATTATCGTTTAGAGTACTATCGGCGTAAGCAATAGTGGAAACAAGAGAAAGCCCTTCAAGCAGGTTCAAAGAAAATGCTCCCTCAAACCCCTTGGCTGTAAGACCATCAGCCGCATTTCCGATGTAATTAATGGCACCAATAGACACGTTAGTCTGAAAATTCCCCCAATCAATATACCAAAGAGCCATATCATATGTAAACAACCCATCATCCATTGTTCCCTTGGCACCGACCTCATAACTCCAAAGAGTATCCGGTGCGACAAGAGTAGAAGAAACAATCCTACCATTCCCATCACTTACAGGGGCATTTGTTCTGGCAGGCCTAAAGCCACTCGCAACACGCGCATAAAGTGACATGCCTTCGCGAGGACGATATGCCACCGCCGCAGACCATGTATCTGCCGTAGCATCTATCTCATTGCTTAACACCCCATTATCAGGCGACAGAACACCAGATTGTGTATTTGCAAATCCTACGTTTTGACGGCTTACCCGTCCGCCAACAGTCACATCCAGATCAGGCGTGAAATGGTACGTGAAATTACCAAATACTGCGTATTCGTTGTAGGAGTCGCGAGCATCGGCTGATGTAATATCAAATCCCGAAGGGAAACCTAAAATAGCGCGGCTTTGCACAGCGTCTTCATCAGTATAATATAGGCCCACAATCCAATCAAAATGATCGCCGACCTCTGAAGTTAACCTCACTTCCTGAATATATTTTTTATAACTGGAAAGAGTTATTGTGGGAACTCCTGTATCAGTTCCAGTTGGATGGCCAGGAAGAGTATTAACAAAACCAATGAAACCGACCTGATCTATATTCAAACTTAAGCCTGCCGTTAGGTATGAACTAACAGATGTTAAAGTACCCCAGTCAAATTGATAATTTAAGGTGCCACTGTATATGTCACTGTCCAGATTTTGTTTATCATCTGGATTACCAATCGTTTTGTATAGGCCATACGTGGATACAAGGTTATCATCAACTATAAGCTGCCCACCTTTTTGAGCACCCCAATCTGCATTCTGACGCATATAGCTTAGCCGAATATCCAATCTATCGGATGCTGCAAATAAAAGATCTGCTGCATAGCCATATCTTTCATAAGTATCGGCATTATTCTTAACAAGACTCCTTGTAACACCGTCTACTAAATCGACAAAACCGCCATTATCTTCATAAAACCCTGAAACAGTAAGGCCTAGTTTATCTTCTACAATTGGCATACTAATACGGCCATTATATATCTGGTTAAAGCTACCATGTTTCGTACTAGACAAATTTACAGCAGCAGTTCCTCTAAATTCATCCAATGAAGGTTTACGTGTAATATATTTCACTGCTCCACCAATAGAAGTAGCTCCATATAATGTTCCTTGCGGCCCCTTTAGAAACTCTACTCGTTCCAGATCCAGAAGCAATCCATCAACAAAAAACGCGGCGAATATATTGCTGCTAACAGGGGCATCATCCACATAAACTCCAACAACAGGAGAGACAGCTTGTTGACCAACACCGCGTGCTGTTAAATTACCTATGCCAGGAGGGCCGCCCAAAGTACTAGTTCCAGTATCAAATCCCGGTGTGAAGGCAATCACATCACTCAAGTTAGTCATGCCCTTAGAAGTAAACTCTTCTGGGCGAACCGCCGTTATCGCCATCGGCACATCTTGCAAATTCTGCTCGCGCCTGCTTGCGGTTACAATGATTTCATCAAAGGAGACATTCTCCACCTCATCTGCCCGCTCATCATCGTCATAGGGTGCGAGACTGGCCTCATAATCCGCCAGCGTGTTGAAGGATATCTTTTCAAACCCATTCCCTAAATCAATGTTTTGTGCAGATATCGGACTAATGACAATTGTGTTTTCACCCTTAAATCTATATACCAGCCCACTGTTCTTGAGCAGAATTTCCAGTGCTTGTGTCGGCTCAAAGTGGCCAGAAATGCGAACAGAATCTTTATTCTCAAAAGCCTCATTTGAGGCCAGTATAACAATACCAGTTTGTTTTGAAAAATTGGCAATTGCCTTTGACAAAGGCATAGACTGTAAATTGAAACGTTCAACTCTCTGAACTTCTTGAGCCCCAACCGACGTTACAGAAGTTCCCATCAATATTGCTAAGCAAGACGTAAGCGCAAGGCCTTTGATTGGATTATCTGCCATAGATTTTCCCGACTGATATTTTGATTTTTGCGACTTTATAGTCGCGGTATTTGTTTTACATTCCTTCATGTTTCTCTCCTTCAATTATTTTATTGTGCTCCGTATGAGAGAGACAATTGGGAGAAATATAAGGGGACACAAAGTAGTAATATTTATACTCCTGACAGATTTTTTCGGCGAAAAATAAGATAGCTGCCATCTGCTTTTCGGCGTAGTTCGACAGGCAATATATGAGGTAGCCCTTCTAGGAAGGTTCCAATCTGGTCTGTGCCAAACACAGCCGTTACAGGCAAAGCACTCAAGTCCACATCAACAATGATCACAGGTTTATCACTGTAACGGTTCAAATCGGCCACTACGACGCTCAAACGTGCGCCTGAATAGTTTAACTGTCCTTGGACCCAAGTCGCCATTTCATTGATATCTTTTAGCGTTACAGGCTGCATAATTCCCGCAACTATTAACATCTGCTGCGCAGGCCTTAGTGCCGCCGATTTTTGCTGAGGTAAAAATGGAAAGAATGAAAGCGCTTTTTCCTGAGCGACATGCACTTCACCCTCCAACAATGAAACTGTGACGTCCCCTCCCATCTTATGAACATTAAATGTTGTCCCAAGCACACGCACATTGATATCACCAGAGGATACGATGAATGGCCGCGTCGTATCTCTGGCCACTGCAAACAAAGCTTCCCCCTGCTCCATAATGACACGACGTTCTTTTGATTGAGAAACAGAAACTTGAATTTTAGATCCTGCGCCAAGCGTAATAACAGAACCATCCGGGAGTTTCACCCGCTCCAGCTGGGCGATACCGGTTGAATACTCAGTATAATCCGGCCCTCCGATCCATATTCGACTAACAAGTATGACTAGCACCATTGCTGCGAAAACAGCAAAGGCACCAGAAGCTCTACCGACCTTCCATCTCTCTGCAAACGTCTTGAACCATACCATTACGGAAGGCCCAGGACATATCTCTGGGGAGGCTTTTCTGGTCTGAAACTCTGCCACAGCATCATTAATATCATAGCCACTTTCAAAACTACTAAAAACTTGAGCATAGGCCTGTTGATGATCTGGATTCTCCTGATACCAAACCTTGAAAGCGTCACGCTCATCCATCGTATATGTATGACATTTAAACAACTGATACCAACGTTCCGCTTCTTCCAATAAATCCAATCTAATTGCTTTATCCATCTTCATAATCCAACGGCTTTTTAGGTTCATCATTTAAATACCCCGCCCTTGCCACGCGCAACGCAGCCAACACTCTGACGACATGCTTCTTAACTGTATCTTTTTTAATGCCCAGCTTACGCGCTGCGTTCTGGTAACTCATGTTATTCACACGGGTAAGCAAGAAAACCTCTCGCTGCTTATCCGGCAGACCATAGATCGCGTCACGAACAACGGCCAATTCTTCCTGGTCAAGAGCTATTTTCTCCGGTGTGATAGAACAGATATAGGCCTCATCAGATTCCCCAAACAATTGTTGCAAGTGGTTATGAAGCTTCCGACGTTTGCAACGGTTATAAAACTCGTTAAAGGCCACCCGATACAGAAACGCCTTAGGGTTAAGAATAGTTTCACTGCACTCTTTATCGGATAGCTTCATTGCTACTTTGAGGAATGTCTCCTGCGATATATCCTGTGCCTCTTCCGGGTTTTTTGCAGCCGAACGCAAACTTCGGTACAAATCCTCTCCATACCGCTCATACCACTCTTTAATGAGGCCTTCTCGTTCTGCCATCATATTCAAACTTTATTTTAAAACTCAGTGTCGCCCTATTGTAATGACATTTCACCGACCAAGGAGGGGACAGCTTATTTTAAAAAAATCGAAGCTGTTATTTTGAGGTTTTCTATTCACGTGGCCTGAAACATCCGAATTAAGGCATTTTAGTCCAAACAAGGTGAAACCGCAAATCTCAGGCATGCAAGCAAACAACTTCTGATTATATATTCCCTCAACACAGAAAAAACACTATACTCAATAAAAAAGAGTATAAATATAACTGTGCTTTAGGGATACAATGAGTAAAAGAAGAACAGTATTTCTTCCTGTTTTACTCCTATTCTTATTCGGTCAATCATATGTAGGATTTACATCTGCAAAAATGGATGAGTGGACGGAGGAAGAAATAGGAAAGGTCGCTGTTAAAGCAGATAAAGCGGCCACAAAAAAACATTGGGAGAAAGCCATAAGATATGGTGAGCGAATGTTAAAGGGCAGCGAAGCCCTTTATGGGCAGGATAGCCCATACTACACTAGCCGGTTAAAAACGTTAATTCGATACTATGATAAAGCTGGCCATCTGGATCAAATTCCTGAAAAGGTAGAAAAGGCTTATATCCAATCAAAAAAATATTTTGATCCAAAACATGACACGGCCACCATAAGCCGCCTTGTTTACTATAAGCTACTTATTACTCAAAAAAAATTCTCAAAGGCGATCCCATTAGTATATGAAAACATGGCTATCCTCAAAAACACAGAGGATGATGATTTCAGGAAATTACATTACCTAGGGCAGTTAAATGGCCTCTACGGCATAACAGGCCAGTTCGTGCTGCAAGAAAAAATACTACTTGAGCAACTGGACCTGAATAAACGTCTGATAGGTCTAACGACAAAAGACAATATCAAAATCATCATGAATTTAGCGAAAAACTATTGCAGAAGAAAATTGGACGCTGAATTTGACACTCTCGTGCAGACCTACGGCCTAAAATATAAGTGCTAGCTGCTGGAGTTAACATTAGAATAAATTAAGAAGAATTCTGGCTCAACTTCCTGTGAGTTATCGGGGGCTGGATCACCTTCGCCCTTTAAACTTTGTTTTTAGTTCACTAAACTCTAGTCCCGCCCCAAACCCAATAATATGCAAAGGTTCTCCCTGATAATAACGAACTCTATATCGGCAAGCTGGTCTGGAACCGACAACGGTTCATCAAGAACCCCGCGACCGGCAAACGTGTCGCCCGTGACGTGCCCCGATTGAGTGGTCCAATGTTTAAGTTAGGCTTTTGGCACTTTTGTCGTCCTGCTGTGACGGCTGGAACGTAGTGTAAGCCAAAACAGCCGGTCGGTGTTGTAGTGCTGCCGCCAGCGTTCGACTAATATTTCTGCCTCTTTCAGAGTATAGAAAATCTCCATATTCAATAACTCATCTCTAAGTTTTCCATTAAAACTTTCGTTATGGCCATTCTTCCACGGCGAACCCGGTTCAATAAAAAGTGTTTTAGCCCCTACACACCTGAGCCAATCTCTGACTATTTGAGCTGTGAACTCAGCCCCGTAGCATATACGGAAGGAATAAAGAATATAAAATCAATATAATATTTTCCGTGCTAGAAACCGTGCTAACTCTGAGCCGCCGTAAATCTAAAATAAAATTCAGAAAAAGTGGGTGCTTTTACAAAAAAAATTGATAACGGCAAAAATCTGGCTAAATACCCTTAAGACTTAACAAAAGGAACTGGGCGTTTCTCAATCGTCCGCACAATTGAGTTCACCGAGTACAGCAACGCGCTACATCATCGGCGGCATAACGCCAATGCAAAAATTGGCTATGCATTCCATGGCCGCTTAACTGGTTCTACTTCTGAAGTACCCTAAAAAGGGGAGTATTATCATTCATCCTCAGTCTCATCATCTAGTTATTTTCTGCCTCAGGTTTTCTATAATTTGGATTACGCTTCAGAAACTCCCAAACCCATACTGACGGTTTTTTACCATCCAGTTCTGCATATTGATTAATATCTGTATCTTCCTTATCTGTCATGAACCAAATAATCCACGATATTGTTCATGCCTGTTCTGACCGGATCACAGACCGGGAGTTTGGTCTGTTGGCTTAAATCCGCCATATAGAATTTGGCGTCGTCATCCGTCATTCTGGAGGTATTAACCGAAATCCCCGCCACCTTCACATGGGGATTGGTCAGTTGGGCGGCTTCAATGTTTCTTCTGATGACGGTTTCCATATCTGGCAGCGCAAAGCCTTCCATAAAGGCCGTGTGGCTTCTGTCAGGATCATGACAGATAACAAGCGCATCCGGTTGACTACCATGGAGCAGACCGAGCGCCACCCCCGCATAAGCCGGATGGAACAAAGCCCCCTGTCCTTCGATAATATCCCAATGGTCTTTTGCATTTTCAGGACTGACCATCTCGGCAGCCCCTGAGATAAAGTCGGCCACAACCGCATCAATCCCGATACCGCCGCCCGCAATGAGAATGCCTGTTTGACCCGTAGCTCTGAAGTCCGCCGCCATACCCCGGCTCTGCATTTCTTTTGCGATGGCAAGGGCCGCATATTTCTTGCCAATGGCACAGTCGGCGGCCACGGTCAGCAATCTCTTGCCGGATCGCTTCTGGCCATTACCTACTTTGAGCTCCTGGGTTGTCTGCCGCACATCATAGATGGTTCGTCCAAGTTGCTTGGCCGTCTCTCGCAGGAACTCAATATCATTCAGTCTGGTATGAAGGCCTGCGGCAATATCAAGGCCAGCCCGCAAAGCCCCGCAGAGGGGAGCAACCCAGTTATCCGGCACATAGCCACCCAGATTAGCCACCCCGATCACCAGAGTTCCCACATTATGAACGGTCTTGGCTTCTACCGGATTCAAGTCTTCAAGACCCAGATCGACCTTGCAACCGTCCAAGCGCATCTGGCCTTTACATTTTTCCGGGCACCATTCATGGATGCCGAAAGCGGTCTTCGCCAGACCATCTTCCTGAGCATCGCCCAGAAACAAAAGATAAGGGGTTTTAAGGTCAAGGGGTTTCTGTGTCATTTTAGGTTGTCTCTTTCATAATAGGCAATAGTTCAAACGGATTGCATCCAACCAAAGCGGTCAGCTGTTCGACCTTCCTGGATATCAAGCAGCTGTTTACGGAGCGTTCGCGTGATGGGACCAGGTTCATCACTAAAGACATATTCCGTCCCTGACGCTTCCTTCAAAGATCTGATCGGCGATACAACCGCCGCTGTACCACAGGAGAATGCCTCTGTGACGCTTCCAGTCTCAATCTCCTTGATCAATTCATTGATATCAATCCTTCTCTCTGCAATACGCAGGCCTAAATCTTCAGCCAGTGTCAAAAGAGACTGGCGGGTAATGCCCGGCAGGAAGCTATTTTGTAAGGTAGGGGTATGCAGTTCCCCTTCTCTGACCACAAAGAAATTCATCAAGGAGAGCTCCTCAATGTATTTGCTTTCTAACGGGTCCAACCACAGGCTGGTGGCGCAGCCCAGTTGTCTCGCTCTTGTTAAGGACTGGAAGCCCGCCGCATAATTGCCGGCGGCTTTAACACCACCTGTTCCGCCCACGGCAGACCGGCTGTTCCGCCGTTCAATCAAGACCGACTTCATGTCCTTGGAAAAAGGAATGGTCGGTGCCGCGTGGATTGTAAACTGATAACTCTCTGAGGGTTCAATACTCAGTGAATAGTCCGTGCCGTATAAGGACGGTCTTAAGTAGAGAGCGCCATCCGCCTCTCGGGGGATGACATCGGCATATAACCGCGAGAGAAGGTTGACCCCATAAACAAACATTTCTCTGGGCACCGGCGGCATACACATCCGTTCGGCAGAGCGCCTGAACCGCACCGCATGATCATACGGCCTGAAGATTTGCGGTGTCACTTGATGGACAAAATAGGCCTTCATTCCTTCAAAAATACTCTGAGCATATTGAACCGCCGTGGAACCGCCGGAGAGCCTATGGTCCCGGTCAAAACCGAGTTCCACCTCCGACCACTGGCCATTCTTATATTGGGCCACACAGATGGCCGGCAGGACCGCCTTGCCGAATGTCCTGTCTTCCGGCATCTTCTTGGCCGCGACCGCGTCCAATATATCTTGTCTTATATACATCTCATTCCGTCTCTATTCTAATTAATCAATTACCTTGCGGCATCGCCGCTACACCAGTTCAACGCCTGTTCCAATCGGTCATGGCCCCAGAACAGTTCACCGTCAGGCGTGACAAAACTTGGCACGCCAAATATCCTCTTACTTTCCGCTTCTTTTGTATAAGATCGCAGGATACCTTTAATGAATTCGCTCTGGCTTTGCGGCAAAATGACTGACGCATCCTGCGCCATATCTTCTAGAATTCTAACGACGGTTCCCCATTCTGCTATATCCTTCCCCTCGGCAAATTCAGCCTGAAAAACCCGCTTGGTGAAAGTGCCCCGTTGTACACCATCCGGCAAGCAGAGCGCCACCCGCGCCGCTAACAGACCGTTTTGGGGAAAAATATGGAGTGGCTTCTGGAACGTCAATCCATATAGAGCGGCACAACGCTCCATATCCCGCCACATGTAATCCCCTTTTCTTTTAAAGATATTAAAGGGAGAACTGTTCCAGCCCTGGCTTTCAAAGGTCGGACCCAACAGAAATGGCCGCCACCTCACTGCAATACCCCGGACCTGAGCCCAAGCTCCAATCTGGACTGTCGCAAGATAAGAATAGGATGACGCAAAGTCATACCAAAACTCTAGATATATTTCAGCCTCTTCTTTCATAATGTCTTTTCCTGCTCATGCTAGAATATTAAATCTCAATAGCTTTGGCCCGAAGGCAAAAAAAAGGGGGGGGACAGGTTCACCGGATAGTTTTGACCTGTCACCCAAGTGTGGTAGAGCACACGCAAAGAAAGGAGGAGGGATGTTTACGCGGCTCTACCTTAGACGTCTTTCTGACCCATCTTTAGATTTAGGGGGGTATTGTTTTCACTTTCGTCATCGCCTTAGATCACAATTTTAGTCTTCTCATCCAGATAGCTTTCCTTGATTTCAGCTCCATGTCCCGGCGTGTCCGGTAAGTGCAAAAGCCCCCCAACCTTAGTATCGAAAACAACCCCGCCAATGACTGGGTCGCTTTTGAAATGATAGGCGCTATCCAAATCTAGAAAAACAATGTTGGGTCGCGCCATAGCGAGATGGGCGGCCGCCGAGAGACCGAGCCTGCTTTCTCCAAAACAGCCAATCATGCATTTGGCGCCAGCCGACTCGGCGATGGCATTGATCTTGAGGCCCGTATGGATGCCGCCAGCCTTGCCCAGTTTGATGTTCAAATAATCAGCAGCTCCTAGCTTGATAAGCTTCAAGGCATCCTTGTCTGTGAAAACACTCTCGTCCGCACAGATCGGTAGGCCCACTTTCTCTCTCAAGCGGACAAACCCATCATGATCCCAGGCCTTCAGTGGCTGCTCGGAATATTGGAGACCCAGAGGCTGCATCGCCCTAATGTTGGCAACCGCTGTGGGATAGTCCCAGCCCTGATTGCTGTCTATCTTGATGGCTATATCAGGCCCCACCAGATCACGTACGGCTTTCACATGGGCCACATCCTCTAACCCCGGGCGGCCCACCTTCATCTTGATGGCATCAAAGCCCGCATCCAATATGGCCTGCGCTTGAGCGACAGTCTCCTCAACGGTGGCCTGCTGCCCAATAGTGAGGTCAGTTCTGATCTCCCGGCGTTCTCCACCGAGGAAACGGTAGAGCGGCATGTTGGCCGCCTTGGCGGCAATATCATAAAGCGCCATATCAAAGGCGGAGCGGATAGACGGCTCCCCTACCGTGAAGGCATTCAGTTCCACCATACGGGCGTCTATGGCGAGTGCGTCCTTACCTTTGAGGAGGCGTGCAAATAACTGTGCTGTCTCAAAGTTGGTTTCAGGGCTGTCACCGGTGATGTAAGGGGTTGGGCTTGCTTCCCCCCAACCACATAGACCGCTCTCCGTCACAATCTTGATGATGACATTATCCGCGCTGTCAATTTCACCGATGGCCACCTTGAGGGGCTGGGTGAAAGGGATTTGCAGTTTACCGATTTCAATATGGTCTATCTTCATTTGTCGTCTTCTTTATTGGTTTTGTCATAGTCTTTGCTAAAATCATTAGGGCCGGTCGGTAGGGACTTACGCGGCATACGGTCCTCTCTCATGGCGGCGTTATAAAGAAAGCTCGCCAAGATTACTGACGCCTGCTTAAGGTCTTTCTCATAGGCATGATTAAACACATCAAGCTGGGTATGATGAAGTCGGTTAAAATAATCCAAAGGCTCGTGTATGAAGGTAAAACCCGGCAAACCAACCTGATCAAATACCACATGGTCTGTGCTATAAGTCTTGTTCAAGGTAACCTCGGTTGCCCCCAGATCATGAAACGGCTGGAACCAGTCTTCAAAGACTTTGGCTGCCGCCACATTCTCTTCGGCGTAAATCCCCCTGATCTTGCCGGAACCATGATCCAGGTTGAAATAAACAGAAAAACGCTCATGATCTTTTTGGGACTTGATCGGATAACCACCAAAAGTCTGTGCCGCCATAGGCGCCATATATTTGAGCCGCTCATCTTGGCCGTCAGGGCGCGTTGCCAGATGGTCATGAACATATTGCTGGGAACCGTAAAGTCCCTGTTCTTCTCCGCCCCACAAACCAACACGGATTGTCCTTTTGGGCTTGATGCCGATGGCCTTTAATATCCGGACCGCTTCCATAACAACAGCAACACCGGTCGCATTATCAACCGTTCCGTCACCGCCAGCCCAACTGTCCATATGAGCCCCCGCCATCACGATTTCAGGGTCCCTGCCCTTACCCGAGATGTCTGCAAGTGTGCTATAGGCCTTATTGTCCTCCTCATGGAAATCTACATCCACATTGAGGCTGAGAGTGACCTCACTTGTTTTATTAAGGAGACGAACTGCCTTGTCGTAATCCTCGGCAGATAAGGCCACACCCGGCAGGGTGGCGGGGTGATCCGAGCGATACAGATAATCATCAGAGTTAATGATCATACCGCTGCGCCTTGCTCTTCGCACCTGAGCCACGGCCCCTTCTTCTGTAAGAAAGTCATTCAGTTCATTGAGGAAAGCCATGGTTTTTAGAAAGCTTTTTTCGAACTTCTTACCCTTGTCCTTCAGAGGAACATCATATTGCCCTTTCTTTTTAAGACTTTCCCCGTCATGACGCACAAATGGCTTTTTATTTGGTTCTTTCTGTTCGGGAATTTTACTGACCAGAACAATCTTGCCCCGCAGTTTGCCTTTATATTTTTCAAAGTCTTTGACTGTTTTCATCGGGGCATGGAGGATCCCTGCTTCTAAAAGCCCATCCGTTCCCGGTAGCCATGTCAGTGGCAAAGCCGTCAGTTGCACCTTACGGGGTGAGGTCATAAAGACCTGAATACTGTTGGCACTCCAGCCCCTGCCAAACTCAAACGCTTCAAGATGGGCATTTTTCAGCCCCCATTCTGTCAACTTTTCTTTTGTCCATTCATTCGCCTCCAGCATCTGGGGCGAACCGGTCAACCTTGGCCCGATTGTATCAGACAGATGGCTTAAGGTTTCCATAACCTGGGACCGGTTAAATCCCTCATCCCGGATTTTGGTCACAATATCCAGATCAACCTCAGAGGCCTGCGCCCAACGTGTCATGGCCAGGAGCAGGAGAGTGTAGCAGGATAGTATTCTGGTAAACTTATGCATCAGTATTTCTCTAGTTTTTTTAAGTTGTTCGCTGTCGGTTGTAGACGCTTAAAATCGAGGTCATGGAAATCGAAGCTAAAATCCGTGAGCTTTGAGATCGCTTTCATGGTGAAGCCTTCAGGGTTACCGTCATAGCCTGTCGTGAACCTCACATAAGCATCTGCGTTGAGGCTCCTGTCTTCCCAGCGGACAATAAAGATGCCAGGTTTGTAAGGCGCCATACTACCCTTGAGGCGTACTGACCGGACTGAGGTAAAAGTGAGGCCCTCCCCGGTCTCTCTTATGTCCACATCCCCAAACCACGGATCTTTGTAAACACCCGCATAGCGGCCAAGATCACCGTCGGGCGTATAAGGCGCCGCCTCAAGGTCAGGCACAGTTTTTGCGGCATCAACGACCCGTATCTTCTGTTGCTCATGGAGTTTAGATACCCAATCCAATTTAGTGTCCGCCAGATAGGCCTCCAGAATGGAATAAACAATGGCATGCTTGTCATAACCAGCCTGCTGGTTGGTATAAACAACAACACCAAGATCAAGGTCAGGAACCATCACATTGAGGCTGGTCATGCCTTGCAGACCGCCTGAATGCTTGGCCACCTTGACCCCATACATGTCCTCCAGGAACCAGCCAAGACCATAAGCTGAAAAGTTTGTCCCAAACCAGCCCTGTTTATTTGTGGATACAGGTGTGATGGTTTGGGGGGTCAATATGCGGGCCTGTTCGGCTTTCGAAAGGAACACTTCACCGCCAGGAAGCTTGCCTTTTTCCAAATGCATATGATGCCATTTGAGAATACTTTTGATGCTACACTGGATGCCACCCGCTGCAGCAGTAATCGAATGCTCGTATACTTCCTCAAGGCGGAAGGTGGTTTGAAGTTTACCATCCAGCAGCACATGGGGTTCGGCGATATTCCGGTGCCCTTTGAGGCGACTGCGATTGGCCGCACAGTGCTTCATGCCAAGAGGCTTTAAAATTCGGCGATCAACAAAATCCTCATAAGACATACCAGATACGGCCGCAATCACTTCACCTGCTACGATATAAAGCAGATTGTCATAGGCATACTCGGTCCTGAAGCTACTGACAGGCTTCAGGTGGCGCAAGTTGCGAATGATTTCGTCCCGGCTAAAGCTTGAAGTTGGCCAAAACATCAGATCCCCGGCCCCAAGGCCAAGACCACTGTTATGAATGAGCAGATCCTTGACAGTGAACTCCCGCGTCACCCACGGATCATGCATCTGGAAGGCGGGGATATAGTCGATGACTTTATCATCCCACTTGATCCGGCCTTCATCAACGAGAAGCGCCAGAGCGGCTGCGGTAAAGGATTTTCCGGTTGAGGCAATGGAGAATAATGTCTCCTCGTCAACTTTACCTTTTTTGCCAACTTCCCTGACACCGTAGCCTTTGGCATGGATGACCTTACCGTCCTTGATAATGCCAACCGCCATGCCTGGCACCTGGAAGATCTCCATAGTCCGCTCAACAAGCCGGTCTATCTCAGTGGTCGTGAGGCCGCTGTTTTCCTGGCTTTGAGAGGGGCTACCGGCGTAGACCTGAACGCCAGTAAACACGGTCAGGCTTCCTGACAAAGAGAGCGTCAAGGCTGCTGCAATAGTCACTCGTTTTAAAAAATGCTTGATTGTTTCCTCCTGAAGATATTGTTATTTTAATCTTTAAGCCCCGAGCCAGATATTCAGGCTCACCCCGATGAAGTTAGCCACGGCATACCCAAACACTCCGAGCAGGACAGCCGGGGCCACCAGATCAGGACGTCCTTTACCCGCCGCCAGTGCAGCCGCACTGGCGGGGCCTGAGGCGCAGGCATTGGAAGCGATCACCACTTCCATCAAATCAAGCTTGAAGAATTTACTGACCCCGAAGATCACAGCCGCATGACAGACCACGATAATGGCGGCATAAAGGGCAATCATCAGCGCTTTATCCAGCATGGCCACCACATCTGCACTGACCCCGATCGCGGCAAAAAACACATACATAAAAAAGAGGCCGATCTCATAATCGCCTTTGAATTTTTTAAGCTGGCGCGGAAAAATGTTGGCGATAACAATGGTCAGGGCCGTAATAAACATGATGCTATAGCTACCAACCCCAAGCATGTCCGCCAGAGCTTTTCCCATAGCACAGATGGTAAAGGACAAGCCCACCACAAACCCGATATGAGCCAGATTGATGCCTGTCTGGACATCTGGTGGAATATCTCCTGCATGGGATTTTGCATCAGTGATTTCTTCAGCGGACGCGCCCGCCAAACCTGAAGAAAGGGACCTCTTAAACCACCACTGAAAGAAAGCCATGGACGGCACCAGAGCGAGGAATGCCAGATAGAGTACGCCCACCACATTATCCGCTGCCACACTGGCTGTCGCCAGAGAGGGATCAAGTTCCACGGCCTGGGTCACTGCAGCCATATTCATTGAGCCGCCAATATAAGTCGCACTGAAGACAGCAGCAAGCTTCGGGCCCTGTTCACCGAGGGGCAGAATTACATACCCGACAAGAGCCCCCAATGTTGTACCTATGGCCCCAAGAAAGAAAGCAACCAGCATACTTTTGGTCTCAAAGATAACACGCCGAAGATCAGCTTTGAGGAGCAACAGCGGAATGGCGACCGGAACAAGATAGGACCAGACCACATTATAGGTTTCAGCTGATTTTGGCAGAACCCCAAAGTTGGATAGCGCCATGGCCGCCGCCAGAATTATCGCCGCCCCGGAGACATTGCTGCCAACCTTTGTCTTATCAGCCCAAAAGCCCAGCGCCGCCAACATCATCAGCGCCGCCCATATGGCAAAAGGCCAGTCCGCATGTATCAAGGCTACAGTTTCCATAGTTTCCTCACTCTTCACTCTCTTCATCAAATGGCGGTTTCTGATTAGACCGCTTTATTCTTATTTTGTTGATGCCTGTATTCTGCTGACACCTGATCCGACCTCATCAGTGGCTTTTGTCCCTGACCCCTTCAGCAAACTTTCCCCCCTGACTTGCCCCCAAGCTCCAGAGAAGAAAAACGGTGTCAGGCTCCGTGGTTAGACGAAGTCTGACACCATAAGTTTCCGTACAATCGCCAGGTAGAGTCGGAAGATTGCGATTGCTACTACGGAGGTTCTCTCCCTTTTTTTGCTGTGACATCAAGTTATTGTCTTCTGACCTTCACATCCTTAGCTCCTCGTTTCACCTCACCCCCCTGACGGGGTTTTGTGTTCCTCTACCGCTGTAATGGCAGGTTCCGTGGGTCCTTACTCAATTGCTCAATCTGCTGCATAAGCTCAATCATGCCATCCTCTGCCTGCTGCGACAGGCCTCCAAAGAAAAGGAAGCCCATAACAACAACCGCAAGAATGCCACCCGTGAGAAGCAGGAATATGGACAAATCACTCAGGGAAACACTCTCTTCAAGTGATGCATCGGTCTTGTCAACCGGACAGGGTTCAATCTTCGGCATTATATATCCTCCTCTTCCAGTATCCCTTCAAAGACCGGGAGCGGCAGCTTGCGGTAGCGTGTACCAGTGGCGGCATAGAGTGCATTTGCAAACGCCGGCAGGATCGGTGGCAAAGCTGGCTCCCCGAGCCCGGTCGTTGTGTGATCCGTTTTGTGAAAATGCACGTCAATCTCATTTGGCGCCTGAGCCATGCGAATGAGCGGATAGTCATCAAAGTTGGACTGATTGGCCGCACCACCTTCAAAAGTAACCTCCAGCCCCATAGCCTGACCAAGGCCGTCAATCACAGAGCCCTGCACCATATTCTCGGCGTTGAGGGGGTTGATAATCTGGCGGCCGATATCGCCAACCACCCAGACGGTATCAACGGTCACATTGTTTCTGGCATCAACCGACAGCGATACCACATGTGCGAAATAACCAAAGTGACTAAAGTAGCAGCCAACCCCCATGCCGCGCCGAAGAGTGCCCTCAACAACATCCTCCGAGCTTGGGCGATAGAGCTTCTTCCCATGCCAGCCAGATCGTTCAGCCACAAGCTCCAGGATTGCGCGCATGCGTTTTGGGTTAAAGCCGGAGAGCGGCACCCCCTCAGTCAGCTCGCCGTATGACGGCGTCTCCTTGGAGGGATCGATCATAGTGAGGCGGAAGCTGATCGGGTCAATCCCTGCCTTATGCGCCAACTCGTCAACAAAGCTCTCGAAGACAAACCCATGACTATTTGCCATCGGCGCCCGCATAGCCCCTGTTGGGATATAGAGCGGAATCTTCGACGCTTTATAGCGCATGTTTGCAATATTGCCGTAAAGATAACCTGGGAAGTTCGAATCCCCAGAGTTTACAAAAGCTTTCTCTCCGCCAAAACCAACAAAATGGTCCTCAAAGGCAATAGCTTTACCGTCCTGATCAAGACCACCCTTCAGGTGGTGATAGCCACCGGGTCGGTAAAAGTCATGCTGCGTATCGTCTTCCCGGCTCCACAGCAGTTTTACCGGCTTCTTAACCACACTGGAGATCCAGACCGCTTCGAGAAGACTGTCGTTCAAGAGCCTGCGACCAAAACCGCCGCCTGCTCTGGTGAGGTGAATGGTTACATTCTCATTCGGCACGCCCATCATTTTGGCGATGGTTGCCTGACCGACGGCGGGGAGCTGCGCCCCACTCCAGATCTCGATTGCCATGCTGCCGTGCGCGTCTGTGGATACTGAGGCTGTTGCGTTTTGTGGCTCCAGGGTCGCGTGGGCGAGAAACGGGAAGCTATATTCCACATCGATCTTTTGAGCGCTTTCCTCAAGCGCCTTGTCAACACTGCCAAGCTCAGGCCAGCGGTTCTCATCTGGAGGACTTGCAAAATGCTGGGCAGCAGCCGCATCGAAGCCTTCGCTTGACTGCCCATCCGCTTGCCCCTTTTCCCAGACAACCTTAAGACGATCCCGTGCCCGCTCTGCCTGCCACCAACTGTCCGCGACGATGGCGACACCGCTCATCACATAGTCGGGCCGGCCGCCAACATTCCACCAGTCAGGAGCAGCGCCCCCCTCACCCGGCAACCACCAGGCCGGGTTGGCGGCAGGACGACTATCATTACCTTCGACAACGAAAGCGGCCTGCACACCTGGGAGTGTTCTTATCTCATCAAGGTTCGCCGACACAGCCTTGCCACCAAAAGTGGGGCATTTAACAAACACGGAATAGGCCATACCCGGTACGGTTACATCGATACCGTAAAGAGGCTCACCCTTGATTATTTTTGGGTTATCGACACCTTTGATTTTTTGCCCAACGATTTGAAAGTATTTATCGCTTTTGAGTTTGATCTCAGCAAGGTTCGGCACAGGAAGGTGTGCTGCGTCTGCCGTGAGCTGACCGTATCCAAGCTTGCGCCCTGACGGCTTATGGATCACGTGACCCGCTTCAGTGGCGCATTCTGTCGCCGGCACCTTCAAGCGACTTGCCGCAACAGAAATCAGCATCTGGCGGGCCGCCGCCCCCACCTTGCGAAGCGCAAGAGACAGCATGGGGGTGGAGAGGCTTCCGCCCGCCACCTGAAACTGGAACAGATTTGTGTCCAGATCGGCCTGCTCGACGGTAACGTCTTTCCAGGCCACATCCAACTCTTCAGCGATGACCATCGGCAGGCTTGTCTTGACGCCCTGGCCAATCTCCGGGTTTTGTGCGAGCACTGTAACTTGGCCGGAGGTGGAGATGCGGATATGCGTACCAAGGAAGAACCGCGCCTCTTTTGATCCTGCCTTACCCTCCGTCGCGGGATCGCAAGCCCCAAGACTGAGCATTAAGCCGCCGCCAGCGGCCGCACCTGCCACCAGGAAGAAGCGCCGTGACATTGACGGGCCGCTAGCAGCTTGACTCGCCGCCTCTCCTTGACCAAGGCAAGACAGAGACTGTTCAGGAGTGTTTGACCGTTTCATATTAGTCTCTCCCCTGACGATCTGCTTCGATAATTTTGGAAGCCAGCTTGATGGCCTTTTTGATCCGCATGTAGGTTCCACATCGGCAGATATTACCGGACATGTAATTGGCAATATCTGCGTCCGTGGGGACAGAAACTTCTGATAGCATCGCGGTCGCGGACATGATCTGGCCGGCCTGGCAATAGCCGCACTGCGGCACATCAACATCAAGCCAAGCTTGCTGAACAGCGGCGCCGATCGGAATTTCTGAGACGGCTTCAATGGTGGTGATTTGCGCGCCATCGATGTCTTCGAGGAACGTTTGGCACGAACGCACTGCCTGCCCGTCCACATGCACCGTGCAGGCACCGCACTGGGCCTTGCCACAACCAAACTTGGTCCCCACCAGTCCTAGCTCGTCCCGGAGAACCCACAACAAGGGAGTGGAAGGGTCGAGTGCCAAAGCATGACTTTTACCGTTGATAAATAATGCGATCATTCACTCCTCCTATCTTGAACTATTATTTCCCCTCCAACGCTACTTAAGACAAGCGAAGCGCAAAAAAAGTGACATTTTTTATTTATTCTTTTTTGGAAAAGACAAGCATGCATTCAACCATAAGGTTTTCCCAGATATCGTTAGTCACTTTAAAGGAGCTTTGCTATCCCTATAGTGTGAAGGAGTGAACCAAGGCCGCAATATGGGTACTATTTTTTAAAAAATAGCTGAACTTTAGCTGGGATAGAGGCCATTTCCCAAACTAAAAATTTGAGTATTATCATGGCGTGGGTAGACTTTTATAATACGATCCGACCTCATTCTTCCCTTTACGCAATGACACCTCATGAAGCTTACTGGAAATCAAAAAAAATTTATAACATGGGATTAATTCCATGTTATAACGGTAAGCGCCCGATGATCCACACCTACCCACCCTCAGCACCATAATTTAATGATGCTTCAACAAAGTGGGCATTGTGCCTGCTGGAGTTGGAGGTACATTGATTATGCCAGGTAAGAAGCGGGGCAGTAGAGGGAGTGAGGCGTTCAAGCGGCGGGTGATGGCAGAGGCAGAAGAAGAGCCGGATAAACCCATGTCAGAGGAGGCGAAGCATCATGGGGGAACCCGAAGATTTTATGCAATTTACAAGTAGCCACTCCAATATTCTTATCAAGACAAAGTGTCTTTCTTTCGATCCAATTTGATCATAAAAATTATAAAAGGGTGAACTATGAAAATACGCGATGAATTGTCCGATGATATTGATAGAGTTGGCACGATTACACGCTCCGCCTTCAAAACGGTCGAGCATAGCTCCCAAACTGAGGCAGCCATTGTTGAAGCCTTATGTGACTCAGGTGTGTTGAGCATTTCTCTGGTTGCGGAAGAAGATGATTTGGTGGTGGGGCATATTGCATTTTCTCCTATCACAATCGATGATAACAAGTGTAACTGGTTTGGTCTTGGGCCTGTGTCGGTGGTGCCAGAAATGCAAAAAAAATGGCATTGGTTCTGCTTTAATCCGTAAAGGCCTAAACCGCTTGATTGAAAGAGGTGCAGAGGGGTGCGTTCTACTTGGTGAGCCAGAATATTATTCCCAATTTGGTTTTGAAGTAGACCCAGACCTCACATTGGAAGGTGTTCCTCCTGAATATTTTATGCGCCTAGCATTTGGTGAAGAGACACCGAGCGGACAAGTCGCCTACCATTCAGGATTTAATGCAAAATAGCACAATTTAGCCCACTACAGATTGCTATTGTTATGTTAATTGTCATGCAAAAGGTGGTGTAATTTTAAATGCTTATTGACAGTCTTTATGTTTGCAGGCAAAAACAGCCACAGACATAAAGCTTAAAAAAGGAGATTCCCCAACCCCTGCCCACAGGAAATACCAAGGGGCAGGGGTTGGGGATAAGGTGGATGTCAGAAATTAACGATCAAAGGGCGTTCCATCCAGCACGAACTCTTTAGGGGGTTCATTGCCTTGCAAGTGACGCACAAAATAATCCCAAGCCCGACGCTCCTGATAACTGGTGCGCAGCCATCCCACGCGCTGTTCAACAACTGTGTCAAAGTCCTTGTTCGCAGCTTGCAGCGCATCCATTAACTGGAACGTACCAGCAAGCGTGGAAAAGCCACTGAAATAACCGGGATTAGTGGTGGTCATCAGCAACAGCTTGCCTTTCAGGTTACCCACCAATTCTGTCGGGGTTTTGCGGTCAGGCCGGGCCTTGGGTCCGTTATAACGGTCTGTGTGCATACTCAACATCACACGATCATCAGCATAAAACCCTTCAACACCTACCTTATAGAAATCCGGATGCTGCAACATGCCAAGCACAGCGCCCTGACCCCACATGGATGAATAAATTCCCGCACGATCAATATCTATATAGCTATAACGCTTCGCAAGCTGCTTAATCCCTGCCACATGGTCAGACAGTTCACTGGCACTGTCAAACCAGCCATAACTATGGTCCGCAAATGCTTTACTGCGATACGGGGTGCCCCGCCCATCAAACTGCACCACAATGAAGCCAAGCTCTGCCAGAGCTTGAGGGAAAAGCATATTCCAGTTGCTGCCTGTACCAAAAGCCGCCCTAGGGGTAATGGCGTATCGGGGTGTATTCATTACATGACTAATAACCGGATAGCTTTTCTTTGGGTCAAAATCCGCAGGGCGATAAACCACACCGTAAATATCGGTTTTGCCATCCGCTGCCACTGTTTGCACAGGCTCTGGCCATTGCCAGCCTTTTGGCAGTTTGGAAATATCTGCTGTTTCCAACTCCATCACCGTCTTGCCACTGCGATCTACCACATAGCTGACAGGCGCCGTATTAACCCGGGATTTGCTGTAAACCGCATAGTTACCAGACACGGAAACACCATTCACACCATGTCCCCCCATTTCATAGGTATGCAAATTTTGTGGTGAATGCCCATTCACATCATGGTCACTGGACGCAAGCGTCACCATTTTCCCGGTGTCAATATTCACCCGCACAAGGTCACGGTAATACGGGTTACGCCCCTTCACCCGACCATTTGTTTGCAGGTAAAGCTCTCGGTGCTTGGCATCATAGCGCACAATATTACGTACAACATAATCACCCTGTGTGACCGCATTTTTAAGCTTGCCAGTTTTCAGGTCATACAGATACAAATGCCCCCAGCCACTGCGTTCACTATACCAGAGTAATTCATCTGTTTCTGGCAGAACCATTGTTGTCGGTTCTTCTTCCCCCTGCTGTGTCAGCTTAACACGGGTGTCAGATGTTTCCTCAAACAAAACCTTTGTTGCACCGGTATGAGTATCAAACTGCACCAGACGAACGCTTTTATAATACCGCCCTGTATCAAGGAAATAAGCAAGGTGGCTATCCTTGCCCCACCATGCCAAATTACGCTGAAAAGGCGTAATATGGTGCATAGTGTAAGGCATGGTCCTATAGTCAGAGCATTGCTTCTCCCCTGTTTCTACATCAATGGCAACATAGCGTGCCTCCCCCACATGCTCGTCACCAACAGTACCTTGCCTGATTTTCTGTACTTTGGGATACAAACTGCCATCCGCATGCACAAAGGTGGCTTCTTCTACACCTTCAATCAATCTGGCATCATTTTGGATTACCAATAGTTTTTTACCGTCAGCCGACCAACTGGCATTCATCGGAAAATATAATGACGTCCACTCTGCTGAAGGCCCTGTAATGCCACCATAGGCAAAATACGCTGCCCCGTCTGTCGTCAGGGCACGTTCTACACCCGACTTGGCATCCCGCAGCCAGACATTATAATTCTTAATGAAGGCAATTTGCGTCCCATCAGGGGATTGCATATCACCTTTAGGGGCTTTTTGAACTTCTTTCACCTTGTTGTTTTTAACAGCATACAGCCAGTTCTTGCCAGCATATTTGAAATGCATCTGATAGGGCGCAAATGTTATGGATACATCCCCAATATTACCAAAGCGGAACATACTATCCGCAAATTTTATATCTTTTGCGCCCAGCTTTGTGCCGCTTGCTTTTGACAGAGCTTCGGCAAAGCGTTTATGATCAAATGCTGGTTTGTTGGTTTTCTTGTTGGCATCCACCAAACGAATTTCACGGTATATATCACCATTATTTTTAACATCTCTGGCATACCAGAAGATATCTTCGTCCCCAATCCAGTGGGGGTATGGCTCCTCATTGACAATAAGCTGATTTCGCAAGTCTTTAGCTTTATAAGGATGCTGTATTGTCCCTCTGATCAAGGTTTTAGCTCGTTCGTACCGTTCCTGCATTTCTGCCTTACCGGCTTTTTCAGGGGCTGATTGCGCAGCCGCAGTCGGGAGTAAAACAGCGGCCATCAATAAGCTTGATAATGCTGCCGTGAGATAGTTTCTTTTCATCATTGGTTCCTTTTAGGGTAGTTTTATCCTCCTCTTTCCGGCAAGCGCGGAGCGCGAGGGAAGGGAATCCATGCTATGATTCAGGGTAAACTATTGTATAAAAACAGGATTATATCGCCCTGCCTGTTTCTAAACCGGTTATACGCTTGACATGTCGCATGGGTTCCCTTCCCTCACCGCTAACGCGGCTCGTCGGGAGTGACGAGAAGAGAGAAGGGGGTGGATGTTCAGAGTGATACTCTTGAATTCACTTAAAAATCCACCGACAAACGCGCCCCGATCGTGCGTGGTTTCAGCGGTACACCAGTACTAACAAAAGCACTGGCGGTACTAATCAGAGCATATTCATTGAACAAGTTGGTGGCATAAAGATTAAGAGAAAATCTGTCCCAGTTTACACCTGCACTCAGGTCAACCACAACATAACTGTCAGATTGGATATTGGAGCTGCCCCCGTCACCGTCAGTGAAAGCACTGCGAGTGCTGTCCTCATACCGAACACCGGCCCCAACATGGGCATCAAGATCAGCAGTTAAGGCAAAATCATAAATCGCCCGGCTGGAGAAGGTCCATTTAGGTACATAGGGCAATTGCTGCCCAGATGTGCCATTGATATTGGCTTCATCATCATTAAGCGTGCTGTCTGTATAGGCAAAATTAGATATAACTGACAAGCCGTCAACAGGCTTCAAAATCACACTGCCCTCAACGCCCTTGATGGTGATACCACCATCAACATTGCCAAGTCCGCCAAAAAAACCTGCAGGATCTAGGTTAATCGTTGTCTGGAAATCAGCCCAATCAATATACCAAAGGGCGATATCGTAAGAGAGTACTCCATCTGCCATAGATCCTTTGGCACCCAGTTCATAACTCCACAGGGTATCGGCATTTACAAAGCGAGGCAATTCGTTACCCATTCCATCTGCCACAAGCCTGTTGGCAAAAGCCGGTCGATAGCCGCTGGCCACCCGGGCATACAGCGACAGATCGTCGCTTGGCCGGTAACGCAGACCAAAGGACCACGTGTTTATTGTATCCTTGACCGAACTATTGAATTCATCAGCTACAGGGCTAAAGAAGCTTACCGGCGCAATATTGGTAAACTCCATCTGGTTCCTGCTTAACCGCCCCCCTACGGACACATCAAATTCAGGGGTGATATAATACGTCAGGTTCCCAAAAACTGCATTTTCTATATAGTCACTAGGGGACTGGCCCCCATAAACAAGAATATCGCCAGGTTGGGCAAGGGCACTTTGTGTACCAAAGGTTTCCTCATTGGCATAATAAAGGCCCAGCATCCATTCCCATGTCTCACTGCTGTCAGAACTCAGTTGAATTTCCTGACTGAATTTTTCAATACCGAGGTCATCTACCAAAGGAATTGTCGTAGCAGTGGGAACAAAAAAACCAAATAGAGATACAGTTTCCTGATCTGTGTGGGCGGCACTTTCCACATAGCTAGTGGTAGATGTCAGGGTTGCCCCATCAAATTGATATTCAATAGTTCCGGCATAAAAGGTGCTTTTTAGATTACGGTTGGAGAAGCCAAAGTCTGTTGCAAACTTGTCATAAGTTGGCACTTTGGTTGCTGCATCAATATCAATATGGGACAAGCCATGATAGGTGGCTTTCTGGTGCAATGCCCGACCGCGCAAACTTAAACGGTCCGACACTTGAAAATATATATCACCAGAAAAACCATAGCGGTCATACGTATCGGAATCCTTTTGAAGCAAAGCGCCAGCGCCATCAACCCGATCAACAAACCCGCCATTATCTTCATAGAAACCAGCAACGGTAATGCCCAGCTTGTCCTCAACAATCGGCACACTGATGCGGCCGTTATAAATTTGGTTAAAGCCGCCTTCTTTTGTGGAAGAAAGGTCAGCCGCCGCATGGCCTCTGAATTCATTCAACGAGGGCTTTCGGGTGATATATTTTACGGCCCCACCAACAGAAGTTGATCCATAAAGCGTGCCTTGTGGTCCTTTCAGGAACTCAATCCGCTCAATGTCACCAAGCAGGCCATCAAAGGCAAAACTGCCGCCTGTTCCGTGCGGACCATTGCTGGTTAAGGGCACGGTATCCAGATAAATACCAACTGTGGCCGTACCCCCTGCATTTCCAAATTTCGCCACTCCGCGCGCCGTAATAGTACCATTGACAGACGAGCCTGCCGTATCGCTCACTGTCACCCCCGGTGTGTAAGCAACAATATCTTTCAGCCGCGTTAACCCCGCACTGGTAAATTCCTCTGGCCGCACCACGGCCACACTCATCGGCACATCTTGCAAATTCTGCTCGCGCCTGCTGGCGGTTACGATAATTTCATCAAAGAGCATGCTGTCTACCCCATCAAGCTTCTCATCATCCTGATAGGGCGCAAGGTTGGCTTCATAGTCTGAGGCAGTATTTGAGCTGATCACCTTGAAACCGACCTTCTGATACTGAGTAGACAAACGCTCTGAGGTACCAACTGCAATTGTGCGATCATCAACACGCAGGTAATAAAGCCCGCTACCCGCGAGTGCTACAGTCAGCGCATCCTGCAGGTTATATGTGCCGGAGAGCTTCCTAACGGTTTTACCCGACAGATCTTCAGAGAAAGACGCGATCTGCACGTCAAACTTATCTGAGAGCTGCTGCAGCGCCACATTCAGCGGCTGCCGTGCCATCTCCAACGCCTTTGCTTCATAGGACTGTGTCGCCTGCGCCGGTACGGTTACCATTGCTGCCGTTAGCGCAAGGACGCTCACCAAACTGTATTTATAATTTTTCTTCATTTTCATTCTCCCTAACTCCAACAGTTAATGTTACTCACTCAGGCGGTTCCCAACGCCTGTAGAATGAAAGAGCGGGCCTCGCTGGAAAAATGGGTACAAATGCGGTAAAATAATTTCCCGTCACTTCGCTTTGCTACCCGATAAGGTGACATCAACTTTCACAAAATTTCTAAATTCGGGTGGTTAGAGTACCCATTTTCTGGAAAGCAAAAGCTCTTTCAGTATAACAGCTCGTAACGTCCCTGTGGACAGGATTTAGAATTGGAATGAGATAAACGGTGCCAAACAAGGGCGACATAGACCTTAAAACACAGCGGAACTGGTCTGCGTGGAAAGCTTATGCGCCGAGACTGCACCGCTTCCTAATCTCCAAACTAGCGAACAAGGATGATGCCAGCGACCTGATGCAGGAGGCTTATCTGAGGCTGATCCGAATTGAAAAACCGGAACTGATCCGCCACCCGGAAGTCTATCTGTTTCGGATCGCATCTAACCTTGTTGGAGAGTTTTTTCTTAAGCGAAAAAACAATCCCAGGATGGTAGACATTGAGGATATTACCGACACCGATGATGATAGCGATCAGGGTGCCTTTATCGATCATATTTCGCACCGACAGGACCTGAATGAACTTGAGGCTATTTTTGCTGATCTTCCGCCTTTATACAGGGAGGTGATTTTATTACGTAAACGGGACGGCCTAAGCCATGAAGAAATTGCTGAGCGGCTTCATATTTCCCCTAATACTGTTCATAAGTATATAACCAGGGCCCTTGCCAAATGCCGTGCAAGTTGGGTGGAGAAGAAGAGATGAGCGACTTAACAGAACGACAAAGAACGATTATTGACGAAGCCAGCGAATGGGTCACCAGACTTGACGGCGCAAAACTGCCGGCAACCGAGCAGCAAGCGTTCGCCGAGTGGCTTACTGTGTCCAAAGAACATATCCAGGAGTTTCTGTTTGCCGCTGCCACGTTTCAGGCGCTGGGGGATATTGAGGCCACCGAGCGTGTGACCACTGATCAGTTGCTTGCAGAGAAGGCTCCAGATGTTATTCCCCTTTTCCGAGAGCCTGGAGAAAAAGCCTCTAAGCCCGATGAACCCGTAACCGGATTAGCCAACTATGGCGCCGCCAAACCGGCTAATGAACCTGAGAAACAGCCCACCTGGAAGAAGATGGCGCTGATCGCGGCCACCATTGCCTTTGTGGTGATCTCCCCCTCAAGCTATCTGGCCTATAATAGTGGCCTGCAGAACGATGGCGCCCCACTTCTCGCGTATGCAACCGACGTGGGCGAACAGCGCAGTATTCCTCTCAGCGACGGGTCCGTTATTTATCTCAACACCAACTCACGGGTTTCTGTTGAGTTCCTGGAGACGGAACGGAAGATAGAGCTTCTCGAAGGGGAAGCCCTCTTCAAGGTGGCTCATAACCCCGAACAGCCTTTCCGGGTCTATAGCGGTCTAGCGGTTGCTGAAGCGCTTGGCACCACTTTCAATGTCTACAGAGAGAACGGCAGAACCAATGTGGCCGTTGTTGAAGGCAAAGTGGCGGTTTCTGCGCAGAGAACCAACACAGAAACCATGCAAAATGATCAGAATGAAAAAGCTCATGCTACTACCGAACCACAAGAGACACCCGCGCCTGTCCAACCCCTGCTGCTCACCTCTGGGCAAAAGTCAGCTCTCGACAAGGATCAGGGCTTCCTGCCAGTGCAAACTGTTCAGCCGGACCTGATCACCTCCTGGCGGGAGCGAAGGCTTGTCTTTGAACAGGAACAGCTTGCCACCATTGCAAGAGAGTTCAACCGTTACAACAAAATCAAACTCGTCATAGATGACGAAGACCTCAACACACTTGAATTTGATGGTGTTTTTGATGCCGACGATCCGAAAGCTTTTGTTCAGTTTCTGGAACTGACCGGCGCCGTTGAAGCCATACAGATATCCAATACCGAAATCCGCCTGAGAAAAACAGACCAGAACATGCCAAAAGACAGCAAACTTTAGGCAATCTGACCTCCGTAACGAATGCGCTGGAATCTCCCAATTCCGTACGGGAATTCAATATTGCGTTTTAATATGACCCTTCAAGCGTTATACTCATACTATTTTATATAGTATAACCACTTAGGGACGTACGAAGTCGATGTATTGCGGGCGTAGCGGAACCGGACCATTTCTAACTATTCTGCTGCTTTGTTTCTGGCTGGTGGACTTACCTTCAGCCTCGGCAAATGATTACGGATGGACGGAAGATAAAATCGGCAAGCTCGCTGTTAAAGCCGACAAGGCTGCCCGCAAGAAGCGATGGAACCAAGCGATCCACTACGGGGAAAAGGCGCTGGAAGGCAGCAAGGTCCTTTATCCGGAATACTCCCCCCTCTATATCAACCGTCTCAAGACACTAAACCGTTATTATGATCGGGCCAACAGGCTTCCTGAAGTGTCTGACCACGTGAAAAAAGCGTTTCGACTTTCGTCAGCCCACCTCGGCCCTGATCACGCAACATCCAAAGTCAGTCGCCTATTATACTACAAGCTACTGCTGGCTGAGAAAGACTATCCTGCCGCCATTCTATTGGTGAAAGACACGCTGGCGCGTCTTGGGGAAAGCGATGATGATCAGTTCAAGCGGCTCCATTATCTGGGCCAGCTATATTCCTTTTACGGGCTGACCAATCAGTTTGAACTAGAAGAACAAACGATTCGGGAGAGACTTGCCTTAAACAGTCTGATGGTTGGCGAGGGGCTGGAGAACAACTCGGATATTCTGCTCGATCTCGCCAAAAACCTCTGCACACAGAAAAAATATCTGGAACATGACGCGCTCGTCAAAGTCTGGGGCACAAACTTTATATGCCTGCGAAACTGATATAGAGAAGATAATGTTCATTGTGAATGGTGAGATGCCCTTAGGTTACTAGGCGCCGTTGAATTTCTATTCCCGTCGCTCCGACATTATGATCCTTCCATGGCTTCCGTCACGCTATTGCTTTGAGACAATTCCTTACGAATTTTGCTTGCCCGGTTAGCCGGGGCGTAAGCTGTTGGCGCCGTGACGGTAATTTCATCAATAGCCGCCATGACAATTTATTCCTAATATAATCATTCTAACCCAAATTCGCCCAATACCTGACAATAAATATAGTGAGTTTCATTGTCGCTCCGTTTCTTGCTTTCAAATTGAGTTTCCTGATTTCCTATTCGATAACAAGAAACGGAGTGCATGGCGTTTGAATAAGGCGTTTTCTTTATCCCCCAGGGAAACCGAAACGAATAAAAATTAGGAAAACCAAATGAACAAACTACAAGATAAAGTTGCCATTGTTACGGGGGCCAGCTCAGGTATTGGCTATGAAACCGCTCTGCTTTTTGCCCGCCAAGGTGCAAAACTTATCGTTTCTGCACGCCGCCAGAAAGAGCTCGATGAGTTGGTCAGTAAAATTACAAAAGCCGGTGGCACAGCCCTTGCTGTCGTCGGAGACATCAAAAAAGAAGCCACGGCGAAAGCCCTGGTTGAAGTGGCAATATCAAATTTTGGCGAACTTCATATCGCATTCAACAATGCAGGGTGGATGGGCGAAATGGGGCCAACGCCGGACGTATCGCTTGCTGGATTTGAAGAAACTATTGCAACGAACCTGACCGCTGCATTTCTCGGTGCAAAATTTCAAATTCCGGCAATGCTGGAATCTGGTGGCGGTTCCATTATATTCACGTCAACTTTTGTTGGATATACAGCAGGCATGCCAGGCATGGCCGCTTATGCGGCTGCTAAATCTGGACTGATTGGTCTGACGCAAGCACTGGCAGCGGAATTTGGGCCCCAGAAGATAAGGGTGAATGCATTGCTGCCGGGCGGCGTAAATACACCAATGGGCAGAAGTGCCGCAGAAACACCGGAAGCAATGGAATTTGTTAAAGGCCTGCATGCTCTTAAACGTACAGCTGAACCCGAAGAAATTGCACAGTCCGCTCTGTATTTAGCATCAGATGCTTCAAGCTTCACAACAGGAACGGCCATGTTGGTAGACGGCGGTGTTTCTATCAATCGCACCTGAGAAATCTCAAAATAGAAGGGAGAGAGGGTAGTCAAATGCCCTCTTTCTCTATGCCCTAGTTTTGGGGGCTTTATAATAACCCCACCACCTCTACTCAGCGCCCAACTATGCCCCCTGTGGAGCACCATTTTTAATCTCATTGAATTGCCCCCAGTTTACTAGACGCCTTTGAGCTTCCATTCCTGTTGCAATTCAAAAGTCTATTAGCCGTAACATTCCATAGCGACCTTGACCTGCGCGATGGCTTTCATCATATGTTTCTTGACCATATGGGTGCTCATCCCGCAGTGCTGTGAGATTTCATGATAGCTCATCCCCTCGAACCGGGCGAGCAGAAAGACATCGCGGGTTTTCGGCGGGAAGCCGTTCAGCACCTTAAGCAGGTATCGGCATTGGTCGCGGTCGTCAATATTTTGCACCACCGCCCCCAGCCCGCCGTACCCCTGCGGCGTCGCCCTCTCCAGCCCGTCGTCATATTCCACATGAAGGACCCGGCGCCGCACCCCGTCGTCACGCCATTTGTTTTTCAGCAGGTTCGAGGCGATCTTGAACAGATAGCCCTCCGTCTGGGCCAGCGCCGCCGGATCCTGAAACCGGGATAGCCGGTAATAGACCTCCTGGGTCAAGTCTTCGGCCGCCCCGTGATCCCGGGTCGAGGCCCAGAAATACCGCATCAGGGCCCGGTGATATTTGGCGACAAGCTGGGTCAGGATGCTGGTCCGCACCTCTTCCGCCTCCGGCGGCGGGGTGTGTTGCGGGCGGCTCATGGCGCGTCCCAATATACGTCAAGGCCGGCCTTGAGATAGGCCGCAACCTCGCCCCAGAAGCGCAGGTTTTCCTCCGGGTTGTCGCGTTTGCGGGCATAGCGCACCCGCCGCCGCAGTTCCTTCATCGGGTCGGCGTGGTGGATCAGTATGCTGTAGGCCACCTCCAGTGGGTGGGCGATGTCCCACAGGCTGCGGGATGTCGGCGGATGCGCATTTTTATCTGAAGGGGCGGCTTCTGAAAGGGCGATATCCCGGCGCGGCGGCGGGGTTTGGGGGGCGTGCGAAGGTCTGTCGGTCATCTGTGGCCTCTGTGTCCTGATGCGACCAGGGCCTGAATGTTCATGCCCTGGACTGGGACCGGGCTTTCTTTACATAAAAAAAAGCCCGGCTCGGGGCTTAGAGAGACGCCAACAACGCCTGCTGCAAGTTGTTTTGCAGCGCTCCCGACAAAAAGAAACACGAAAGAATCTTTCCGCCCGGCCACATTGACCTACTCGCGTAAGCCAACGAATTCACAGGATAGGGATAACCCTATATTCTGTAAACCACAAATCTCGTTTGCGCTGCTCCGTACATGAAAGACACTCGGGAGACAAAGGCGCGATTGTTGGTATGCTCTCTAAAGCACACGCCATCCCAATAAGATGACGATTTCCCACAAACCGAAGCCTGCGAGCAAAATCAGTATACGGGAATAAAGTTTTCGGTGCAACTTCGAATTGTCACCAGCAGTCATAATTGCTCTTGTATAAAATAGTACTATTTGCTATATTATAGATTAAAGGAGAAAATAGAATGCCTAGAACAATAACAGTCTCAACAGATGTTTTCGCCGCCATTTGGGCGAAAAGAGAAGATGGAGAGGAAAACGAAGATCAAATTCTTCAAAGAATATTCGGGTGTAAGAAAAACACGACTGATCAAATTAGTCATCATATTTCTAGTCAGTCTGGTGGCGTGTATGATTCACGAAATAACGTACATTTTCCGCAGGGTTTTAAGATTTTTAGAATGTACAAGGGTAAAGAATATTGCGCAATCGCACAAGATGGTGTGTGGGTACGAGAAGGTGTAGGTGGTCACTTCCCTACTCTCAACCAGTTAAACCATTCAATTGCTGCAGGTAATGAAAATGTATGGAATGGAAATTGGAAATACCGCACCGAAGATGGATCCATTCGTCCAATAAGCGACCGGAGGCCAAAGTAATTTAATTTTCTAGCGAAACATCCCTACGTTTCCTGACGGGAACTTTAAAGAAAGAAAGGATCAGGAATGGCTAAAGATAGATTTAAGTTGAAGCTTAAATGCCCCAGTTGTGGTTTGGCGGGCATGGCAGATGCCGAAGAAGAAGAAGGTTGGGCGTATCTAAAAGGCAAAACAGCCAGAAGAATAACCCATAAACCTGACGGATTCAAAGATGTGGAAGACAACAAAAAGCCAGGTGGGATAGATATCGTGTGTACCCAATGTGGAGAATCGGCGCTCTCTTGAACAGTTCAAAAAAGTAGAAAATGCAAGCCTATCCTATTCATTTGGAATTATGGTGACAGTTTACTTTTTAATGGCCCGATCCATTTTTCTACCTCGTTTTGCAGAATGACAACAGGGGCAAGTCTAGCCATTGGCCAAATTCTACCAATAATGTGATAAAAGCAAACTGTCACCGTAATTCCAAAAAATAGTTATATCGCCACTTTGGTTGAACGCCAGTCTCGTTATGTGATGCTGGTCAAAGTAAAGGATCGTAAAACAGAAACCGTGGTCACCGCTCTGATCACACATGCGAGGAAGTTACCAGATGAGTTGTATAAATCACTGACGTGGGACCGGGGTAAAGAACTTTCGGATCATCAGATCTTTACTTTAAAGACCAAGGTCGATGTTTATTTTTTTACCCCAGCGGAAAGATTTAACGCATGTGTTGCAGCGATCAATTGAGATCACCGTCGCAAACAGTCATTCACGATTATCGCTTCTAAAGTCATACTCCTGAAACTGCTCACGTGCTTTTAGCACACCATTTTGTTTTAACAGGAAGAGCTCATCAATATAGTTTCCATATACAGCTAGTGCCTTATTGCCTTTAATTTTATAGTACGGTTTAGGGTACCACCTCTCAACCTGTGCTTCACCCATATCAGATATGTCGATTTCGACAGGCGCAGAAAAATCGATTACCTTTGGTTTGATATTTGTGTTCTTATTAAATGAGTGAGCGTATGCGGAGACATCATATGGTCCCGCCCATTTGCCGGTACTAGTTTTATACAGTGGTGAAAACATATATTTAGAATGGTAATATTTTCCTTCATGGAGAACCACATAAAGCAAGACATATTTATATTTTGAAAAAGCCGGTATTCCATAATGATCAAAAACTGTAAATTCAATCTCCGTGCCGCTGTATGATCCCTTGTAGGGTTTTATGATTTTATATTTTGCCGAGAATTGTTCATCGAAGGAAAGTGCTCCTTCTGGAGACGCATCACGACTTAAATGGATTTTCTCGCCAACAAAAACAAAAAATTGACTGTTCTCTGTTTCAGAAATCGAATAATCGGTAAAAAATAAACAGCCGAAAAATGTAATTGCTATTGTAAGTTGATGCATTAAATTTCCCCTCCATTTTTTCATTATTATATTTCTCAATGACAGCTCTGGGCCGCATTCTGTCGTTCAATATAGAGATATCAATTGGTTATAGCAACTTCCGGCCAAAAGCAGTTAATCTTCCCAGCCGTCTGTATGTAGCCAATACCGGAACTTATCAAAATCAAAAGCGTGACTTACAAATGGCTTCAGTCCTTCAGCGTGATCGGACTTTATCTCCCATACCCCCAAAAACGGATGCTCTTTAGAATACCCCCAGAGATCTCTAAGGCTGTGCAATTCTTTGACATTAATCTCAATTCGGAAGCTATCATCATATAGGTTAGTTTCCTTGCTTGAACGATCAATAAATAGTTCTAATTCATTCATTTTTTGAGGCGTGTATGGGCTATCCCATTCCAGCACATATAACCCATCTTCCTCGATTTTTTCAATTAGAGAATTATTCGAAACATGAGCACCTATATACATATAAAAATCCCAGCCAATATGAATGAAGAATTTCCCCTGAAACTCTAGTTTGGCCTCACCCAAATTGCGGAAGATCATTTTAAGTACCGTTGGTATTTCATCCCTGCAAATGATTGCGTCTTCCCTAAAGTCGATAGATGAAAAAGACAGTTCGTGGAAGTGTTTATTTTTCTTACGTAATATCTCCATTTGATAATCATGAAGATGTGCATTTGTGAGCCGAAGATATGGTAAGTCCGCGTAGTCGAACAAGGCGAGTGCTGCCTTTATATACCGATCCTCAACCCTAAAATAATCTCTAAGTTGAACTTTCTTTCCATTAATGTGACGACCAACATCGCAACTTTCGGTCCATTGATCACAGTCGTCAGGATAGGTTCCATTTTTGTCGCGTTTTGATTTGTCGTATTTGGTGATGCAATACTGCTGCATTGTGTGCTCTAATCAATAAAATTCATGATGACGATATTCCTAAACATTCTATTTTCTTATCTTTTTCAGTGACCGCTTTGGGTCGAAAACAGATTCCTCACCCCAGCCCCTCAATCTTCTTCTGACACAATTTATCGGCCATTTTGAGCAGCCTTTTTTGGCAGAGGCTTAAGCGTTTGATCTCCGCTTCGCTCATTTTATATTGCCGGAACCGGTGGGTGCCGCCGTGGGCTTGGCGCAGGCGGTCGAACTCGGCCTCATAACTCTCCGCCCCATGGAACCAGGGCTGGCGCAGATCGGGGATCAGCGCCTCGGCGCGCGCGCGCAGGAAAGCGATGTCCGTTTCGGGGTAGCTGTGGCCGTGGAGGGTTGTGAGGAGCATATGATAGGCCGCTTCGATGCTGTTGCGGAGCTGCGCGCCGGCGCGGCGGCAATTCTCCTGACGAAAGAACTGGCGCTGCTTTGCCATGAAGGCCGCGATCTCCACCTGAAACTGATCCTGCTGGCGTTGGGCGCGGGCGGCGGGGGTTGTGTCCTCCGGCGCCGGATCAGAGGCCCAGATGTTGCTGCCGTCCTCATAGAGCAGCCGGCCCCGGGACAGGACATGATGGTAAAAGGGCGACTTGTGACGGACCGCGCCATTCACCCCGCGGGCGTGATCGACCCGCAGATAGACCGGGACCGCCAGAGCGTCGAGCTGTTGCCGCACCGCCGCCCAAACTTTCGGGCGGGTCATTTTCTTCTGATTGACCTCGACAAAAATCTGCTGACCGGGGAAGATTTGGGTGTCGTCAAAGCTGTAAATCCTTAAGATCTTGCCGGGATTATTTTTGTTCAGGTTTGCCGGGTCTTTGCGGGGCTTGAGGGTTTGGCCAGCGCGGAGTTTCTTCACCGGCGGCTTGAAGCTGTCGCCTGTGGCGTGCATCGGGGGCGCGCGGCGGGGGATGGGTTTACTAGTCTCGTCAAAGCCCGCCCGAATGATCGCCAGGGCGCGGGTAAGGTCAGGGTCCAGATTGTCGGACCGGATGCCGGCTTTGATGAATGCTCTCGGATGGATCGTCATTTCCCCCATGCTATCTACTCCCCGTTATTATCTGCTTCCTGTTATTGTGCCTCCTGGGCATTTTGCGATCAGCATATGATACATGCACGTCATAGTACACAATAATCGGTCGTCAATATAACCGCGTGCGCCGGAAGCGCGCCAATCTTCCTCAGCAAGGGGCCAGTCCTGACGGGAATGCTGGACGTAGAGGATTTCGATGAGATCCACCACCCGGTAGGAGACGATAGAGGGGGACTGGCCTAACGGTAAGGTCTGCAACACTCACCGCAGCAGCATTTTCCCGGCGCGGGTGAGATAGCGCTGTGCTGTGGAGAGATCCCGCAAGGACCGCCGCGCCAGAGAGACATGCTTGCGCACGTCATGATGACTGCCCCGCGCCCTCGACAGCGCCTGCGCCTCGGGGTGCCGGGTAATCTCCCCCGCCGCGATATCCGCCTGCAAATGCGCCAGGGCCGCCCGGCAGGGATCCAGGCGACGATAGCCGCGCAGGTCGGCGACGGTCTCGTCGAAGGTATCATTGAGCCCGGTGGCGCTCATTTCAAACGCTTTGCCCGGGCTGTTGTGATCGGCAAGCGTCAGGGCAAGACTGGTGAGCTTGTGATCTTCACGGCTCAGGCTTTTGATCAGTCTTTCAGGATCCCCATAATCTCCGGCAACAAACATATGCACCGCCTGTCGGTGGCGCGACAGGGCCACATAGGCGTTGGTGCGGCCCCAATGTTTGGTGTGATAGATATAAGCCTGATCGACCGTCCGGCCCTGGCCCTTATAGATGGTGCCCGCATAGCCATGGCGGAAGTCGCGGAAGCGCCCGGCGTCCAACATCTGGGTCTGGCCCTCCAGATCGAGGGTCAAGCGCTGTCCTTCGATCCGGGTGATGCGTGCTGCCTGGCCATTGATCAGGCCGGCCTGTTTATCGGTGCCGGTCATAACAATCCGGTCGCCGGCGGCAAAGTCAAACCGGCCGTGTTTGGTGACAAAACTATGGTTCTTATCCCCCACCAATCCCCGTTTCTGCAGATGCGCCCGCATGGCCATATTAAAGTCACTGACGTCCTTGTTGCGGTAGGCAAAGACAAAGCGGCTGGCCTCAGGATCACGGTCAAAGTCACTCTGCCATTTGTCAATCAGGGCGGCCTTCGCGGTCTCGTCTCCGGCGCTGCGGATAATGAACCCCCGATCATCATAGGCCTTGAGAGCGGCCGCCACATCGCCCCTCGACAGGGCTTCCGTCGCGTCCCGGCTCCAGCTCTCTGTCTGGCGGCGCACCTGGCTGATTTCCACGGCGTTGGCGACAACCGCGATATCGCGGAACAGGCCGCCGCGCTCAATGGCGGACAATTGCCCATCATCACCCACCAGAATAACCCCCGCCCGATGACGGTAGGCCACATCAAGCAGGCCTTTGAGGGTGCCGCTGTCGAGCATCGCCGCCTCATCCACCACCAGCCGGGTCCCCTCCTGCAAAGTGAGCCGGCCAAGCTTCTCCCGGAACAGGAAGGCATGCACCGTTGATGAGTGGTCAAAGCCCTCCTTGCGGAGAGCCGAGGCCACCATATTGGTCGGCCCGAGCCCGATGACGTCATGATGGCTTTCGATCAAACCTTGTCGCAACACCTTCAGGCAATAGCTTTTGCCGGTGCCGGCCCGGCCGCGAATGACCGTCAGGCGCGATCCCGTCAGCCCCGCCTGCAAGGCCGCCGTCTGCTCACCGCTCAAGCCAGAATTATCCGCAAGCATTTCCGCCCGGGCTTTCGGGATCATCGGATCCTGTTCCGCCAGCAGCGCGCGCGACAGCGTCAGAGCTTCGGTCTCCTCCGCCCACACCGCGACCGTGGTAAAGCGATCAGCGATCTCGCCATTCCGGTCCATGGTATAGAGCGTCTGATCACAGCGGATCACTGCCTCGAATATCCGGGTCGCCGTCGCCTCGTCAAAATCATATTGGTCGATATAACGGTTTAGATCCCGCACCGAGAAAGACGACCGCTGGCGGGTGAGATGATTTAACACCCGCTCCGGCTCCGCCATCAGATCCCGGGCGAGCTTGCCCCGCTCTTCATTGCGCTTCAGGGCCAGGACATCGCCCGCGCTGCGCAGGCGCTCCGGACCGATATGCTCCCCGGGCAGAAGACTGATTTCATCGACGCGGACATCCAGATGATGTCTGACAAAATAGTCATTCTGAAAGTCGCGCCAGACCTCGCCCCAGCGCTCACCGTCCATCATCGTGCCCTTGGCAAACTGGCCATTGAGATCCCGGGCTTTCGCCCCCATGCCCGCTGGTCCGACCCGGCGGGTGGTGAGCAAGACATGGGCGTGGTAATTCTCCGCCCCCTGATGCGGGTGATGGATATCGAGTTGGGCCGCGAGCCCGTGATCGACAAAATTCTCCTGCACGAAGGCCCGCGCCATCTCCAGCCGGTGCCCAGCAGTGATCTCAGGATTGCTCGGTAACGCGAGGAGTAGTTCCTTGGCCTCCTGAGAATTGATCCGCTTCTCCGCCGCCTGGGCCTCATTCCACAGCACCCGAAAGTCGGCCATCTCCGCCGGCGCGCCCTCCGGCAACAGCACGGCGTGATGTTCTGATCCGTCCCGGTTGGCAAAATAAAACCGTTCGCCGGTGAGCTCTGACTGACCCTGAGAGCGGGCGTTATAGGCGGCGCTGCGCACCACATTGGCGCCGGTGGAGCGGGAGAGGATTCTCATGCGGGCAAATTGAATGGCCATGAGAAAAGCTTAAACACAACCATTAATTGAGTCAAGCAACAAACGGAGTTTGTATATTGCGTATGAAGTCTTTTTCCTGCGGAGGCCCAATCCCCCCTCGCTTTGCTCGGGGGGACCAGCCTTAAACGCCGTGCGGCGCTTAAAGGTGAGGGACGACAGAAAAACCCTTTCTGAGGAATCATCTGCTTCAACAAACTACATCCTATACTTGCAATTAGCTCTGTTTCTATTTACCATCACAGTGACCCCGGCGTTCAGGGGCGGTATCACCATCACCAATCATGTAGATCACAAAAATGGACGCAGTTCAGAAACGGGAAAGACATCAGCAAAGCAGGCTCGCCAAAGAACGCAGCCTCAAGGCATCGGCCCGCAAAAAGGAGAACGCCCGCAAGTTTCAGCTCGGGGGCATGGTCGTCAAGGTCGGCCTACACCGTCTGAGTGACGACCAGATCCTCGGCGCCCTGCTCGACCAGAAGCGCCGCCTCGAGGTTGAGGAGGACGAGATCCTGGTCATGTGGGAAGAGCTCTGTCAGTCGACCCTCCTTGCGCCCGAGCGGATTCCGGTCACCATAAAATTTTCTGACAAGCCGCCTGAGGAAATCACCAAAACCATCAAGGCCCACGGCCTGCGCTGGAACCGCATCACCAAGCAATGGGAGGGGATGATCCTCGATGATCTGTTGCTGGAATTAAGCACGCTGGTCGGCGCTGACAATCTGACGGTTGTCTCCCATGATTGAGCGCCTGCGCCATCATCCCTGGGTCAAATACTGGCCCCTGATTTTGGCGCCCCTGTCCCTGCTGCTCGGTGAATGGATTTACCTGACCTTTCTTCATGCCCATCTTGCCCACAGCCTCGGCCAGACCCTATGGTTCACGGCTCATTATTCCGCCCCCTGCCTGCTCGCCCTCCTCATGGAGATCTATCACCGGCGCTTTGGCTTTATCCCCCATAAAACCCGGCAACTGCTCTGGGGAATTGCCCTCGTCGTGATTCTTATCCCCGCCTATGATCACCTGCGTCAGATCGGCGCCTTCGACGGTCACAAAGGTGGATTGATTGACGTCCCCGCCCTCGCCCGCTTCAATCGGGTGCTGCTTGCCCAGATCCTCCTCACCGCCCTCGTCTCAGGCCTGTTTCTTTTTCTGTTGGCCCTGCCGGTGCCGGACTCCCGCAAGGCTAAAAGAAGCCGCTACGGCGAGCTTGGTGACGCCCGATTCATGAACCTGCGCGAAGCCCGCCAGCAGTTCAGCGAAGGCGGCATTTGTCTCGGCGAAGCCTACCGACCGGACCAGGACAAAGACCTGCAGAATATCAAGTTCGATCCGGCGCAAAAACACACCTGGGGTCAGGGCGGACGGAAACCCCTGTTGCGTTCCGCCGCCCGCGACGCCTCCGGCCACGGGCTGGTCTTCGTCGGCTCCGGCGGCTTCAAGACCACGGGCTTCGCGGTGCCGACCGCCCTCGAGTGGGACGGCCCGCTGATCTGTTTCGATCCCTCCCTGGAGATCGGGCCTCTGGTGCATGCCGCGCGTAAACGCAAAGGCTACCGGGTGATCTCCCTCAATCCCAAATATGCCGCCACCAATAATTTCAACGCGCTCGAATGGATCTTAAACTCCCCCGACGATATGGAGGAGAATGTCGGCGTCATCTCCAGCTGGATCATCGGGCCCACCGCCCATCTTGGCGGCACCGGCAAGTATTTTGCGGAGTCCGCCGACAATCTCATTCGGGCGATATTGGCCGACCTGCTGTTTGACGACAATGTCCCGCCGGAGGATAAAACCCTGGCCGAGCTCAGGCGGTCCATCGCCCAGAGCAGCGAGGACCTGCGCCGGTTCCTGGAGACCATCGCCCTCTCCTCGGACAGTCCCCTGGCCCGCTCCATGGCGTCCACCCTCTATGACCTGGCCCCCGATCAGTTCTCCGGCATCGTCGGTCAGGCCCAGACCGCAACCGCCTTTCTTGATATCGCCAAGTTCGGCGCGCTGGTCTCCGGCACCAGCTTCTCCCTGGACGAGCTGGTCAAGGGCGAGACCGATATCTTTATCAATGTGCCCCTGGAAAGCCTGCTCGCCACCCCCGCCATTGGCAAGATCATCATGGCCGCCTTCCTCAACGGCATCATGAAAGCCGATGGTCGCTATTCAAAGCGGGTGATGGTGCTGGTCGATGAAGCCTTTCAGCTCGGCAAGGGCTTCCAGCCGTTGCTCAAGGCCCGCGACGTGGGCCGCAAATACGGCATCTCCCTCGCCCTGCTCTATCAGTCCGTCGGCCAGTTGGTCGACAATTACGGCGAAGAGGGGCGGCAGGCCTTCTTTGAGAGCGCCGCTTACCGGATCTATAGCGCCGTCCAGGATCACAAGACCGCCCAAAGCCTGTCCGACGAATGCGGCAATTACACCGGCTATGTCAGGAACGCCGCTTCCTCAAGCCGGAACGGTCTTTTTGGCCTGCTCGGGCCGGAGAACCATTCCGTCAGCCGCTCCATCACCAAGGTCCCCCTGATCACCGCCGATGAGATCCTCCAGATGCGCCGCGACGAGGCCCTGATCTTCTCGGTCGGCAATCGCCCCTTAAGATGCTCCCGCCCGATCTACTTCAGGCGACGCGATATGGTACAGCGGACGGGGAAGCGGCGGTTTTAGTAAACAGGGACTGCTAAAATTAACTTCAAAACAGTACATTAACTACTAATTGAAAGTAACAACAACTATATGTCAAAACCCGCTTAGAGGTTCGAATTATTGATTTAGTACTCCAAAATCATAAGGGTCTAATCATGGGGGTAGAAGTAAAGGCAAATGGTGCAGTATTGACGCCCCTACAAGCGCTGAAAGATACAATATTGTTTACGGAGGGGGGCTATGTTGTTAGTCATAGGCAAAACAATTTCAATTACGGAGATTCGATACAAATATATACTGCAATATGGAATGTGATTATTAGGTAGTCCAAATGAACAAAAGAAAGATGCTATACCAAATATTGATGGATAAAGGCTGGCGGCAATCATCTCGAAGGGAGAATATATTTCTGCTTCCAGAAACAGGGCCTGAAATCTGTGAATACTACTGGGCTGATATTCAAGGCCGTGGAGGACCGCAAGGCAGTTATTTCTCTATCGCAGGCGCAATAGGAATATGTATAAACCCCTTTGAGAAGTCTTGGCTTAAAATGCTAGAAATATACCCCGATCAAAGCGACGTTTGTTCATATGGCTCCTTTTCGCGTCAACTGGCAAATTATAGAGAGTGTAGTGTCGGCTTCTTTGAAAGCCTAGAGGATTCAAGTGTAAATGAGCATTTTGAAAGGATTGTAAAGAGACTAAATGCTTTTCCCAAAACGTTAAATGAGCTTACCCAACAAATCATGACCTCGAAGATCGTTGATGAAGATATTTGGGTATATATGGGACGTTATGGATGGCTTAAATATCATGGGTTACTCTATTGGTTGTGGCGGCAAGATTATCTTTCTGAAATTAATCCATACACTCATTACGACCGACTTACTGACAATCAAAAAATTATTCTTCAAGTCTATGTAAATAACGTTTTGGAAATCCCCCAGCCATGACTTAAACGGTAACCTGACGGCCTTTGGCGGCGACAGCTTTACCTTTGATGCGGAAAATTCGGGACACTACTCCGCTAATCCAGAATACTGGATGAATGATAGAGATAAAGTAGTTCCGGGAGGAGTCGAAGGGGGAATTCCCACGATAGTATTGCAGAATCAAGACCTCTATTTATTGCCACCTGCTACCGTTCTATTTGATGTACCATAGCATAATGATAAGCGAATAAAACGATTTGGATAATTGATATGGTTTTAAAAAAAACTAATCAGATAAAGACACTGGCAAGATTCAATTTTTACGATACGACTAGCGAAAACTTCCTCAAAAACCCGCTGTCAGGGAAATGGTTTTCGTCTCTTGTTTACTTGGGCCAAGTAAAAGATGGCAAATGTTTTGACTGTATAATTGAACCTGTCGGTACTGAATTGATTAAACCAGGCGATACCGTGGAATGTAGGACAATTATGGCAGGGGTTAAGTTAAAAAATGAAGATGTATGGCCTGGCCAAAAATTATTTCTATTTTTTGGACCGGTCGTAGCAGAAGGGGAAGTGACAGAAGTTTTCTAAACGGTAGGTTCAACTCCTGAAAAAATAAGAATGTTTCAACGTAAGGTATAGTATAAATAACTTATGGAGTGAGGTTACTTAGTAATGTAACGGAACAAATGGCAGTCCTCAGCAGCCGCCGCATCGAATTCCTCTATGACGGCGCCGATATGGTCGGGGAATATAACAGCAGTGGCGCCCTCGCCCGCCGCTATGTGCATGGCCCCGGCCTGGATGCACCGCTGGTCTGGTATGAAGGCAGTGGCACCAGCAGTCGGCGCTGGCTGCATGCGGATGCGCGCGGCTCCATTGTCGCCGTGACGGGCACCAATGGTGCGGCGTTGGAGACGGTGCAATATGATCCTTATGGCGTACCATCGAGCTATGGCGGTAGTCGCTTTCTCTATACGGGGCAGATGTCCCTACCGGAAGCGGAGCTCTATCATTATAAGGCGCGCACCTATGCGCCAAGCCTTGGTCGCTTCCTCCAGGCGGACCCCATTGGCTATGCAGGTGGTATGAATCTCTATGCCTATGTCGGTGGAGAATATTTTAATTATTCCAGTGGCTTGGCAGGAGTTGCCGCAGAACGAAGTGCAATTTCCCATAGCGGCGGCGGTGGCGGTGGTACAATAATCACCCAGACCAAGGCGACAGACCAGAATATCTGCTCGAAAGGTTCGTACTGCTGGACGGATATGTATAATTTTTATGCCTATACGCCGGGAAAATTATCAGGATATTGGCATTCGGGCAGGGGAGGAAATATAGTAATCGACTCCACTCAGCAAGCTTGGGCGCATTATAACAACGGTAACGGAGAAACTGCTACATTAGGACCAAATACTCGAAATGCAATTAGGAATAGTTCGGATCAGCTTGAAAGGTTAGAACGGATCACTAGCGGGCAAACTCCGAGTCTTACCGGAAACTATGGTATAGACATCACGAGCGTGCACTTTTATGTAGGTAAAACAAATATTTATTATAAAACCACTTGCGGTACCAATATGTGTTCTACGACATTTACAAATCAATATGATGGCTTCTGGGACCCACTCAGTTTGCAAGTCGTAGATTGGGGAGAGGACGGGCTAGGGCCAAATTTAGAATTATCTGGCGGACATCCTTTCGCGTTCGAAGCATGGTCGTGGACTGTTTATCATCCCAATCCGTATCGTTAGCAGAGGAGAGATGTAGGAAAGACGAAGTAATATGAGAAAAATATTGATTTTGGTATCAGCTGTTTTGATATTAGGTTTGTTTCTTGTCGAGCGAGAAGCCGGTAAGTGTGGTTTCGGTTATCTCAATAGGTTGCCATATGGTATCAAGGGTGCAAATATTAATGGGCTGAAGTTTGAGGATTCAACAGGTTGGGGCATTATAACTGGCGGTGCAAAGTTACGCACTAAACAAGACGATGAAATTATTATACGTCAAATCCAGAAGATTTCTTACAATAATGATGTAATGTATATCCAATTTGACACGATGCTAGGAAATAAACATCCATATCAGGCTTTGGCAAGGGATACATATTATGTTGAAATTCGTAATAATACGCAATCAGGTAATCTACTTAATGTTTTTTCTGAAAAGGAGTTTCAGGAAGCATTTAAAAAGTTTTCTCTACCTTGGATAGACGCCAGTGGCTTGTCATGTAGTTTTTCAAATCTAGGAATTTTGAGAACATTGGCTTTGTTTTTGCTAACCGTTCTAATTATTTCCGTTGGCGTGTTGAGTAAAAAACTTTCTACGAAGTTATAGAAAATTCAATGCGAATTCCATATGTTGTAGTCTCAATCAGCTGAGTGCGATTGATGCTGGCGCCACCAGCCATCATGCGAACGGTAACCTGACGGCCTTTGGCGGCGACAGCTTTACCTTTGATGCGGAAAATTCGGGACACTACCCCGCTATTCCAGAATACTGGATGAATGATAGATATAAAGTAGTTACGGGAGGAGTCGAAGGGGGAATTCCCACGATAGTATTGCAGAATCAAGATCTCTTTCTATTGCCCCCGGCTACCGTTCTATTTGATGTACCATAGCATAATGATAAGCGAATAAAACAATTTAGATAATTGATATGGGATTAAAAAAAACTAATCAGATAAAGATACTGGCAAGATTCAATTTTTACGATACGACTAGCGAAAACTTCCTCAAAAACCCGCTGTCAGGGAAATGGTTTTCGTCTCTTGTTTACTTGGGCCAAGTAAAAGATAGCAAATGTTTTGACTGTATAATTGAACCTGTCGGGACTGAATTGATTAAACCAGGCGATACCGTGGAATGTAGGACAATTATGGCAGGGGTTACGTTAAAAAATGAAGATGTCTGGCCTGGCCAAAAATTATTTCTATTTTTTGGCCAGGTCGTGGCAGAAGGGGAAGTGACAGAAGTTTTCTAAACGGTAGGTTCAACTCCTGAAAAAATAAGAATGTTTCAACGTAAGGTATAGTATAAATAACTTATGGAGTGAGGTTACTTAGTTATGTAACGGAACAAATGGCAGTCCTCAGCAGCCGCCGCATCGATTTCCTCTATGACGGCGCCGATATGGTTGGGGAATATAACAGCAGTGGCGCCCTCGCCCGCCGCTATGTGCATGGCCCCGGCCTGGATGCACCGCTGGTCTGGTATGAAGGCAGTGGCACCAGCAGTCGGCGCTGGCTGCATGCGGATGCGCGCGGCTCCATTATCGCCGTGACGGGCACCAATGGTGCGGCGTTGGAGCCGGTACAATATGACCCTTACGGCGTACCATCAAGCTATGGCGGCAGTCGCTTTCTCTATACGGGGCAGATGTCCCTACCGGAAGCGGAGCTCTATCATTACAAGGCCCGCACCTATGCGCCAAACCTCGGCCGCTTCCTGCAAGCTGATCCCATCGGTTACGCTGCCGGCATGAACCTCTATGCTTACGTGGGCGGTGATCCGATAAATGCCACGGATTCAAGCGAGTTGATTAAAGATTCAGTCTGCACCACAAGAACGGGGTTAAGAATCCGTCACTGTGTAACAGTTGAAACAGGATCAGAGAATAAACTAACTTACCGGGAAACGATTTTTGTAGAGAGTAATTTTTCCAATTTTATATGGAATAATGATAACTTGGACATATCTGAAAATGGCACCAAAGTTCCAGGCAGTCCAGATAAGAAAGAGATCGAACTGGTTTCTCAATTTGTTGGTACAATTTTTCCGGGCGTTTGGAGTGATACTTCCATTCAAGATGCGACAAACGGCCAGCAAAAACTTGACCAATCTACTGCAGGGAAACTAGATCGGAGCTGGGTGCGTGATCGGGATCCTCAAACGGGCTATACTATGCGACTAAATATGAATTTTATGAAGGGGATCATGAGAAATAACGCCAGTGCATTGGCGCGTACAATGATACATGAAATTTTACACAGAGATGATTTAAGAGGTCTAATCTTTGGGCATAATGACAGACATAGGAGTCTGGATGCTGAAGCCATTCAAATGTTGAACACGCACGGCTTGGCGGGTGGTGGCTGTCCCTCTATTCCTGGCCGTTGGACGGGAGACTATTTCTTTTTTGAGATTGGACCAAGTTATCCGGGATGCGATTAAAATGGAGACTAATATGTTGATAAACTTAAAACGCATGATCATCTGTGCTGTGGTTCTCATGATATGTCAGGGGTGTGACATGTCTGAGCAAAATAACCAAATTAGATTTTGCGAAATAGGCGTGAGCTCTAAAGACGGTGAACCATTAATTTTTGATCTTGAAAAACAGATGACAATAACGTCAGATACGACTTCTGAGTTCGGGGTAATAGAATCAGAAGATTATATTGGCCTTGTCTCGCCTGATGCCCTTATGGTGCCCAGCGAGAAACATTTAAAAGCGGGAAAATCAATGGATTGGGAAGTGGAAGGCTTTTCATTTTCGGCCAGACCCGCCAGTACCATGGACAATAGCTGGTACATTGTGAATGCCTCACCAAATAGTGCAAAAACGGCCAACTTCTTTCATTCGACAATGCTTTACTCATTAGAAAATGGTGTAATCGCTTTTCGTATTTATAAGGATTACAACGGGGAGGAACTTTCCCAAGAAGCCTACTCATGTGGCGACAAAAAGTTCTTCTTGACAGAGTTAATAGCAAGAGACGTTATCCAGTAGCCGCACTAGCATTAGTGAGTCAGTCTATAGCTGGACCGGCAGCGCGGAAACCAAGAACTTCACCTATAACGGCCTTAATCAGCTGAAAACCATTGATACCGGCGCCACCAGCCATGATGCGAACGGTAACCTGACAGCCGTTGGCGGCGACATATCTATCTTCTGTGCGGAAAGCCACTGTTCTGGTCAAAATACCCCTCAACAAAAATTCCGACCTTTGGGCAGGGCGCTATCGGGCGGGGCTTGGGGGGGTGTGGAATCCTCATCGGCCCCGTAAGTCTTTTCATAGAGCGCCGCATCCAAGCTTACCAGCTTGTCGACTACGATATGGGTCACGGACTGTTCGCGCTCGAGCTTGCCGAGCACCCCGATCAACCGCGAAGTCAGCAACAACTTCCTGTATTTCTCAAACACCATCGGCCAGACAATGGCGTTGGCGATGCCTGTTTCATCCTCCAGCGTCAGGAACACCACCCCACTGGCGGTGCCGGGCCGCTGGCGCACCAGAACCAGACCGGCGATCTTGACCTTGCGACCCGCCTTGACCTGCGGCAAATCCCCGTGGGGGACAAAGCCGTTGCGCTTCAATCTCTGACGCAGGAACGCCACGGGATGGGCCTTCAGGGACAGCTTCAGGGTGGCGTAATCCTCCATCACGCTTTCGCCGAGACGCAGGCGCGGCAGGGCCACTTCCGCCTCCCGTTGCAACTCTGTTCTGTCACCATCGCCCTCCACTGCAGCAAAGAGGGGCAAACTGTCCGCCGCCCCCGCCTGCGCGACAACCGACGTCTCCAGCCCCTGGATCAGCCACAGGGCCTGTCGCCGTCCAAGCCCCAGGGACGAAAAGCCATCGGCATGGGCCAGCAGCTCCAGTTTGCCGACGGACAGGCCGCTGCGGAAATAACAATCGCGGACACTGTCATAGCCGCCCTGACGCGCGGCCACCAGATGCGCCATATCGCGGCGCTTCAATCCCTTCACCTGACGGAAGCCCAGCCGAAGGGCATAGGCCCCGCCGCCCGTCCCGGTCAGGCTTTGGCGGTTGCTGGTCTGCACCAGATGATGATCCCAATCGCTGTGATTAATGTCCGGCGGCAGCACGGTCCCGCCGTGATCGCGGAAATCGCGCACCAGAGACGAAGAACTGTAAAACCCCATGGGCAGACTGTTGAGCAAGGCGCAGGTGAAGGCGTCGGGATAATGACATTTCAGCCAGCTGGAGACATAGGCCAGCAGGGCAAAGCTGGTGGCGTGGCTTTCAGGAAAGCCATAATCGCTGAAGCCTTCGATCTGCTTGAAGCAGCGTTCGGCGAAATCCTGCTTGTAGTCTTTCGCCAGCATGCCCGTGATGAATTTTTCTTTGAAATTGCCGATGGTGCCGGTGCGTTTAAACGTCGCCATGGCGCGGCGCAACCGGTCCGCCTCCCCCGGGGTGAAGCCCGCCGCCGTGATGGCGATATTCATCGCCTGCTCCTGAAACAACGGCACCCCTAAGGTCTTGCCCAGAATATCTTCCAGCTCCTGCGAGGGGAAGGTCACCTCTTCCAGCCCCTGACGCCGCCTGAGATAAGGATGGACCATATCCCCCTGAATTGGCCCCGGGCGCACGATCGCCACCTCGATCACCAGATCATAGAAGGTGCGCGGCCGCAGGCGCGGCAGCATGGTCATCTGGGCCCGGCTTTCGATCTGAAACACCCCCACCGTATCCGCCCGGCAGATCATGTCATAGGTCTCGGTATCCCCCTGAGGAATGGTTGCCAGATCGAGCCGTCTGTCGTAATGCGTCTCCAGCAGATCAAAGGCCTTGCGGATACAGCTCAACATACCGAGCGCCAGGACGTCGATTTTAAGGATCTTCAGCGCCGCCAGATCATCCTTGTCCCATTCGACAAAGGTACGGTCCGCCATGGCCGCATTGGCGATGGGACAGAGTTCCTCCAGCGGCCCCCGGGTGATGACAAAACCGCCCACATGCTGCGACAGATGACGCGGGAAGCCAAGCAGATCGCCGGCGAGGATCAGGCACTGGCGCAGGCGGGGGTCGGTAAAATCGAGACCGGTCTGTTCCATATGTTCCGCATTGGGCACTTTCACCGACCAGTCCCAGCCAATGGTGCCCAGCGCCGCGATGATATCGGCGGACAGACCCATCACCTTGCCCACTTCCCGCACCGCCATCTTGACCCGGTAGCAGATCACCGTCGCCGCGATCCCGGCCCGGTGGCGGCCGTATTTCTGGTAAATATATTGAATCACCTCTTCCCGGCGTTCATGTTCGAAATCCACATCGATGTCCGGCGGCTCATCCCGCTCGGCCGAGATAAAGCGTTCAAACAGCAGATCGAAATAGACCGGGTCGACGGAGGTGATCCCCAGGCAGTAGCAGACCGCCGAGTTGGCCGCCGAGCCCCGCCCCTGACAGAGAATGCCACGACTGCGGGCAAAGCGCACCAGATCATGGACGGTGAGGAAGTAGGGCGCATAGTCCAGCTGTTTGATCAGGGCGATTTCATGATTGAGCAGCGCGCGGATTTTATCACTGACCCCGTCCGGATAGCGCGCCGCCGCCCCCGCCCAGGTCAGGCGCTCCAGCTCCTCTTGCGGGGTGGCGCTCTCTCCCCCCGGCTCATCGGGATATTCATAGGCCAGTTCGTCGAGGGAGAAGGTGCAGAAGGCCGCCACCTCCAGAGTGCGCTTCACCGCCGCCTCATAGCCGCGAAACCGGCGATAGATCTCCGACGGATGCTTGAGATAGCGTTCCGCATTGCCCTCCAACAACAATCCGGCCGCATCGATGGTCACATGATGGCGAATGCAGGTCAGCACATCCTGCAGCGGACGGCGGCGGGGGGTGTGATAATAAACATCATTGGTGGCGATCAGCGGCAGATCATGGCGCAAAGCCAGATCCTGCAACTGGGCCAGCCGCCGGGCGTCATGACCGTGATAGAGCCGCTGCGCCGCCAGATAGGCCCGCCCCCCGGGCAGTCGGGGAAAATTCTCCAGCATCGCGGCGAAGTCCGGCCCCACATCCCGGGGCGGCATCGCAATCAGGACGACCCCGCCCTCCAGCCGGTCCAGATCCGATAACGACAGATGGCAGTCGCCCTTCGCCGCCCGGCGATTGCCCAGGGTCAGCAGTTTGCTCAGGCGACCATACGCGGCCCTATCCTTCGGGAAGGCGAGGATTTCCAGCCCGCCCTCGAGCACCAGCCGGGCGCCGATGATCAGTTGCAGCCCCAGCTCCCGCGCCTTGACATGGGCGCGCACCACCCCGGCCAGGCTGTTGCGGTCGGCAATCGCCAGCGCGTGATAGCCCTGAAGATGGGCCATCTCGACCAGTTCTTCTGGATGGGACGCGCCGCGCAGGAAGCTGAAATTACTGCTCACCGCCAGTTCCGCATAGGGAAAATCATCATTCTTTGTCATCACGCCTCCTTTCTCCTCAGGCAAACAGGCCCTGCAGGTACCAGCGGGGCGTCTCGCCACGTTCATACAGCCCGGCCCGATACAGCCAGTAACGCCGCCCCTGCTCATCCTCAATCCGGAAATAATCCCGGGTCTCGGATGCCGGACGGTTGCCGGACATGTCCCTGCGCCACCATTCCGGCGACAACCGTTCCGGCCCGTCCACGGCGGCGACCTGATGGCGGATGCGCCGCCAGTCAAAGCGCACCGGCGGGCCGTCCGGTACCTCCGCCATCACCGTCACCGGCTCCGGAAAGGGCAGCAGCACTACCGGCCGCCCGAGATAAGCGCCGCCCTGTAAGCTCTTTAGATGGCCGAGCCAGTCAGACCCTGCGTCTGCCCGATGACGGAAAGGCGTCAGGCATTGACTGCGTTCCGGGATATGGCTCGCCCTCGCCGCGAAGGTCCGAACATGCTCCGCCCCCAGCCGGCCGCAGAAACGATCCAGCAGCCGGTCAAAATCCCGCAGGTCGTCCGTGGCGTCCTTCGCGGTCATATCCTTCTGATAGGCGGTGAGAATTTCCGTCTCCGCCGCCTCTAGGCACAGATGATCAAAGCCATAGCCCACATTCATCTCATCCTGCAGCAGATCAAGCTTCTCCGAGAACAGCCGCTGCATATGATCCGCCTCATAACAGGGCGATCCGGTGCCAAGCCGAATTGGATAGAAGACCCCGTCCACCCGATAAAGGCTGAAGGTCAGTGCCCGAGCCCCCTTATGGGCCGCCTGCAGATCCGCCGCCAGACCCTCCGTCAGATGGGACAGAACCATCTTGATCTGGGACAGCAGTAAAATCGGCTCCTGCAGCACCTCCTGCCGGCGATAGTCCGGCGGCGGCGACAGGGGCGACAGGGTTTCCGGCGCTTCGCCCAGCGCCTGCGCAAGCTTGTGCAGCAGTTCCGCCCCATAGCGGGCCCGCAACGGCGCCCGGGGCTTGTCGATCAGAGGACCGATGGTCTTGAAGCCCACCCGGGAGAGCCGCTCCAGAATGGGCGCGCTCAACCGCAAGGCCGCCAGCGGCAGGGGGCGCAAGGCCCGCGCTTCCTCTCCCGGCGATAGAAGCGTGATCTCCCGCCCGCCGAAACGACTTAACGCCCGCGCCGCGCCCAAGGTCGAGGCCAGGGCCAGATGACCGCTGAGCCCCATCCGAGTGAGAAGCTGCTGCATATGGCGCAGCATCTTAGCCTCGCCGCCGAACAGGTGATCGCAGCCGCTGCTCTCCAGCACCAGTCCCTCCGGCAGATCACAAGCGACCCAGGGGCTGTAGCGGGTGAAACTGCGTGTCAGCTTCTCCAGCGCCCGGGCGTCGCCCGCCGGATCAAAGTCCCCAACCCGAAGAGCGCGGCACAGGGCCTGGGCGTCGGTCAACAGTTGATCCTGACGCAGACCCGCCTCGACCGCCGCCCGGTTCAGCGCCCGCAGCCGGATGCCGCCCTGCCCCGGCGCGGTCAGCACATGGGGCGTCTTCGCCCCCTCAGGATCCGGCGGTTCGCCTGACCGGCGCGCGGTCTGGATCGCCAATCGTTCGAGCGGCCAATGGGGCAGCCAGATGGAAACGAAGCGTCTCATGATCCCACCTCACCGGCCAGGCCTGCGGGCGCGACCCTTGCGCCCGGACCAGCGAAAGCCGCCAGCAGGGATCGCCGAGGGGAGGTAAAAAAAAACCGCGCCGGGATTGCCCCGCCTGAGAACTGGGGCGCGCCCCCGGCAAGGCCCCGATCCGCCAGCGGCTGGCGCAGGCCGTGGCCCCCGCCGTTTCTCCGGCGCGCAGCAGAAACAGCGGCTTGCCCTGACGGTGGGCCCGCAGGTTCAGCCGCTTGCTTTCGGTAAAATCATACAGGCTGGTCTCCCCCGCGATACCGATCACCGCCAGCGGGCGGGAACAGGTCAGGGCCTCTTCCAGGGACCAGAAGAAATCCGTCTCGGAGGCGCTTTGCACATGGATCAGCCGCCCCGGATCCAGCCCGAGCGCCATCAATCCCGGCCCGAACGGCAGCAGCCTGTCCGCCGTGCGCCGCTGAAAATCACAGAAGATCACCGGACCGGTCCCCTGTCGCATCAGGCGACCGATCAGAGCCGTGAGGAAACCATAGGCCGCCGCCCGGGCGGTGAAGTCTTCCGGCAGGAATTCGTGAATGGCGTCCAGCCGTAACCCGCCTCCGGCCAGATGCCCGTCGATCTCCGGCACGCCAAACGACAGGCTCAAAGGCCTGTCTTGGGGCGCGATCTCTTGCGCCGAAACGCGGGATACAGATCGGGTGATTTTCATGGTAATACGACTCTAATGTTCACTATTTGTTCTAATTATGAACCTCCTGCCTCCAGAGTCAAGAAGATGCCTACACCTTAAAATAATTTCATCGGCATATCTGGGGCCCGTCAGAGAACACATGCCCGTAAGCATTTTAGATATATCACTCTTTTTCTTTTATGCCATCTTCTGCGAGCGCCGACAAAAAACGCCGGGCGGAAGCGGTAAAAGTATTTCCGCCCGGAGAATAGCTAAAGATCAAAAGAGACTCAGTTGACGTGCCTGATCCAGAATATCTTTCCATTCCTCTGTCAGGGCGGCTGAGGTGAGCCACTTTTCCACGAAATCAACGGCGCTATCATAGTCGTCGAGATAACTGTCCGGCATAAAGACCGAACGGTAGCCGGTTTCCGTGATCGGTAACGCAGCCCTTTCCGGGCTGAGGGTGCGGATTTCTAGGTGAGCCAGGGCCGTTCCTTTGCCCGTCGGGTTATAGTCAGGGTCATACCCTACTTCAATGCGATAGGCATGCCAGATCAGGGTTTCTGTTGTAATAGCCATGATCAGTTCTCCCGCACGATATAGGTTGATCCCATGATGTTCACTTCGGTGATGTCGCCCCCGAGCAGCAGGCTGCGGGCGAAGGCTTCAGTGTCGAAATAGTGCTGGAGGTTTTCCGGCATGTCGTCGAGCAGGCCGCAATCCTCGATATAATCGATGATGAACGCCTCCGCGTCGCCTTCGAAGATCGATACCTCGTCCAGCCAGTCGAGAATATCCGCCATGTCACCTGTCACATATTCTGACAAATAGATCGCCTTGATCAGATCATCTCCGGCGAGCGGTTCGAAGTCAGTGAACCATTGCTCCAGGGTCGCCTGACTGATCTCCAGCGCATTGAAGAGGACTTCATTGTCACCGTCGACCATGTGAAGGCTGAATTCCTCCACCGGATCGCCATGGTCATTGCGGCAGGTGCGGACTTGTGCAAGATAATCGTCGTAATCGGTGAAGGAAAATCCTGGGGCGCTGATGTCGTAAGGGGTGGCGTGATAGTGGTTTCTCATGATGATCTCTCCTGTTTTTTAAGAATACAAGAGAGCTCTCCCTCTGAGGTCAGGGCGGGATGCCACTGTCTTCACGGGATTTTGGCGCGGAAGATCTGTTGCCTCCCGCCCCGCAGAGGGTAAAAGCGGCTTGAATTAAAAACAGGAGGGGGTGAGCCACAACATCCTTGCCCATAGCCTCATGTGAGTTCCCGGTCACAAAGGATGACATCGTCGTTGATACCGCCCGCCTCGCGGCCTGATTGCGGTCTAAACGGTGCCCTTTGACGTGCCCCACCGGGTGCAGAGGTTTATTTTAACAACCGGTCCTTGTTTAATGTCACTCGAGTGTATACCATGGGCGAAACACACGTCACGAACAAGAGGCGAGGAAAGCAGATAACATGGGGGTAATGATGGTCCATCCCAGAGCATTTATCAAAACCGGCATTCGGTCCGACAATCTGGACCCAGACCTCACCCGCGCCCTCGCGATCATTCGGGTGGGCTTCAATGAGGCCCGCAGACTCATCCCCCGACGCGCGCCCCCGGCACCTCCCACAGACGATAAATTCAAGCCGCCAGTGAAAAGCTTACGCGCTGGCCAGGTCCTCAAACCCCGCAAAGAGCCCGCAAACCTGAACCGGCATAACCCCGGCCGGATTCTGCGGATCTACAGCTTTGACGACCACCAAGTCTTCCCCGGTCGGCAGATCTTTGTCGAGGTCAATCAGAAGAAAATGACCCGCCCGAAATTTTGGACGACGATGCGGCAGCAGGATAAATTTCAGGCGGAGATCGCGACTTTCTTGTTACAGCAGCGCCAGTTCTTTCGTCAGAAGAATTACCGCCGCGCCGGCGCAGCGCTCCGCAACAGTACCGAAACGGCCTATCATATGCTCCTGACGCTCCTCCACGGCTACAGCTGCCCCAAAGTAGATAATCGCAGACTAGCATTTTGACTGGTTAATTCAATTGAGATAAACTCCTCATTATTCGGAAGATAAATCATATGAATTTTCAAATAAAGCAAATTACCGCTGAGGACATGGAAGGGTTTGAAGCACTATTGAATTGTTTCGAAGAAGCTTTTGATGACAAGAAAACGTATGGAAACAACCGGCCGGATAACTCCTACTCGAAAGAACTTCTTACTAGTGATACTTTCATTGCGCTTAAAGCAGAAAAAGATGGTGTTGTCATTGGCGGTCTTGCTGCATACGAACTTAAAAAGTTCGAACAAAAACGAAGCGAAATATATATTTACGATTTAGCAGTTTCAAAACCCTATAGAAGAAAAGGTGTCGCTTCAGCATTAATAGAAATACTTAAACCCATGGCATTAAAACGCGGTGCTTGGGTCATTTATGTGCAAGCCGACAAAGAGGATCAGCCAGCGATTGAGTTATATTCCAAACTCGGCATTCGCGAAGATGTATTGCACTTTGATATCCCTGTTGTTCCTCAACAAAGCAAATGAAGCCATTACGTTTCCTTCATATAAAATTAAGCAGGGCAGCTGTCCGCTTACCGAGTGTCTGCTTTCGACCCAAAGCGGACATTAATTTAATGGTATTGTGCTTGTCAAGCCAAGGTTAGGTGCCTGCAAATAGACAATAGAGGATAAAAAAATATGCCAATAGTAAATATCCCTCTTTTTATAAAAAACATGGGGCATAAAATACTGGGATTCATTCTGAATATTGAAGAGGACGTAGCCTTAGGGGTTTTAAATGGTCAGTATGATATAAGTGAGGAAAAAGCTGAAGTATTAAAAGGATTTATCAAAATCTGTCGCCGACTACGAATGCAAGGGATTGATCAAGGTGATGTTGATTTTTCAGTGTTTCATACACTTCCACAAATCCTACAGGATAACAGGCATATTTTTAATATTTGGCATGAACAACTTGGTGGCGAGAAAGTTCATGTTGATATTCCAGACCCTGTAGCCTCATCCGCATCTAAAATCGCACTGGAGGTCTTTCCTCTTTTTCTGATAAATCTTCCCACTAACAGTCACTTTTTTATGAATACCTTCTCTCATTTGAGTTCTTTAACTTATCAGCTGCATGAAAGACAGATTCTTATAGACAGTATCATGGCTGATCGATCATTAGCTAAGCTATTCACTAATGTTGGTGAGAATGAAATGGATACCCATTGTCAATATATGGCCTCTTCTGGCAGGGGTGGAGGGCTTCAATTAGCAGTTTTTCCCGAGACTCTTATCGCAAACACCTATGAGCTAATGAAAATGCGAGGCAATATTTCCCGTGATGCGTTGTTAGCCTCAGTAGCTGAAAATATTGAGATGTTACGAAACCTTGGAGAAGGGAAACAAATCGAGGTTCCAGCCTTCGTTGGATTTCACAATGTTGGCCTTGATGATTTTTCAGAAATGGAAATAGAAAATGGAAAAATTCGAACCTATAACGAAGAAATATTATCTCTTATACCAAATCAAGCAAGGCCATCTATTTTAGGCGGTCAGAATAAAATTCTTGGTCTAGTTCTTGAGTATAAATATCCATACGAGATAATACTCGGCGAGCAGCAGGGATCTAAAAATTGGCCTCCTCAATTAGAACAAGCCAGGAAAAAACTTGCTTTATTCCAAGAGAACCTATCATTCGCTTTAGCGTTAGCTATAAATAGAACTCCTGCAATAGGAATAAATCAGGCTTGGTCTCTTGTCTTTGATCCGTTAAGCCATGGTACAAATATATCATGGGGTAATAGTGTTAAATCTCCTATGCCCCACTATTTGCTCAAAAGTGATGAAATTGAGGCCATAACCTACTGGTCTAAAATCATTAATGATAGTGATGATGAGAAAATAAGATTAGCCATTAGAAGAATACTTTCATCAATTAACGAAAGAATGAACCCCATTGATGGTTTCATTGATTCAATAATTGCATGGGAAAACCTTTTTGGAGGTAATGCAGAGCTTAGCTACAGAATATCCGTTTCAATCGCCAAGCTATTGAAAGAGAACTCGGAAGAGAGGCTAGAACTCCAGAGTAAAGTTGTAAAATACTATACTGAAAGAAGTAAAATTGTGCATGGAGTTAAAGAAATATCGCATGATGATGCAGTCAAAAAACGAGATGAATGCCTGCAGATTGCACTGGATGCCATAAAGAAACTTTATAAAGAACATCATGACCTTTTGTCAGATACCGAAAGGTCAAAGAAATTGGCTCTTTTATGAAAGCACCTAACAAATCAAACAACTGATCCCTGTTATTTGGTGAAAATTGAATGTCCGCCTCTGGCCGATAGAGGCGGTAATACCCCCGTTAAATAAAGGTGATGGATTCAGAGGTAGAATTTTCGTCAATTTCTTGAAACAGCGATATGAATAACTCATTAGGGAACATTAATTTGTTAGCCGGTGCGCAGCAATGGTTTACTTCGCCATCTCTCTACAGAGTAGGCAACAGGGAAAAAGTATAGCCATCATAGAAATAACTGCGTAGGGTTGGCCGATGCAGCAGTTCTTCGCGAGGGCACAGCCTGATTGACTGTCTCCAAGGTCAATTAACATCATCCAGACTCTCTACCTCACAGGCCATTAGTCAACATCAAAGACCTTGACGCCCCTGACCCGTCTCACGTTCACGAGCCGGGTGTCGATCATGTCTTTCAGATGGGCGGCATAGTGCTTTTCGATCATCTCGACGGATGTGCGGCAGTTCTTGGCCACCTGATAGATGTCGGCACCCTCCAGCAGCCGGAAGCAGATATAGCTGTGCCGTAAACTGTAAGCCGTCCGGGCCTTGCCATTTCGGTCAAACTTAAGATCAAGTTTCAAGAGAATGCCGTTCAGCATTTTCTTGAAGTCAGTCGTGAACAAACGATCCGTCTGTTCCGGATTATTTCTTTTCAGCATACGCTTAAAGGGGCGCACCGCCCCCGGCATGCTTTTACAAAAGCCCACGCCCCGTTTGCCGCGGACTTCGATTTCAAGAATAGTCTCCCCGGTGTGCTCGTCATCGACGATCTCAACATCCCGGTACTCCAGACGCTTGACCTCATCGGGCCTGAGCCCGGTGTTGGCCATGATCAACACATAGTCATGCAACTGCTCTGCCTGCCATTTAAACCGCACCACTTTCGGATAGGCGGCGTTATGGCGAGTGGCTTCATAGAAGCGTTTATATTCCTTAGGGGTGAACCAGGGGCGATGCTCGACCTTGCTTTGACGGCGGTAGGGATCGGACAGATCCGGCACATGGTCGAGCCAGCCATGACGCTGGGCGGTCTTCAGGACCATGCTCAGGGTCACCACTTCATTGTGCAGCGTGTTCTGGGCCGGCGGCGTCCAGGGCTTGTAGCCTTCTGCGCCTTCTTCCGGCCAGTCTTCCGGCTTGGTCATCCGGTGGGCGCGGTAATTCTGGCCGACGCCGGAGGTGATCGCCTTGACGCCTTTGGCGCCGAGGAACGGCAGGAGATGCAGCCGCAACCGGGCTTTGTGCCCCTCGACCCATTTCGGGCTGCGGCGCCCGATGGTGATCAGTTCATATTCACTCTCGAAGATTTTCGCGGCCTCGCGGAAGGTCTTGCCCGCATTGAGCTCGCCGAAGCGATCCATATTGAGCAATTCCATATACCAGTCTTCGGCCACATCCTTGGCGGCGGCCAGGCTCTCCTGTTTGCTGCTTTGTCGATACTGCCGCCCTTTGATCGAGGCGGCGCATTGCCACTTCTTTGAATCTTCCCGACGGAACACACTTACTTTGCCGCCCAGGATTTTGTGAATTTCCATAAGAATTCCCCTGTGCCAAATTGTGTTAATGACTGTATTAAAAACCGTGCTAAACCGTGCTAGAACCGTGCTAGCTGTTTTGCAGCCTATAGGAGAGTTTCTGGCTTGTCAAATCGCGGGAGGTTGAATCAAAAAAGCCTGCCAGTACAATGCACTAGCAGGCTTTTTATGTGTATTCTTGGTTGCGGGGGTTGGATTTGAACCAACGACCTTCAGGTTATGAGCCTGACGAGCTACCGGGCTGCTCCACCCCGCGGTAATGATATTTGCCTACCGCTTCGCTACATGAGGTCGGCTTTGAGATTGTGGATGGGTTTTTGTTCAATATCCTTAATAGACCTGGCGACGACCTACTCTTCCGCGCCTTGAGACGAAGTACCATCGGCACTATCTGGTTTCACTTCCGGGTTCGGGATGGGACCGGGTGGGACACAAACGTTATGATCACCAGGTCAATTAAGGATATTGGGCTGTTAATTTTATTTTGATTTTACTGAGCGTTATCCCAGGATCAGTTTAGAATATTTCAAGTTACACACCAAACCGAAGGCTGTTACAGCCTGAGGCAAGGGCGACCGCCCGCCCGAGCTAATGCGAGGTTGGGGGAGCGCACGTGCGCGGGGGAACATCCCCCGTCACATTTAAAATATTCTTTTAAATCATCTGATCTCTGTTCATGACGAATGATTTCAAGTCGATTGAGTAATTAGTACTGGTCAGCTTCACGCGTTACCGCGCTTCCACATCCAGCCTATCAACGTGGTGGTCTTCCACGGCTCTTTAGGGAGAACTTATCTCGAGGTGGGTTTCCCGCTTAGATGCTTTCAGCGGTTATCCCGTCCATACATAGCTACCCTGCAATGCTGCTGGCGCAACAACAGGTCCACCAGAGGTATGTCCATCCCGGTCCTCTCGTACTAGGGACAGATCCTCTCAATTCTCCTACGCCCACGGCAGATAGGGACCGAACTGTCTCACGACGTTCTAAACCCAGCTCACGTACCTCTTTAAATGGCGAACAGCCATACCCTTGGGACCTGCTCCAGCCCCAGGATGAGATGAGCCGACATCGAGGTGCCAAACAATGCCGTCGATATGGACTCTTGGGCATTATCAGCCTGTTATCCCCGGCGTACCTTTTATCCGTTGAGCGATGGCCCTTCCACGCGGGACCACCGGATCACTATGACCGACTTTCGTCTCTGCTCGACTTGTCAGTCTCGCAGTCAGGCAGGCTTATGCCATTGCACTCTCACAGTTGATTTCCGACCAACCTGAGCCTACCATCGCGCGCCTCCGTTACTCTTTAGGAGGCGACCGCCCCAGTCAAACTACCCACCACAGAAGGTCCCGGACCCGGATATACGGGCCGCGGTTAGATAACAGACAGGTTAAGGGTGGTATTTCACCAACGGCTCCCTCACATCTGGCGACATGAGTTCAAAGCCTCCCACCTATCCTACACATAACATATCCATTATCATTCTGAAGCTATAGTAAAGGTGCACGGGGTCTTTCCGTCTAACCGCGGGTAGCCCGCATCTTCACGGGCAATTCAATTTCGCTGAGTCTATGTTGGAGACAGTGGGGAAGTCGTTACGCCATTCGTGCAGGTCGGAACTTACCCGACAAGGAATTTCGCTACCTTAGGACCGTTATAGTTACGGCCGCCGTTTACCGGGGCTTCAATTCGGTGCTTGCACACCTCCTTTTAACCTTCCGGCACCGGGCAGGCGTCAGACCCTATACGTCGTCTTGCGACTTCGCAGAGCCCTGTGTTTTTAGTAAACAGTCGCCACCCCCTGGTCTGTGCCCCCCCTAAAAAGTTGCCTTCATAGGGGGCATCCTTCTCCCGAAGTTACGGATGCAATTTGCCGAGTTCCTTCAACATAGTTCTCTCAAGCGCCTTGGTATGCTCTACCTGTCCACCTGTGTCGGTTTGGGGTACGGTCTTAACGGTGGAGCTATTTCCTGGAACGATTTCGCGGCCCCTCCAATCCAATAAGGAGGAACAACTTACATCATCCGTCACTACCACCAGGCCCAGTAATATTAAACTGAGTTCCCATCGACTACGCTTTTCAGCCTCGCCTTAGGGACCGGCTAACCCTGCGCAGATTAGCTTTACGCAGGAACCCTTGGACTTTCGGCGAGAGTGTCTCTCACACTCTTTATCGCTACTCATGCCAACATTCGCACTTCTGATACCTCCAGGACCCCTCACAGGTATCCCTTCACAGGCTTACAGAACGCTCCGCTACCACTTGATACAAAGTATCAAATCCGAAGCTTCGGTACATGTCTTGAGCCCCGTTACATCTTCGCCGCAAGATGGCTATTAGACCAGTGAGCTGTTACGCTTTCTTTAAAGGGTGGCTGCTTCTAAGCCAACCTCCTGGTTGTTTTGGCCTTCTCACATGCTTTCCCACTTAGACATGATTTAGGGACCTTAGCTGTCGGTCAGGGCTGTTTCCCTCTCCACTACGGACCTTAGCACCCGTAGTGTGTCTGCCAGATAGTACTTACCGGTATTCGGAGTTTGGTTAGAATTGGTAAGGCTCGCGCCCCCCGCATCCATCCAGTGCTCTACCCCCGGCAGTATTCGTCTGACGCTCTACCTAAATAGATTTCGCGGAGAACCAGCTATCTCCGAGTTTGATTGGCCTTTCACCCCTAGTCACAGGTCATCCCCTCATTTTTCAACATAAGTGGGTTCGGTCCTCCAGTGCATGTTACTGCACCTTCAACCTGCCCATAACTAGATCACTCGGTTTCGGGTCTAATACGTCATACTAAATCGCCCTATTAAGACTCGCTTTCGCTTCGACTACACCTATCGGCTTAATCTTGCATGACATACTAAGTCGTTGGCCCATTATACAAAAGGTACGCTGTCACCCCATAAAGGAGCTCCAACTGATTGTAAGCATACGGTTTCAGGATCTATTTCACTCCCCTTATCGGGGTGCTTTTCACCTTTCCCTCACGGTACTTGTTCACTATCGGTCGAATAGGAGTACTTAGGCTTGGAGGGTGGTCCCCCCATGTTCAGACAGAATTTCACGTGTTCCGCCTTACTCGAGGACTTGAAATGAATTTACCGATACGGGGCTATCACCCACTAAGGCTGCACTTTCCATTGCATTCTCGTTTTTCAAATCAAGCCACTGGCCTGGTCCGCGTTCGCTCGCCGCTACTAACGGAGTCTCGGTTGATGTCCTTTCCTTCAGGTACTTAGATGTTTCAGTTCCCTGAGTTCGCTTCCCTACCCTATGTATTCAGGTAGGGATGACTATTAAATAGCCGGGTTTCCCCATTCGGAAATCGTCGGATCAAAGCTTTTTCGCAGCTCCCCGACGCTTATCGCAGCGTAACACGTCCTTCATCGCCTCTATTCGCCAAGGCATCCACCATATGCTCTTATAACACTTGAGATCATCGCCATGTACAGAGATCAGATCACTTTTGTACTAATCTGATCTTGGAACAATCATCCGGCCTTCCAGGGTATGGGGGCCGAACAAAAAATACATGACGCTCATTAAAATCAAAAAGCTAGTATTTCTCTGTCAATGTCTGCGCTCAAATACTGCTCGGGGAGAGCAGAAAAACGCAAACCAGAAAATATCTACCTATTAAAATTAACAGTATAACCAGAGAGAGAATTGAGTAAACTCTCTGATTAAAAAACCCATTCACAATGTCAAAGAACGTTATAAATAAACAACAAAGATTTGTTGTTTATTTATATAAGTCCACCGGAGGCTTGGCGCCCCCTTTGGAATTAAATGTCTCATGTAAGTTCAGGTAAATTTTGGTGGAGGCAGAGGGGATCGAACCCACGACCTCATGCTTGC